>NZ_CP061297.1:0-313406 GCF_018687575.1 Polynucleobacter asymbioticus
TTCTTGGCTCGCTACAATGGATCCTCCAAAAATATGAGCAACCTACAGAATCCACCCACATTGAACTCAATTAGCCCCCTGGGATTTTGGGATGACGCTCTTGGCATACTTGCACGTGAGCTATCCCCCCAACAATTTAAAACCTGGATTCAACCCCTGAGCTTGGTTTCTTATGATGAAAGTGAGCAATCACTCATACTGGGGGCTCCGAATAGATTCAAACTTGACTGGATTAAAAAGACATTTTCAGATCGCTTCCAAGCTATTGCCGACCAATACTTTGGCCGACCAATCAACTTAAACTTCGTCCTCAATGTTGAAGGCGCGAGCACCCAAACAATAGAGTTGACTTCACCCAAGGAAAAGCTTGAGCCGCAAGAGGTCGCAATTACCCCAGATAACTCTTCCACAGAAGAACAGTCGTTTGAAATTGAAGACCACTCTAAACTCAACCCAAACCTTACTTTTGAAACCTTTGTAACCGGTAAGGCCAATCAACTAGCAAGGGCAGCATCCATTCAGGTGGCACACAATCCAGGGACCTCATATAACCCAATGTTTTTATATGGTGGTGTGGGCTTGGGTAAAACCCACTTAATCCACGCTATTGGCAATCATCTTTTAAAAGAAAAGCCCAACGCCCGAATTCGGTATATCCACGCTGAGCAATACGTCTCTGATGTGGTTAGAGCCTATCAACAAAAGGCTTTTGACCGCTTTAAGCGCTATTACCACTCTTTAGACCTCTTACTTATTGACGATATTCAGTTTTTTAGTGGGAAGTCGAGGACGCAAGAGGAGTTTTTCTACGCCTTTGAAGCTCTTTTAAGCAACAAAGCCCAGGTCATCATTACAAGCGATACCTACCCGAAAGAAATGGCTGGGATTGACGATCGCCTCATCTCTCGTTTTGACTCCGGACTAACCGTAGCAATCGAGCCGCCAGAACTTGAGATGCGGGTCGCCATCTTGATGAAAAAGGCCTTAAGCGAGGGCATCCCCATGAGCGAAGATGTTGCCTTCTTTGTGGCAAAGCACCTTAGATCCAACGTACGTGAGCTTGAGGGGGCGCTAAGAAAGATACTGGCTTTTGTGCGCTTTCACGGCAAGGAGGTCACAATTGAGGTGGCCCGCATAGCCTTAAAAGACTTACTTTCAATACAAAACCGACAGATTTCAGTCGAAAACATCCAAAAAGCTGTGGCAGACTTTTACAGCATTAAGGTTGCGGATATGTATTCAAAGAAGCGGCCAGCTAATATCGCGCGCCCACGTCAAATTGCCATGTTTATGGCTAAAGAATTAACCCAAAAAAGCCTCCCGGAAATTGGTGAATTATTTGGGGGTCGAGACCACACCACCGTCTTGCATGCGGTTCGTAAGATTGGTGAGGAGCGTTCTCATGATGGGCAGCTTAACCATGAAATCCACGTTATTGAGCAAACCCTAAAGTCCTAGGTTTTTTGCCTGTGGATAAGTTTGTGGATAGCTCAATGGATAACTTTGGGGATAAGGGGTGGATAAATTGTGGAAAGCTCACGCTTCATGCAAAAATAGGGTGTTGATAAAAAGTTATCCAATATTTATGCAGTGTTTATACAAAAGTTTTCCACAGGTTTTTTTGGTTTTAATAGCTTGTTTTATATACGGTTTTTGACTTATCCACTGAAATAACAAGCCTTATTACTACTACTAATAAGATATATACAAGGATTTAAAAGCAATGCAACTCGTAAACACTTCACGTGACAGTTTATTAAAACCACTTCAAGTTGTTAGTGGCATTGTTGAACGTCGACATACTTTACCCATCTTGGCAAATTTATTGTTTAAGAAGCAAGGCGATAAGGTTTCTTTTATATCCACCGATATAGAAATTCAAATTACAACCAATGCTAGTTTTGGTGTTGGTGCTGAAGATGTGACAACTACAGTTGCTGCAAGAAAGTTGCTTGATATCTTGCGCGCACTTCCGGAGGGTCCGGTTGCACTGAATCTTAAAGATAACAAGATGGTTGTTCAGAGCGGTAAGAGCCGTTTTTCTTTACAAACACTTTCTGCAACCGAGTTTCCGGTCATGCAAAGCGTTGGTGAAGTGACTGCAAGTTGGAAGATGACTCAAAAGAGCTTTCGTCAACTGGTTAGTCAAGTGCATTTTGCAATGGCGCAGCAAGACATCCGTTATTACCTCAACGGTATGCTGTTGGTTGTTGAGGGTAAACAGGTGATCGCTGTTGCCACGGATGGTCATCGCTTAGCCTATTCTCAAGTTGAGTTATCCGATGCTCCGGTGGGGTCTGGCCAGCGACAGGAAATTATTATTCCCCGCAAGACTATTCTTGAGTGTCAACACTTACTTGAAGACTCAGATGAATTATTAGAAATGAGTCTGACATCAAACCAAGTCAAATTTACATTTGGTGATATTGAACTCATCTCAAAATTGGTTGAGGGTAAGTTCCCTGATTTTCAGAGAGTGATCCCTAAGGGCCATAAAAACTCATTAGTGGTAGGTCGGGATGTTTTGCAATCAGCATTACAGCGAGCGGCAATTCTGACGACCGATAAATTCAAAGGTGTGCGTTTTTCTTTATCACCAAATCGAATTACCGTTCAATCCACTAACGCTGAACAAGAAGAGGCTCAGGAAGAAATTGAGACTGAGTACAGTGGTGACACTGTTGAGATTGGATTCAATGTGAGTTACTTGTTAGATGTTTTATCAAACTTGAAAAATGAGAAAATTCAAATTAGTTTAGGTGACGCCAATAGTAGTGCGGTGATTACCTTACCTGGTTCGGAAGACTTCAAGTATGTCGTGATGCCAATGCGTATTTAATTTAGAAAAAAATGACTGAAGAAAAAAAAGTAGTAGAGCAGTATGGTGCATCATCAATCCAAATCTTAGAAGGTCTCGAGGCTGTTCGTAAGCGTCCGGGTATGTACATCGGAGACACCTCCGATGGAACAGGTTTGCATCACCTGGTTTTTGAGGTTTTAGATAACTCTATTGATGAGGCTTTAGCGGGTTATTGCTCTGAAATCACTGTCGTTATTCAAACCGACAACTCTATTTCTATTGTTGATAACGGGCGCGGCGTTCCAACTGGAATTAAATACGACGATAAGCATGAGCCAAAAAGGAGTGCGGCCGAGATCGTCATGACCGAGTTGCATGCTGGTGGTAAGTTTGATCAAAATAGCTACAAGGTTTCTGGTGGTTTACATGGTGTGGGTGTTAGTTGCGTAAACGCGCTTTCTAAGTGGCTGAAGCTCACCATCCGTCGTGATGGTAAGGCACATTACATGGAGTTTGCGCGTGGCGTTATTCAGAACCGCAATATTCAAGAGGAAAATGGTGTTGCAGTTTCACCAATCACCGTTACAGGTGACACAAGCCTGTCTGGTACCGAGGTACATTTTTTAGCTGATGAGGAGATCTTTGGAAATATTGAGTTCCATTATGAAATTCTGGTTAAGCGTATACGTGAGCTCTCATTTTTAAATAATGGCGTTCACATTAAATTAATTGATCAACGCTCTGGTCAAGAAGAAGACTTTGCCTTCTCTGGCGGTGTCAAAGGTTTTGTTGAATACATTAACCAAACAAAAAATGTTTTACACCCCAATATTTTTTATGCAGAAGGTATTCGTCCATCAGACTTGGGCGGCAATATTACTGCTGAAGTATCGATGCAGTGGAATGATAGTTTTAGTGAGCAAGTCTTATGTTTTACTAACAACATCCCTCAGCGTGATGGTGGTACCCACCTAACAGGCTTACGCGCAGCGATGACGCGTGTTATTAATAAATATATTGATGAGCATGAAGTAGCTAAAAAGGCTAAGGTAGAAATTTCTGGTGACGATATGCGCGAAGGCCTTGCTTGCGTTTTGTCGGTTAAAGTCCCGGAGCCAAAATTTTCAAGCCAAACAAAAGACAAATTGGTTTCTAGCGAAGTTCGTGGGCCTGTTGAAGAGATTGTTGCTGAAGCATTAAGCGCCTATCTTCAAGAGCGCCCAGCCGATGCAAAAATTTTGTGTGGAAAAATTGTAGATGCTGCTCGAGCTCGTGAAGCAGCTCGTAAGGCTCGCGACATGACTCGTCGCAAGGGTGTTCTTGATGGTTTGGGTCTTCCTGGAAAGCTGGCAGACTGCCAAGAGAAGGACCCAACAAAATCAGAATTATTTATTGTTGAGGGAGATTCCGCGGGTGGTTCTGCTAAGCAGGGTCGTGACCGACGTTTCCAGGCGATTCTTCCATTAAAAGGAAAAATTCTCAACGTTGAAAAAGCTCGATTCGATAAAATGTTGGCTAGCCAGGAGGTGGTTACCTT
The DNA here is from genome assembly GCF_018687575.1 of Polynucleobacter asymbioticus. Lineage (NCBI taxonomy): Bacteria > Pseudomonadati > Pseudomonadota > Betaproteobacteria > Burkholderiales > Burkholderiaceae > Polynucleobacter > Polynucleobacter asymbioticus. Next base: position 4,338 of record NZ_CP061297.1, read on the forward strand.
AATTACCGTTCTTGGAACCGGTATCGGTGTTGAGGAATATAAAGCTGACAAACTACGTTATCACCGCATCATTATCATGACCGACGCGGACGTAGATGGCAGTCACATTCGCACACTCTTACTCACCTTCTTTTACAGACAGATGCCTGAGTTGATTGAGCGCGGCCATATTTATATCGCTCAACCACCTTTGTATAAAGTAAAGTTTGGTAAGAATGAGCAGTACATTAAAGATGATGCTGAACTGAACCAGTTGCTCTTAAAGATTGCATTAGAGTCAGCATCTCTACAAACCCCGTCAGGCGAGGTTATTGAGGGTGAGGCATTGGGTGAGCTTGCTAAGCACTATCAAGTTATTCAGTCGGTTGTAGATCGCCTATCCCGTAACATTGATGAAGATGCCCTGCGTGCCATTGCCTCAGGCACTCAATTAAATCTAGACACTGAGAAATCAGCACAAGAGTCAGCGGAGCGTTTGCGCCTTGCCTTAGCAGACTCTTTAAACCCTTTAGCACTTCCACCAGAAATCATCGTGCAAAAAGAAGAGCGCACTGAACGCTTTAAGTTGCTGTTATCGCGCCGCATCCATGGCAACTTAAAACTATCTGCAATCAACTCTGATTTTGTACATGGTGACGACTATCAGAGCCTAGCAAATGCGGCAGCAGTTTTGTCTGGCAAAGTATTGCCGGGCTCAAAAGTGCGCCGAGGTGATCCAGATAAAAACCAAAAAGAACAATCCATTCAAAATTTCAGGGCGGCTTTCGCTTGGCTACTTTCTGAAGCGGAGCGCGTACTCAGTCGCCAGCGATATAAGGGTCTTGGTGAGATGAACCCATCACAGTTGTGGGAAACCACAATGGATGCGGGTTCGCGTACCTTGCTTCAAGTCAAAATTGAAGATGCCATTGCTGCCGACCAAGTCTTCACCACTTTGATGGGTGACGAGGTTGAGCCGCGCCGCGCCTTTATTGAGAAAAACGCTCTAATCGCTCGTAACCTGGATGTTTGATTTAAATGGCTAAAAAGAAATTGGTTGTACCGAGTGTGGATAGGTCTTGCATTGTTGTTAAGTCATCACCAATCCACGGCAAAGGGGTTTTTGTTGCCAAACCCATTAAAAAAGGTGCAGCAATTATTGAGTACAAGGGTGAGCGCATTAGTTGGAAGTTGGCCGAGAAGCGCCACCCACATGATCCAAAAGACCCAAATCACACTTTCTATTTTTCACTAGAAGATGGCCGCTGCATTGATGCCAAATATGGTGGTAACGCCGCTCGTTGGATCAATCACTCTTGTAAGCCAAGTTGTGAGACTAGGGAAGATAGTTTTAATGGTGAGCCTCGTGTATTTATTTATGCGAAACGCGACCTAAAAAAGGGCGAAGAGCTTTTTTATGACTATTCCCTTGATGTTGAGGGCCCGGTTACCAAGCAGATGAAAAAAGACTACGAGTGTCGTTGTGGTGCCAAAAAATGTCGCGGCACCATGTTATCGCTCGATACTAAATAATTTTGAAGATGTTGTTCGTTAGTATTCAGGACTTGGAGGCGGCCATCAATTATTGGCGCAGTCAATCACCGGCGGTTGGTGAGGAGTTGCATTTGTGTCCTGAAGCTGCGGTGCTTGCGAAGCCTTATGCCCTCATGATTGTTCAGGGGTCTCAAAGGGTTCCCATGGATGTCTTAGATGAGGCGGCCAAGGCGGCAATCCAAGCCTTTCTAAAAAATAGTAAAAATAGTTAAGCTACTTAACTTAGGTTTTACATAAATACCAATAAAAACAATGGGTTAGAAGTTTTATTTTGATACTTGGCCTATGTTTTTCCAGATTTGTTTCACGTGAAACCTACAAAATGCTATGATCATCGCCCTATCTGAGGCAAATCATGCGTTATTCAAAGAACTTCGATGTCATTGTGGTTGGTGGTGGTCACGCCGGAACTGAGGCCGCCCTCGCGGCTGCGCGCATGGGATGCCAAACCCTCCTGATTACCCATAGCATTGAGAGTTTGGGGGCCATGAGTTGTAATCCCTCAATTGGTGGCATCGGTAAAGGGCACCTAGTTAAAGAGATTGATGCAATGGGTGGCGCCATGGCGGCTGCTACTGATGAGGCTGGTATTCAGTTTCGGATCTTAAATTCAAGCAAGGGCCCCGCTGTTCGTGCGACCCGCGCACAAGGGGATCGCGTTTTATATAAGGCCGCAATCCGTCGTCGTCTTGAAAACCAAGCAAACCTAACCCTTTTCCAGGCCGCCGTTGACGATCTTCTAGTTGTGGGTGATGAGGTTCAGGGTGTGGTGACGCAAATGGGCTTGAAGTTTATGGCCAAAAAGGTGGTGCTGACTGCGGGCACCTTTTTGGATGGGAAGATTCACGTTGGTTTAAATAATCATGCTGGCGGTCGAGCTGGTGATCCCGCAGCCGTTTCTTTATCGGCAAGATTAAAAGAGTTGAAGCTGCCTCAAGGAAGGCTAAAGACTGGTACTCCACCCCGGATTGATGGAAGAACCATTGATTTCTCGGTGATGTTGGAGCAACCTGGGGATCTAGACCCTGTACCTGTTTTTTCATACCTGGGTCGACCAGAGCAACACCCTAAGCAAGTGCCTTGTTGGATTTCTCATACGAATGAGCAAACACACGACATTATTCGCGGCGGCTTAGATCGTTCCCCAATGTATACCGGCGTTATTGAGGGGGTTGGTCCGCGCTACTGCCCCTCTATTGAGGATAAGATTCATCGCTTTGCCTCCAGAAATAGTCATCAGATTTTCTTGGAGCCAGAGGGTTTAACCACAAACGAGTTTTACCCTAACGGTATCTCCACCAGCCTACCATTTGATGTTCAATGGAATTTGGTGCGTAGTATTCGCGGCCTAGAGTCGGCGGTTATTGTGCGCCCCGGCTATGCGATTGAATACGACTTCTTTGATCCGCGCCATTTACGCCACAGTTTAGAGACCAAGGCTATCGCAGGTTTGTATTTTGCCGGCCAGATTAATGGCACAACAGGCTATGAAGAGGCCGCCGCCCAAGGCATGCTTGCTGGCATTAATGCCGGCCTGGCGGCACAAGGCAAAGAGCCATGGCTACCCAAGCGCAGTGAATCCTACATCGGTGTTTTGGTTGATGACTTGATTACTCTTGGTGTTCAGGAGCCCTATCGCATGTTTACTAGTCGCGCGGAATACCGCTTGAGCTTACGTGAGGACAATGCAGATCTGCGCCTAACCACCATTGGTCGTAAGCTTGGTTTGGTCGACGACTATCGCTGGAATACGTTCTGCAGAAAACAAGAGGCTGTTTCACGTGAAACATCCCGTTTGCAGGATATTTGGATTGGTCCAAAGCATGCCTCGGCAATGGCTGTTTCTGAGCTTTTGGGGCAAGACTTGTCCCACGAGTGTAGTTTGGCAGACCTTTTAAGGCGTCCCGGCATTACTTATGAGGCGGTTACTGGCTTGGCAGATGGCCTTTGGTCGCCAGGAACGTTGGATGACGACCTGGGTTTAGCGCAACAAATTAGCGACCAAGTTGAAATTTCCATTAAATATCAAGGGTATATAGATAGGCAGGCGGTTGAGATTGCTCGGCAAGAGCATAACGAGACCTTCCCTTTGCCGGACGCTTTGGATTACACCCAGGTTCTTGGTTTATCTAAAGAGGTTCAGCAAAAACTCAATTTGCATAAGCCTGGCACCTTGGGTCAGGCCGGCAGGATCTCCGGCGTTACTCCCGCAGCCCTTTCCTTATTATTGGTCCACTTAAAAAAAGGCTTAGGCCGCACCCAAGAAGAAACCCATGAGCCATGATTTGGTTTCTTTGGGAATTGAGGATTTAGGCCTCAATCTCAGCTCTGGGAATATTGCCGATTTGGAGCTTTTCCTGCAGGAAATGGGCCGCTGGAACCAGGTGCATAATTTAACTGCAATTGAGGGTGAAAAGAACTCTGTTCGTCTGCATCTTATTGATTCCATTACAGTTTTGCCAGTAATGCGCCAATTTCTAGGTGTACAAAACCCTAAAATTGCTGACTTGGGGTCGGGCGGTGGCCTGCCTGCAATTCCTATTGCTATTTTGCAGCCCGAGTGGCATGTGACCTTGATTGAGGCCATCCGGAAAAAGACGGCATTCTTGCAACATGTGCGCGGTAAGCTGGGTTTAAAGAATATTCAGGTGCTGAGTGATCGTGTCGAGGCGGTGGCCAAATCTCAACCAGGACAGTTTGATGCGGTGATTTCTAGGGCGTTTACTAATCTTGCCCACTTTCTAGAGCTTTCCTTACCCCTTCTCAAGCCTGATGGCTTGGTATTTGCGATGAAGTCTAAGCGCGCAGATGAAGAGTTGCAGGATGTTTGTATGGATGACTGGCGATTGGTAGCTGATGAGCCCCTACAGATCCCGAATTTAGAGGTAGATCGCCGGCTTTTAGTTTTATCCCCCATGAGAAAATTACCCCTTTAAAGCACGACATTTTTAAGAAAAACTATGGCCAAAATATTTTGTATTGCAAATCAAAAAGGTGGTGTTGGAAAAACGACTACCGCTGTGAATTTGGCTGCCGGTTTAGCTGGGCATCAGCAACGTGTTTTATTGGTAGATTTAGATCCGCAGGGTAACGCCACAATGGGATCTGGAATTGAAAAAGCGGATCTCAATAGTACGGTGTATCAAGTCCTAATTGGCTTGTCGTCGGTGAAAGAATCTGCTGTGCGTTGCGAGAGCTCTGGCTACGATGTGTTGCCAGCAAATCGAGATTTAGCTGGCGCAGAAATTGAGTTAGTAGATTTGGATTCTCGCGAGCAAAGATTAAAAGATGCGCTTGCGCTCGTAGCAGATGATTACGATTTTATTTTGATTGATTGTCCCCCTGCGTTATCTCTGTTAACGCTGAATGGATTGTGTGCGGCGAACGGTGTGATCGTACCAATGCAGTGTGAGTATTTTGCATTAGAAGGTTTGTCAGATTTAGTGAATACCATTAAACAAGTGCATGCCAATTTAAATCCCGACCTGGTGATTATTGGATTGTTGCGCGTGATGTTTGATGCGCGCATGACATTGCAGCAACAAGTTTCCGATCAATTGCTTGAGCACTTTGGTGACAAAGTATTCAAGAGCATTATTCCCCGCAACGTCCGCCTGGCCGAGGCTCCGTCCTACGGGCTTCCTGGGGTGGCGTTTGATAAGTCATCACGTGGCGCTAAAGCTTACTTAGAGTTTGGTGCCGAGATGATTGAGCGCATCAAGCAAATGTAAAACTTAGGAACAATAAAATATTATGGTTGCAATAAAGAAAAAAGGTTTAGGTCGCGGCTTGGAGGCCTTACTCGGTGACAAAGCGCAAAAAGAAATCACAACAGAAATTAATCGTTTGCCTTTGACTGCATTGCAGGCGGGTAAATATCAACCCCGACAAAAAATGGAAGCGGGCGCATTACAAGAGCTGGCTGAAAGTATTCGTGAGCAAGGTGTGATGCAACCACTATTGGTGCGTTTAGTTGCTCCCGGCAAATACGAAATTATTGCGGGTGAGCGCCGCTTTCGTGCCGCAACTTTAGTTGGCTTAAAAGAGGTGCCCGTTTTAGTTTCTGGCGCCAATGATCAAGCTGCTGCAGCGATGGCTTTGGTCGAGAATATGCAGCGCGAGGATTTGAATCCTCTAGAAGAATCTCAAGGCCTCGCCAGATTAATTGAAGAGTTTGGTTTTACGCATGAGCAAGCTGCAAAAGCGGTAGGCAAGTCACGTAGTGCTGTAACAAATTTATTGCGCTTAAATCAATTAGCAAAACCAGTGCAAGCCATGCTATTGGCAGGCGATATTGACATGGGCCACGCCCGCGCTTTATTACCCTTGCCTGGTGCCAGTCAAATTGCTTTGGCGCAAAGAATTGCGGCTCAGGGCCTGTCTGTTCGAGAGGCTGAAAAAATGTCTACTGCCCTCGCGCTTGCCGGAGGCCAGATTGGGGACAAAAAAGCCAAAATGAAGTCGGAAGTGGGTGCGCCAAGTCGAGATCCTGATATGCGCCGCTTAACTCAAGAAATTGCTGATTTGATAGGCTTAAACGCTGAATTTAAGTTCAAAGGCAAGGGTGGCGAGCTCAGAATCCGGTTTAGCCAATTTGATGAGTTGGATTCATTGTTGAAAAAGCTGGGCGTTGGGGCTTAAAACTCTTCAAAAATGACCCTAAAACATTTGACCTATTGCAGTGCACACATTAAACTCACGGGGCTAAATTGATTCCTCAAAAAAATCGATTTTCCGAGGCAAATGACTGGGATGAGCCTGACGAAGAGGTTTACCGAGTCCTAAGCAAGGGGGAAATGACGGCGCTGCAACTCAGCAATGCTGTTAAACACCCCCCGCTGTCGCCTTGGAGGATCTTGGCAGCACAAGTAGTGCTTACAGTGCTCAGTATGGTGGTTTGGTCAATTTTTGGGGAGCCGGTAGGGGTAAGCCTTTATACTCAGTCGGCCTTTTTAGGTGGTTTAATTAGCGTCTTGCCTTCAACCCTGTTCTTGATTAGGTTGGAGTTGGCAAAAAAAACGCAAATATTGAATCCTGGGAATTACTTAGCGGCATTGGTTTCGGGCGAATTTATCAAAATCGTCGTCACCTTGATGCTGTTTTTAGGGGTCGCTTTTTTGATCCCGGGTGTGCATTGGGTCCCATTGTTGGTGACTTATGTGCTTGCCCTAAAGTGTGTATGGCTAGCGTGGTTGTGGCGCTAAGAGTAATAAATGTGATTGAACCAAAGGACTAGTTAAGAGATGTCTAGCGAAGTAAACCAGGCCCACGCGGCTGCCGAGCAAATGACGCCAACAGCGTACATTTCTGAGCACTTACAAAACCTCAACAATACAGGTGGACCACAGACGTCCATTATTGATTTCAGCATCATCAACTTGGATACTATTTTTTGGGCATCAGCCATGGGCCTGCTCACCGTATTGATTTTGTTGATTGCAGCACGTCGTGCAACCCCAGGTGTGCCAGGCCGCTTTCAGTGCTTTGTGGAAATGATTGTCGAAATGGCAGAAACCCAATCGAAAAGCATCGTTCATGGCGACCGCTCGTACATTGCTCCACTCGCCCTATTTGTATTCTTTTGGATCATCCTTCTTAACACCTTAGACTTGGTCCCTGTGGATTGGGTTTTGGGCGTAAATCATTTCATCGAAAGCTTTGGTGTCCATGTTCCGCACCATAAGGTTGTTCCTACAACCGATCTCAATGCGACCATGGGCATGTCCATGTCTGTTTTGCTTTTGGTTTTCTTTTACAGCTTCAAAGTAAAGGGTTTTGGTGGTTTCTTGCACGAGCTCGTTTCTGCCCCGTTTGGTGCTAAGTGGTACTTGGCGCCATTCAACCTCGCTTTGAACATCATTGAATATCTTGCTAAAGGTGTTTCATTGGGAATGCGACTGTTCGGCAATATGTATGCCGGCGAGTTAGTTTTCTTGTTGATCGCATTGCTAGGTAGTGTGTGGACATTTAATTTAGATTTATCCCTGTTCGGATTGGTGGGCCATGTTATTGCTGGATCAGCTTGGGCCATCTTCCACATTTTGGTTATTTTGTTGCAAGCCTTTATTTTCATGATGTTGACTTTGGTTTACATCGGGCAAGCGCATAGCCATCACTAAGATTTTTACTTTTAACTTATCTCTTTAACTTCAGGAGTCAGCAACATGCAACAATTTCTCGCAAACATTCAAGGTTTCACAGCAATCGCTATCGGCATCATCATCGGCCTCGGCGCGATCGGTGCTTGTTTAGGTATTGCATTGATGGGTGGTAAGTACATCGAAGCTTGTGCACGTCAACCAGAATTGATGGAGCCACTCCAAACTAAGATGTTCCTTTTGGCTGGTTTGATCGACGCTGCGTTCTTGATCGGCGTTGGTGTTGCAATGTTGTTTGCTTTCGCAAACCCACTGCTCGCAGTTATTAAGTAATTGTTTTGGCGTGGATGACCACCGGGTCATCCAACCGTTCTCAACAATACTGAAAGGAATATCGTGAATCTGAACGCGACCCTATTCGCGCAAATGATCGTTTTCTTCGTCTTATGGTGGGTTGTTGCACGCTTTGTGTGGCCACCGCTAGTTAAGGCGTTAGACGAGCGTTCAAGCAAAATTGCTGACGGCTTAGCTGCTGCCGAGCGCGGTAAAGAAGCACTCGCATTAGCAAGCAATGAAGCAGAGCAAGAATTAAATAAAGCACGCCAAGAGGGTGTGCAGCGTGTTGCAGAGGCAGAAAAACGTGCACAGATGTCCGCCGAAGAAATTCGCGTCAATGCACAAGCTGAAGCAGCCCGCATCATTTCTCAAGCTAAGCAAGATGCAGATCAACAAGTAACTCGTGCTCGCGAAGTGTTGCGTGCTGAAGTTGCCGTGTTGGCTGTTAAAGGTGCAGAGCAAATTTTGCGTCGTGAAGTTGATGCAAAAGCCCATGGCACATTGCTTGATCAACTAAAGGCAGAACTTTGATATGGCTGAATTAGCCACGATTGCACGCCCTTACGCTGAAGCGCTTTTTCAAAGCGCTAAGCCTGCTGAGCTTGCTACTTGTTTAGAGCAGTTAAATGAATTGGCGCAGCTAGCTGCATTGCCAGAAGTTGCTGCTTTATCAAACAATCCAAAAGTATCTGCAGATGATTTAAGCAAATTGCTTTCCGGTATGGTGAAGACAAAGCTGGACGGCAAAATTGCAAGTTTTTTAAGTCTTGTAAATCAAAACCATCGCTTATCTGCCATTCCTGAAATTGCGCGTCAATTTGAGGCAATGAAGAATCAAAGCGAAGGTGCAGCAGAAGTAATGATTACTAGCGCATTCCCATTAGAGGGTTCAGCGTTAAATGATTTGTTGTCAAGTTTGAAGAAGCGCTTTGGGGGTAAAGAATTGCGCCCAACTATTCAAGTAGATCCTGCATTGATTGGCGGAGTTCGCATTCAAGTTGGTGATGAGGTATTGGATAGTTCAGTTAAAGCACAGTTAGCTCAAATGCAAGCAAGTCTTGGCGCATAAGTTATCCCTATTAAGAACATACGAAATAAGACCCAGGAGTAAGTAATGCAACTCAACCCTTCCGAGATCAGTGAACTGATCAAAAGCCGAATTAGCGAAATGGGTGTTGATTCCCAACTTCGCAACGAAGGCACTGTAATTTCAGTGACCGACGGTATTTGCCGTGTACATGGCTTGTCTGGTGTTATGCAGGGCGAAATGTTGGAGTTCCCTAACAACACAATCGGCCTCGCGTTGAACCTTGAGCGTGATTCAGTTGGTGCTGTGGTGTTGGGTGAGTACACCCATATTAAAGAAGGCGATCCAGTTAAGTGTACTGGCCGCATCTTGGAAGTTCCAGTTGGCCCAGAGTTGCTCGGTCGCGTTGTAAACGCGCTCGGTCAGCCGATTGATGGCAAAGGCCCAATCAACACTAAGTTGACTGACTTTATCGAAAAAGTTGCTCCAGGCGTTATCGCACGTCAATCTGTTAGTCAGCCAGTTCAAACTGGTTTGAAAGCGATTGATGCAATGGTTCCAATCGGCCGCGGTCAGCGCGAGTTGATCATTGGTGACCGTCAAACAGGTAAGACAGCAGTTGCAGTTGATGCGATCATCAACCAAAAAGGTAAAGGCGTTTATTGCGTTTACGTTGCGATTGGTCAAAAAGCTTCTACTATTGCTAACGTTGTGCGCAAGCTCACAGAGCTCGGCGCAATGGAATACACAGTTGTTGTTGCAGCGAGTGCTTCCGAGTCTGCAGCGATGCAGTACCTCTCAGCATATGCTGGTTGCACAATGGGTGAATACTTCCGCGACCGTGGCGAAGATGCGTTGATCGTTTATGACGATTTAACTAAACAAGCTGTTGCATACCGTCAGATTTCATTACTCTTGCGTCGCCCACCAGGCCGCGAAGCTTACCCTGGCGATGTGTTCTATCTCCACTCACGTTTGCTTGAGCGTGCTGCTCGTGTAAGTGCTGATTACGTTGAGAAATTTACAAACGGTTCAGTAAAAGGTAAGACAGGCTCATTGACTGCATTGCCAATTATTGAAACTCAAGCTGGTGACGTTTCTGCTTTCGTTCCAACCAACGTTATTTCGATTACTGACGGTCAGATCTTCTTGGAAACTGACTTGTTTAACGCCGGCGTACGTCCTGCGATTAACGCGGGTATTTCTGTGTCACGTGTTGGTGGTGCAGCACAAACTAAAGTTATTAAGAAACTGTCTGGCGGTATTCGTACCGACTTGGCGCAGTATCGTGAATTGGCAGCGTTTGCTCAGTTCGCTTCTGACCTTGACGAAGCAACTCGTAAGCAGTTAGAGCGCGGTCGCCGCGTTACAGAATTGTGTAAGCAAGCTCAGTACAAGCCTTTGCAGGTTTGGGAAATGGCGGCTTCACTCTACGCTGTGAATAACGGCTACTTTGATGACCTCGAAGTAAAGAACGTATTGCCATTCGAAAAAGGTTTGCAAGATCATTTGAAGTCCAAATACGCTGATTTAGTTGGCCGTATTGAAGAGACTAAAGATTTGAGCAAAGATGACGAAGCTGCTTTGCGTGCTGCAATTGAGGATTACAAGCGTTCAGCCTCTTTCTAAGAGGGCTCGCATAAATCATGGCAAGCACAAAAGAGATACGATCTAAGATCAAGAGCGTGCAAAACACGCGCAAGATCACGAAGGCAATGGAAATGGTCGCCGCATCTAAGATGCGTCGCGCCCAAGAGCGCATGCGTAATGCGCGTCCATATGCTGAAAAAATTCGTGAGATTGTTGCTAATCTTTCTAAAGCAAATCCTGAGTTCCGCCCTGCTTACATGGCAACTCGTGAAGTGAAGAAAATTGGCACGATTTTGGTTACAACAGACAAAGGTTTATGCGGGGGTTTGAATACCAACGTATTGCGTCTGATTGCAAACCAAGTGCGCGATATGGAAGGCAGCAATGTTGGTATTGAATACACCGCCATTGGTTCAAAAGGCCTCCAGTTTTTAAATCGCTCTAAAGCAAAACTCATTTCTCAAACAATTCAGATTGGCGATACGCCACATATGGATGTTTTGATTGGTGCAATTACTGCCCAATTGGAAGCGTTTGAGCGCGGCGAAATTGATGCTGTCTATTTGGCATACACCCGCTTTGTTAACGCAATGAAACAAGAGCCTGTTTTAGAAAAGCTCTTACCTTTGGAGCCGGCTGCATTAACTCCAGAAGAGAAAGCAGGAAATTCTTGGGATTACATCTATGAACCAGATGCAGAGTCCATTTTGAATGGCTTGCTCAAGCGTTACGTAGAGGCAATGATTTATCAAGCTGTTGCTGAGAATATGGCTTCAGAACAATCTGCTCGCATGGTCTCAATGAAGGCCGCTTCAGATAATGCGAAGAATGTAATCGGCGAATTGCAATTGGAATACAACAAAACACGACAGGCTGCTATTACTAAAGAGTTGTCAGAGATTGTTGGCGGAGCGGCTGCTGTTTAAGCGGTCAGCGTTTAGGAATACGAAAGAATTCAGGAATTAAAAGCGGAGAAATGCGATGAGTAACGGAAATATCGTGCAGTGTATCGGTCCAGTGGTGGACATTCAGTTCCCACGCGACAAAATGCCAAACATTTATGATGCGTTGACATTAGTTGATAGCGGCGAAAAATCATTTGCTGAAAAAGGTTTGACCTTTGAGGTACAACAACAGATCGGTGACGGCGTAGTTCGCGCGATTGCCATGGGCGCAAGCGATGGTTTGCGTCGCGGTATGGAAGTCAAATCTACTGGCGGTCCAATTTCTGTTCCTGTTGGCCCGGCAACATTAGGCCGCATCATGGACGTTTTAGGTCGTCCGATTGATGATGCAGGTCCAATTGCTACTGAAGAGCGTCGCGCAATTCACCAGCCAGCACCAAAATTTGATGAACTCTCCCCTTCCGTTGACTTGTTAGAAACCGGTATTAAGGTTATTGACTTAGTTTGCCCGTTTGCTAAAGGTGGTAAGGTTGGCTTGTTCGGTGGTGCGGGTGTTGGTAAGACCGTAAACATGATGGAATTGATTAACAACATCGCTAAGCAACACTCAGGTTTATCAGTGTTTGCTGGTGTTGGTGAGCGTACTCGTGAAGGTAATGACTTCTACCACGAGATGAAAGAATCTAACGTTATCGACAAAGTTGCGATGGTGTTTGGTCAGATGAATGAGCCTCCTGGCAACCGTCTGCGCGTAGCGTTGACTGGTTTGACAATGGCTGAAGCATTCCGTGACGAAGGCCGTGACATTTTGTTCTTCGTTGATAACATCTACCGTTACACACTCGCAGGTACTGAAGTATCAGCGTTGTTAGGTCGTATGCCTTCAGCTGTAGGTTATCAACCTACTTTGGCTGAAGAAATGGGTAAGTTGCAAGAGCGTATTACTTCAACTAAGACTGGTTCTGTTACATCTATTCAGGCCGTTTACGTGCCTGCGGATGATTTGACCGATCCATCACCAGCTACAACCTTCTTACACTTAGACTCCACAGTTGTGTTGTCACGTGATATTGCTGCTTTGGGTATCTACCCAGCGGTTGATCCATTGGATTCAACCAGCCGTCAGCTCGATCCACAAGTGGTTGGTCAAGAGCACTATGAAGTTGCTCGTGAAGTTCAGATGACATTGCAACGCTACAAAGAGTTGCGCGACATTATTGCTATTTTGGGTATGGATGAGTTGTCACCAGAAGACAAATTAGCTGTATCACGTGCACGTAAGATTCAACGTTTCTTGTCCCAGCCTTTCCACGTTGCTGAAGTATTTACTGGTTCACCAGGCAAATACGTTCCATTGAAAGAAACTATTCGTGGTTTCAAAATGATTTGCAGCGGTGAATTGGATCACTTGCCAGAGCAAGCGTTCTACATGGTGGGTTCAATTGATGAAGCCATCGAGAAAGCTAAGAAGCTTTAATCGAACTCATCTAGGGAAATTATGTCAACCATACGCGTCGATGTAGTAAGTGCTGAGCAATCTATTTTTAGCGGTGAAGCCAAGTTTGTTGCGCTTCCTGGTGAGAATGGTGAGCTCGGTATTTTGCGCGGCCACACCCCTTTGATTACACGCATTCGTCCAGGTTCAGTTCGTATTGAAAAAGCTGATGGTGATGAAGAGTTTGTATTCGTAGCGGGTGGCTATTTAGAAGTTCAGCCCGATCATGTCACTGTGTTAGCAGACACTGCTATCCGCGGCCATGATTTAGATGAAGCTAAGGCTAACGAAGCTAAGAAGCGCGCTGAAGAAGCAATGCAAAATCGTGGCACCGACTTTGATTTGGCATTAGCTCAATCAGAGTTTGCAATGGCAGCGGCACAGCTTGCAGCGATTGCTCGTTTCCGTCGTAAAAAGTAAGAGCCGGTCATCTCCTTGTTGTTAAATGATCGGTTTTTAAAAGCCTGCTTGGGCGAAGCGGTTGATCAAACACCGCTTTGGCTCATGCGCCAAGCGGGCCGCTATCTACCTGAGTACAACGCTACTCGTGCAAGAGCCGGAAGCTTTCTTGGCCTTGCAAAAAATCCAGCATATGCAACTGAAGTAACGCTCCAGCCATTGGATCGCTACCCGCTGGACGCCGCAATTTTGTTCTCCGATATTTTGACCATTCCTGATGCAATGGGTTTGGGCTTGAAATTTACGGCGGGCGAAGGACCTAGCTTTGATCACCCCCTTCGTACAGAAGATGCGGTAAGGAAATTACATGTTGCGGATATGGATCAGCTCAAATATGTTTTTGATGCTGTCTCTGAAATTCGCAAAGCATTAATTCAGGATGGAAAGCAGCGTGTTCCATTAATTGGTTTCTCTGGAAGCCCATGGACATTAGCTTGCTACATGATTGATGGTTCAGGTTCTGATGATTTCCGTCACGCCAAGACCATGATGTTTAGTCGCCCTGATTTACTTGAGCATATTCTTGAGATTAATGTGCAGTCGGTTTCCGCTTATTTACTTGAGCAAGTAAAAGCCGGAGCACAAGCGCTCATGATATTTGATACATGGGGAGGCTTGCTTCCTGACGGTTGGTATCAGCGCATGTCTTTGGCGGCTATGCAAAAAGTTATTGCTCTATTGCCTCGCGAACATGAGGGCCGCAAGATCCCAATCATCATGTTTACTAAAGGCGGTGGAATTTGGTTAAATGACATGGCTCAGGTCGGCGCAGATGTTATTGCGATTGACTGGACTATGCGTTTAAGTCGTGCCCGTAAACAGCTATTAGAAATTAACAAGCCGCTAGCGCTGCAGGGAAATTTAGATCCACTTATCTTGTTTTCAGAGCCAAATCAAATTTCGGCAGCAGCCGAATCCCTTTTGAACGATCTGGCTAGTGCCCCCGCATTAAAGCCGGGCCTTCATTCGCTGGATGGCCATATCTTTAATTTGGGTCATGGCATCAATCAATTTACCCCACCCGAAAGTGTGGCAGCTCTATCTGAGACGGTAATCTCAAGGTCAAAAGCCCTTCGGGCAGCCAAATAAGCACAAGTAATTGCTAACTTTAGCCAATATTTCGGCAAAAGTTATGCACAGAAATGTGCAAAACCATAAATACAGTGAGATTGAAGGGAATTATAAACTTTCACCTTTAGTAATCACTGTAACTTATTGATTAATATAGGAAATAAGTAAAATACTAATTTTCTGCCCAAGATGGCGCTCCTATAAAATAGCTATAGAAATATTAAAGAACAAATGATATCCACAGACTTATCCACAGGGTAAGGCCAAAAATTTACAAAATGATGCTTAAACCCATTGTTGTTCAGGTAGTGATTGATAAGCCCTTGGCCCAGGGCTTTGATTACCTATGGGATGCTGAAAAATTAGGCAAATTACCAGAAATAGGCCACGTAGTTGAGGTGCCCTTCGCAAGGATAAAGGAAGTCGGTCTTGTAATAAAAGTGAGTAATCACTCTGATTATGAGATTGAAAAACTCAAATCTGTCGAGCGACTAGCTCCACTCCCGGCATTCGATCCAGCACTATTGCGGCTAACGAACTTTGCCAGCCAGTATTACATTCATGCGCTTGGTGAAACCATCTTGCCAGTGATTCCACAAATGTGGAAAAAGGCGGATAACTGGGAAAAAATTCCAGAAAAAATAGAGGCAGTAAAAAAGAAGAATAAAGAAACTGACTTGGTGGCAGAGGGATTGATCACGCAGGACCAATTGAACCCAAATCAGAAGATTGCCTTACAAGAGCTATTTGCAAGCAGAGAAACAGAAAATCAATTTCGAGCGATCTTATTGCAGGGTCAAACAGGAAGTGGAAAGACCGCAGTCTTCCTCAATTGGCTGGCAAGCATCTTGAACGATGAAAGTGCTCAAGTACTTTTGTTGGTGCCAGAAATTAATTTAACGCCGCAATTAGAGCGACGCGTAATGGCCTATTTTCCGAATAAGAAAATGGCGGTACTGCATAGCGGCGTTAGTGAAAAGAAAAGAGGCATTGCTTGGTATGAGGCAATGACTGGAAAGGCGCAGATTATTTTAGGAACGCGTTTAGCGGCTTTAACACCAATGCCGAACTTGCGGGCTATCGTAGTGGATGAAGAGCATGACCCCTCATATAAGCAGCAAGATGGAACGCGTTACTCTGCGAGAGATTTAGCAATATGGCGGGCGCATGATCAAAAAATTCCTATACTCTTATCTTCAGCTACACCATCACTAGAAACTTGGTTGGCCGCTCAATCAGGTCGCTATGAATATATACGATTGGATCAGCGTGCACAGGGCGCAAGCCTACCCAAGGTGCATTTAATTAATACGCGTGATCCACAAAATCAATTTAGCCCAGGTGATAGTGGTGCTCCCAAACAAAAGAGCCTCATCACTAAAACGCTTGCGAATGCTATTAGCAAATCACTTGCGGAAAAAAAGCAGAGCCTCATTTTGATCAATCGCCGAGGCTATGCACCAGTGTTAAGTTGCTCGGCATGTAATTGGTTATCAAAATGTACGCAATGCTCAACCTTTACCGTGATGCATAAAGCGGAGACCTTCGGACGGCGACCAGCATTAAGTTGTCATCATTGTGGCTTGGTAAAGTCGATACCGCAGTTTTGCCCAGACTGTGGGAATGCTGATTTAAAAACACTTGGCCATGGCACGCAAAAGCTAGAGGATGCTATCGAAGAAATGTGGCCACAAGCAAGGGTGTTGCGTGTAGATACGGACTCCAGCAGAAAGAGTAAGGGCGCAGAAAAGCTCTTTCAGGAGATACATCATGGCAATGTAGATATTGTTGTTGGCACTCAAATGATTGCCAAGGGGCATGATTATCAGAATATTGGATTGGTTGCTGTATTGGATGCAGATAGTCGGCTCTATTCCGCAGATTTTAGGGCTGCCGAAAGATTGTTTGCACAGTTGGTTCAGGTGGCTGGACGTGCCGGAAGATCTGGCACTAGTGGTGAAGCTGGCGGCAATATTTATATCGAGACGCAGTATCCAGAGTCACCAGTATTTCAGTATTTATTAAGACACGACATTGATGGATTTTTAGGATTTACTGCTAGTGAGCGTGAGGAGGCAAAGTTACCACCCTACTCTTATCAAGCACTGGTTCACGCTGAGGGCAAAAGCCTCGATAAGGCAATTCAGTTTTTGAATAATTTAAAGTCTCGCATGAAAGCTAGGGGCTTGATTACGAAAGAGCTGAAAGTCTACGACCCTGTACCCAAGCCGGTCATGAGGGTTGCTGGTTCTGAGCGCGCCCAATTACTAATCGAATCGGGCAATCGCAAGGCACTACAAGAGGCACTTGAAATGATTGACCAAGAGTTGCGTCAAGAATCTACCGGAAGAATCAGCAAAACATCACGCATTCGTTGGTTAGTGGAGCGCGATCCGATTGCTATTTAAGCGCCGGGACCAGATTCGTATTGCGCAAGAGGCATCAATGCGTTGAGATCGGTGCTCAGCGATTCTGATGATGCTGGTTTAATTTTAAATAGCCAAACTGCATAAGGATTTGCATTTACCAATTCAGGGCTAGCATCCATCGCTGTATTGAGCGCAACGATCTCACCACCAATAGGCGCGTGTATATCACTCGCAGCTTTAACGGATTCAATTGCAGCAATAGCCTCACCCTGCTTCACTTGCCGACCAATTTCCGGCGCCTGAAAAAACATCACATCACCCAATGCCTCTTGTGCGTGGTTGCTAATACCTACCCACACTAGTCCATCATCTTCGATGCTGGCCCACTCATGCGTTTCTGCAAATTTAAATGTATCTTGAGTTTTCATTGTTTATCCTGTGAGATATATTCTAGCGTCTTTGGCATAAACTAGTGGCCAATCACTTTTACGCGTTTTCATTTATGCCGATCAAATTAGGAATTGTTCCTGTTACCCCGTTCCAGCAAAACTGTTCAGTCTTAGTTTGCCAAGAAACTGGTGATGCAGCTGTTGTTGATCCAGGCGGTGATGTAGATAAGATTCTGGATACTGTTAGGCAAATGGGCGGCACCATTAAAAAAATTTTGTTAACCCACGGCCATCTTGATCATTGTGCTGCAGCCAAGGACTTGGCAGATCAATTCAGTGTTCCTATCGAGGGCCCACAAATAGATGAGCGTTTTTGGCTAGATCAATTGCCTGAACAAACTGTTCGCTTTGGATTTGGTCATGCAAAAGCATTTGTACCAACTCGCTGGTTGGAAGATGGTGATCGCGTACAAATTGGTAAGGTAGATCTAGAGGTGCTGCACTGTCCCGGACATACGCCAGGACATGTAGTATTTTTTAATAAGGAGGATCGCCTAGCTTTGGTGGGCGACGTACTTTTTGCGGGCTCAATTGGAAGAACTGATTTTCCTCGCGGCAACCACGCAGATTTAGTTAATGCGATCAAGACAAAATTATGGCCATTAGGAGACGACGTGCAGTTTGTTCCTGGTCATGGACCTATGTCGACATTTGGCAAAGAGCGCCAAACAAATCCCTATGTCGGGGATTAATCTAGCCTGAGTTGGTGAAGCCGAATTGAGAGACTAGGTTTTTGCTGAACCGGTACGATGTGTGCGGTTGTATAAACAGCTTGCGCAAATCCAGCGCTGTTTCCGGTTACTTGTCGGAATCCAGGTGCCGCCCTCCAGACGCTTTTCGCGACTGCAAGAAGAGCAAAACTTAAGGCTCTGAGAGGTTTCTTGGGGAGCAGCTGGAGTCGAGGTAGTCATGGGCAATCCGGGTAAGCCAAATCTTGTACAGAGGATCTATTTTACCCGTTTTGTCCCGCTGGGGCAGGGCTTAGGACGACTCTGACTGAATCAGCGGTTTTATTGCCGTCAAAATCGAGCCAAGCCTTGTTTTCGAAGTCGTAGAGCTTACATTTGCGGGCGGTATCGAAATACCAGGCCCAGGAGAACTTTTGAACAAAAATACGCTCTGGAAGGATGGTTTCAAGGGTATTTTGGGCTTCTTGGAGGCGATATAGGGGGACGCTCATATCCACGTGATGGGCGGTATGCTCCATGATGTTGTGCATCAAGGAGCCCCAAATCCAATTAAACGTCAAATGCACTGTGGTGGATACAAAAGGCTGGGCGCGTAACCACTCAGACTTCTTGTCATACCAAGAGACTTTTGGGTGTGTATGGTGAACGTAGACCACAAAACCAATCATGCCGTTCCAGAATAAGAACGGGATAACAAAGCCAGTAATTAGCCCAATCCAGACCGACTGGCCAGTGGCAAGTGCGCCAGCAATCAGGCTGGCAATCCAAATGATGGCAAAACCAGTTACCAGCAAATTGTCCTTGAGGAAAATTGGGCGGTCACCAGGTTTGTTCTGGGCATTTGGGAAGTACTCACGTCTCCACCAAATTTCAATGAGGTAATAGAAGACCGGTCCCCAACCACTACGATAAAGACGCTCTAAGGCTTTACGCCATGCAGGCAGAGCATCAAACTCGGCTTTAGATAGTGGAGCCCAAACAAAGTCAAAGCCCTTCAAATTAGTCTGGCCATGGTGAACCACGTTATGCCCTACATCCCATAAGCTATAAGGGGTTAAGGATGGCAAGAATGCAATACGACCCAAGACTTTGTTGAGTTCGCGGTGTGGTGTGTAGCTTTGGTGGCAAGCATCGTGACCCAAAATGAAGATGCGTCCAGTAACAAAGCCAGCAACCAAGCCCAAGATGATCTTGATCAGAATGCTTTCAACAAAAATGGTTCCAGCAATACAGCCCAGCCACAAAGCCGCATCTAATACTAGAAGCGCGATGGCTTTTACCGTTTGCCCTTCAGCCATTGGGATTAGCCAGCTGCGGATAACTTTACGGTGCGGCAATGGAAGATCAGGAGCCAAAGGATTGGCCAAAGATGGTTCAGAGAGTGCTGGATTTACGTGATTTGACATGATAAGAATCAATAAGTTAGGTGCAAATGATAGCCTTTTTCACGAATTTACGCATGATGTAGGTCAAAAACCCCCCTGTTTTGGTGCGCCCGGCAGGAATCGAACCTGCGACCCTTGGCTTCGGAGGCCAATACTCTATCCACTGAGCTACGGGCGCCAGTAAGGAATTCGCTAACTGCACTATTGTAAGTGCCTATATCCCTCCCGGTCTCGTTATAATTGAGGCAACGTAACCTTACAACCCGTCTAACTATAAAAGTCCTATGAGCGAAGCACACGGCAGTCTAATCAAGTCTCCCAAACAATTGATCATCATGGTGTTTGCCAGCTTTTTTGTGCCCCTGATCATCATTCTTTTATTAATGGTGTTTGTAAATAATGGCAAGCGCATGGATTCAGAGGCTTCTGCTGAGCAACTCATTAAGCCTGTTGCGCAATTGAATTTCAAGGATGCCAACCCACCGGCGGATGCTAAGGAAGCTACCCCCGCTGCTAAATAATTCTTACTAGATTTAAAAAGCTGGCTATATGCCAGCTTTTTTATTGCTCTTCATGTTGATCTTTAGCATCGAGCGCCACTTGGTAAGCTTCTTTTTTGGTGATCCCAAGTACTTGTGAAAGTACAGTAGCAATCTCTTTGCTGCCCAAATGGGGGCTTAATGCATTTGCCCACAACAAGAGCGCTGCATGTTCTGGAGCCTCTTCCGAACTAGCTTGGCGACCTGCTACCAAAATAACAAATTCACCTTTTAGGCTCTCAGCCCTATCAAGCCACCCTGGAATATCTGCAGCGCTGAGTGTGACCAGTTGCTCAAATTTTTTGGTGAGCTCTCTGCCTACGAGCACTTGTCGCTCGGGCTCGAGTTCTTTACTAAGCGTTGTTAGCGTGTCGCGTATTTGGTGCGGGGATTCAAAAAAGATGCTCGTTTTTGAAGTGCTTCGTATGTCTTGAATAAGGATGCTGCGCTCCTTTGCCTTGTTTGGCCAAAAGCCAAGAAACTGAAAGCGCCCTTCTGATGCGAGCATAACTGAGCCACTAGCGGAGATTGCAGAGGAAACTGCGCTAGCTCCCGGAACAGGAATAATTCGTAGGCCGGCTTTTTGAACAGCATTGACTAATCTTGCGCCTGGATCAGAAACGCCTGGGGTGCCCGCATCCGATATGTAGGCCCAGCGTTCATTTTGGGAAAGATGTTGAATGATGTTTTGAGCGCCTGAAATTTCATTGTGCTCATGCAGGGCGACGCATTTCTTATGAATGCCAAAGTGTTGAAGCAGGGGCGCGCTATGCCGAGTGTCCTCACAAGCAATGCCGTCTACGGAATTAAGTACATGCAATGCGCGCAATGTAATGTCTCCCATGTTGCCAATTGGGGTGGCAACCATATATAGAGCCCCAGCTGGCATATCCTGCTGTTTTAAAAAGTCAAAGGCATTGAATTCCATGGGGTAATCTTTTGCAAAAGAGATATCGATAGGTAAGAGCATACGTCTCTTTTCAATTCAGGGGCAGCGTAGACATTTTGTAAGCACTTTGGCGCATAATAATGTGATGGATAAAGATACCTTCGAACGTTTGCGCGCTCGCGCATCCCAACATTTCTTAGACAGCATTGCTGTAAAGCAGGCGGCTGAAAAAATACTTCCTGAGCAAATTGCACGTGGCATAGTCGCCATGACAGACTGTTTACGTTCAGGCGGAAAAGTAATGGCTTGTGGCAATGGCGGATCTGCTGCGGATGCGCAACATTTTGCAGCTGAGTTGATTGGTCGCTTTGAAAGAGAGCGACAAGAGTTGGCTGCGATTGCATTGACAACGGATAGCTCAATCTTGACTGCGGTAGGAAATGATTACAGCTATGACGAGATCTTTAGCAAGCAGGTTCGCGGCCTTGGAAAAAAAGGCGACATCTTGATCGGTATCTCCACCTCAGGAAATTCAAAAAATGTAGTCAAGGCAATTGAGGCCGCAAAAAAGTTGGGGATCAAGATTATTGCGCTGACTGGTAATGACGGTGGAAAAATTGCAAGCCTATTAGATGCAGATGACATTCATCTATGCGCGCCCTCCACTCGTACCGCTCGCATTCAAGAAACGCATTTAGTTCTACTGCATGCGCTATGTGATGGCGTAGATCATTTATTGCTCGATTAATAGATTCATCAATTAGAAAGTTCGTATATGCGTAATACACTCACCATCAAACTATTTGCAGCGATGTTGATTTCATCATTCTTGTCTGGTTGCGGTGTGTTAGCTGTTGGTGGTGTTGTGGCGGGTACGAGTGTCATGGCGGATCGTCGCACACCAGCAGTTCAGGCGATTGATAAGGGGATCGG
This sequence comes from Polynucleobacter asymbioticus, assembly GCF_018687575.1. Lineage (NCBI taxonomy): Bacteria > Pseudomonadati > Pseudomonadota > Betaproteobacteria > Burkholderiales > Burkholderiaceae > Polynucleobacter > Polynucleobacter asymbioticus. The sequence goes on from NZ_CP061297.1 coordinate 26,105, forward strand.
GCTTGAGGTAGAAAGTGCTTTAGACAAGAAGTTTGGAGATAACGCACACATTAATGTGACATCCTTCAATCAAAAAGTACTGCTAACTGGCGAAGTCAAGGATGTCGGTATTAAAGATCAGGCCGGCGCATATGCAAAAGCAAACAAGAATGTTCGTTCTGTATTTAATGAATTAGTCGTTGGCCCAAACAGCACTTACACTGCTCGCGCTAATGATTCTTATCTCGAATCTAAAATCAAAGCACAAATGATCTTCACAGAAAAATTACCATCGAACTCGATGGTAATCGTTGCTGAAGGCAGCAGTGTTTATTTGATGGGAATTTTGACTCAGAATGAAGCGGCGATTGCTAAGAAGGTGGCGAGTAATGCTAACGGTGTTAAAGACGTCTATGCCTACTTCGATATTATTTCTGAGGCAGAGAAAACGCGCTTAGAGAAACAAGGCAAGGCAGATGAGTCGCAGCCCGACTCAATGCCTAAGCAGTAAAGTTATTTAATGGGAAGCAAGCAATGAATTTTTTTGCATCGCCACTGAAAATTTTTTTGCTTGCCACCCTCTTCTCGCTTTTTTCCTTGGGCGCGCAAGCTGCTACTGATGATGCCAAGGCGGCAACACTTGCAAAACAAAACGCTTGTCTAGGGTGTCATGCGGTTGATAAAAAAATTGTGGGCCCTGGCTTTCAAGCCGTTGCAAAAAAATATGCGAATGATCCTGGCGCAACCGTGTTTTTAAAAAACAAAATTCTTAAAGGCGGTTCAGGATCTTGGGGTGTTGTACCAATGCCAGCAAATGCGAAGTTAAGTGATGCCGATGTATCTCTATTGGCAAGCTGGATTTTGCGCGGAGCGCCTAGCGCAAATTAAGTCGGGCGAACGAGAGGCTTGCCGAGAAACCAAGACCACGCATCATTCGAACGTTTCAGATTTTCTTTCAGCGCATAGTCAAAGTCAGCCCATTGCTCATTGGCGGCTTCTTCAACAATCGTGCCTGGATTTGCTGGCGGCAATTTTAGGTATGCGTCTGCATCACCATAAGCGTATTCAACGCGCATGCCAGCCTTTTGAGCCAGATGCATCATGGCTCTATTGTTTGCAAGGCAATGCACAAATAAGGTTTCGATACGAGTATTACGCGAGTGAACGGATGCGCGCGCTAATAAAGCCGTGCCGATACCTTGCCCGCGTCCATTAGGGAGCACAGAAACACCAAACTCTGCTGCTCGTGGCTGAGCTTTAATTTTTGGCAGATACGCTAAATGCGCCATGCCGATGAGGTTGAGTTGTGAATCAAAGCTGCCAAACACCGTATCTCGATTGAAATCGAGCCCCTCTACATAGTGATGGATCACCTCATCTGGTGTTTGCGTACCAAATCGAAGGCGTCGATCCTCCTCGTTTAGGAGTAATAGGTGGCGCAATATCTCGGCCCTATGACCTGCATGTAATTCGCGCACAGGAACTGTCAAGCCCGCCGCATAGGGCTTGCTGGGTAAGTGACTGTTTGCTAATTTATTGTGCATAGCAATATATTAGCAGAAATCATCAGAATTTACAGGGTTTTCCCTAGGTATCGAGATTTGGCTAGAAAAAAGCAACAAAGCTGTAAAAGAGGGCCTAAATTCACCCCTTAGGTGCCAGCATATCCATAAAAATCCTGATATTTTTAAAAAAAGTTAAAAATATTTTCAATGTCTATCCCATTGTTTTTAATGGAATTATTTACAAAGTAAGAAAAAACTTTGCTTTTTTATTGAAAAAGACTACGAAAGGTGTTGACAGACCCAAATGACTAGGATAAAGTCTCATCTCTCTGCTGAATGTTTTTAAGAAATACGAAACAAGTCAGCCCTCTTTAAAAATTAGTCAACCGATAATTGTGGGTACTAAGTGAAAGCATCAAGTCCTTCGGGACAGATGTAAATAAATAGTACTCATAGACAGTAAAAAGATTTGGTTTTATTACCAAGTCAATTTCTTGAATGAGTGCGACGATCCGCAAGGATCACAGGAATTGAACTGAAGAGTTTGATCCTGGCTCAGATTGAACGCTGGCGGCATGCCTTACACATGCAAGTCGAACGGCAGCACGGGTGCTTGCACCTGGTGGCGAGTGGCGAACGGGTGAGTAATACATCGGAACGTACCTTATCGTGGGGGATAACGCAGCGAAAGCTGTGCTAATACCGCATACGCCCTGAGGGGGAAAGCGGGGGATCGAAAGACCTCGCGCGATTAGAGCGGCCGATGCCTGATTAGCTTGTTGGTGGGGTAAAAGCCCACCAAGGCGACGATCAGTAGCTGGTCTGAGAGGACGATCAGCCACACTGGGACTGAGACACGGCCCAGACTCCTACGGGAGGCAGCAGTGGGGAATTTTGGACAATGGGGGAAACCCTGATCCAGCAATGCCGCGTGAGTGAAGAAGGCCTTCGGGTTGTAAAGCTCTTTTGTCAGGGAAGAAACACCGGCTCTAACACAGTCCGGGAATGACGGTACCTGAAGAATAAGCACCGGCTAACTACGTGCCAGCAGCCGCGGTAATACGTAGGGTGCGAGCGTTAATCGGAATTACTGGGCGTAAAGCGTGCGCAGGCGGTTATACAAGACAGGCGTGAAATCCCCGGGCTTAACCTGGGAATGGCGCCTGTGACTGTATAGCTAGAGTGTGTCAGAGGGGGGTAGAATTCCACGTGTAGCAGTGAAATGCGTAGATATGTGGAGGAATACCAATGGCGAAGGCAGCCCCCTGGGATAACACTGACGCTCATGCACGAAAGCGTGGGGAGCAAACAGGATTAGATACCCTGGTAGTCCACGCCCTAAACGATGCTGACTAGTTGTTCGGGATTTACATCCTGAGTAACGTAGCTAACGCGTGAAGTCAGCCGCCTGGGGAGTACGGTCGCAAGATTAAAACTCAAAGGAATTGACGGGGACCCGCACAAGCGGTGGATGATGTGGATTAATTCGATGCAACGCGAAAAACCTTACCTACCCTTGACATGTCACTAACGAAGTAGAGATACATTAGGTGCCCGTAAGGGAAAGTGAACACAGGTGCTGCATGGCTGTCGTCAGCTCGTGTCGTGAGATGTTGGGTTAAGTCCCGCAACGAGCGCAACCCTTGTCTTTAGTTGCTACGCAAGAGCACTCTAAAGAGACTGCCGGTGACAAACCGGAGGAAGGTGGGGATGACGTCAAGTCCTCATGGCCCTTATGGGTAGGGCTTCACACGTCATACAATGGTGCATACAGAGGGTTGCCAACCCGCGAGGGGGAGCTAATCTCAGAAAATGCATCGTAGTCCGGATCGTAGTCTGCAACTCGACTACGTGAAGCTGGAATCGCTAGTAATCGCGGATCAGAATGTCGCGGTGAATACGTTCCCGGGTCTTGTACACACCGCCCGTCATACCATGGGAGTGGGTTTTGCCAGAAGCCGTTAGCCTAACCGCAAGGAGGGCGACTGCCACGGCAGGGTTCATGACTGGGGTAAAGTCGTAACAAGGTAGCCGTATCGGAAGGTGCGGCTGGATCACCTCCTTTCTAGAGAAAGATGCTGAATCCTAGTGCCCACACTTATCGGTTGACAATAAAAGCCACGGGTCTGTAGCTCAGCTGGTTAGAGCACTGTGTTGATAACGCAGGGGTCGTAGGTTCAAGTCCTACCAGACCCACCACCAGCCAGAAACAAGACTTAGTGGGACGTTGGGGGATTAGCTCAGCTGGGAGAGCACCTGCTTTGCAAGCAGGGGGTCGTCGGTTCGATCCCGTCATCCTCCACCATCATCTAAATGTCAAAACTAAGCGAACATTTAATCGTTTAGTTTTGCCATTTATGGCTGTTCTTTAAAAATTTGAGTAAGCAAAGTGTCAAATGTTTCTTTGAGAGGACATTTGACAATGTAATAAGGGTAAAGATTGAATCATCAATCAGTAATACAAACGAGTTTTACCAAGTTCTTAACAAAGTACTTACAGTTTGGATTACGGCAAACATGTCAGAAGTAGAAGTAAACCTGTAACAGGTACTAGCAATGGTGCTCGTTATAGGATCAAGTGAATAAGTGCACATGATGGATGCCTTGGCGATTACAGGCGACGAAAGACGTTATAACCTGCGATAAGCCCCGGGGAGCTGGTAAATAAGCTTTGATCCGGGGATTTCTGAATGGGGAAACCCACCACTTTTGTGGTATCCATACCTGAATACATAGGGTATGAGAAGCGAACCTTGTGAACTGAAACATCTAAGTAGCAAGAGGAAAAGACATCAACCGAGATTCCCAGAGTAGTGGCGAGCGAAATGGGAACAGCCTTCTAGTGATAGCTCAGTAATTAACAGAACGGAATGGAAAGTCCGACAATAAAGGGTGATAGTCCCGTATGTGAAAATTATTGGGTGGTACTAGGCTAGAGACAAGTAGGGCGGGACACGTGAAATCCTGTCTGAATATGGGGGGACCATCCTCCAAGGCTAAATACTCGTAATCGACCGATAGTGAACAAGTACCGTGAGGGAAAGGCGAAAAGAACCCCGGGAGGGGAGTGAAATAGATCCTGAAATTGTGTGCATACAAACAGTAGGAGCCTCGTAAGGGGTGACTGCGTACCTTTTGTATAATGGGTCAGCGACTTACATTCAGTAGCAAGCTTAACCGAATAGGGAAGGCGTAGCGAAAGCGAGTCCGAATAGGGCGCTAGTTGCTGGGTGTAGACCCGAAACCAGTTGATCTATCCATGGCCAGGTTGAAGGTGCGGTAACACGTACTGGAGGACCGAACCCACTAACGTTGAAAAGTTAGGGGATGAGCTGTGGATAGGGGTGAAAGGCTAAACAAAACTGGAAATAGCTGGTTCTCTCCGAAAACTATTTAGGTAGTGCCTCGTGTATCACTGTAGGGGGTAGAGCACTGTCATGGTAGTGGGGTCCATTGCGGATTACTGCGCCATAGCAAACTCCGAATACCTACAAGTGCAAGCACGGGAGACAGACATCGGGTGCTAACGTCCGGTGTCAAGAGGGAAACAACCCAGACCGCCAGCTAAGGTCCCTAATATATGCTAAGTGGGAAACGAAGTGGGAAGGCTAAAACAGTCAGGAGGTTGGCTTAGAAGCAGCCATCCTTTAAAGAAAGCGTAATAGCTCACTGATCGAGTCGTCCTGCGCGGAAGATGTAACGGGGCTAAGCATATAACCGAAGCTGCGGATCACAGTAATGTGATGGTAGGAGAGCGTTCTGTAAGCCTGTGAAGGTGTCTTGTAAAGGATGCTGGAGGTATCAGAAGTGCGAATGCTGACATGAGTAGCGATAAAGGGGGTGAAAAGCCCCCTCGCCGTAAGCCCAAGGTTTCCTGTTCAACGTTCATCGGAACAGGGTGAGTCGGCCCCTAAGGCGAGGCAGAGATGCGTAGCTGATGGGAACAAGGTTAATATTCCTTGACCATTGTTAGATGCGATGGGGGGACGGATCGCGGAAAGTTGTCCGGGTGTTGGAAGTCCCGGTTCTTGCGTTGGAGATGGCTATTAGGTAAATCCGGTAGCGTAATTCAAGGGCGTGAGACGAGCGAATTTATTCGCGAAGCAATTGGAAGTGGTTCCAAGAAAAGCCTCTAAGCTTCAGTCTAACAAGACCGTACCGCAAACCGACACAGGTGGGCGAGATGAGTATTCTAAGGCGCTTGAGAGAACTCAGGAGAAGGAACTCGGCAAATTTGCACCGTAACTTCGGGATAAGGTGCGCCCTGGTAGTTTGACCGTGAACAACGGGAGGACGAAAGGGTTGCAATAAAAAGGTGGCTGCGACTGTTTAATAAAAACACAGCACTCTGCAAACACGAAAGTGGACGTATAGGGTGTGACGCCTGCCCGGTGCTGGAAGATTAAATGATGGGGTGCAAGCTCTTGATTGAAGTCCCAGTAAACGGCGGCCGTAACTATAACGGTCCTAAGGTAGCGAAATTCCTTGTCGGGTAAGTTCCGACCTGCACGAATGGCGTAACGATGGCCACACTGTCTCCTCCTGAGACTCAGCGAAGTTGAAATGTTTGTGATGATGCAATCTACCCGTGGCTAGACGGAAAGACCCCATGAACCTTTACTGTAGCTTTGCATTGGACTTTGAACCGGTCTGTGTAGGATAGGTGGGAGGCGTTGAAAGCGGGATGCTAGTTCCGCTGGAGCCAACCTTGAAATACCACCCTGGTTTGTTTGAGGTTCTAACCTTGGCCCATTATCTGGGTCGGGAACAGTGCATGGTAGGCAGTTTGACTGGGGCGGTCTCCTCCCAAAGTGTAACGGAGGAGTACGAAGGTACGCTTGGTACGGTCGGACATCGTACCTAAAGTGCAATGGCAAAAGCGTGCTTAACTGCGAGACCGACAAGTCGAGCAGGTGCGAAAGCAGGTCATAGTGATCCGGTGGTTCTGTATGGAAGGGCCATCGCTCAACGGATAAAAGGTACTCTGGGGATAACAGGCTGATACCGCCCAAGAGTTCATATCGACGGCGGTGTTTGGCACCTCGATGTCGGCTCATCTCATCCTGGGGCTGTAGCCGGTCCCAAGGGTATGGCTGTTCGCCATTTAAAGAGGTACGTGAGCTGGGTTTAAAACGTCGTGAGACAGTTTGGTCCCTATCTGCCATGGGCGTTGGAGATTTGACGGGGGCTGCTCCTAGTACGAGAGGACCGGAGTGGACGTACCGCTGGTGTACCTGTTGTTTCGCCAGAAGCATCGCAGGGTAGCTATGTACGGAAGAGATAACCGCTGAAAGCATCTAAGCGGGAAACTTGCCTGAAGATGAGATCTCCCGTAGGTTTAACCTACATAAAGGGTCGTTGAAGACCACAACGTTGATAGGTCAGGTGTGGAAGCGCAGTAATGCGTTAAGCTAACTGATACTAATTGCCCGTTAGGCTTGATCCTATAACCAGCACTATTGTGTTGGATGTTTGCCAGATTTAATCTGCATCCTTAATTACATGCTTACTCAAATAAGAGTTGTTGATTTATCAACAACTCGACCCTCTACGCCCGGTGACCATAGCAAGTTGGAACCACTCCTTCCCATCCCGAACAGGACAGTGAAACGACTTTACGCCGATGATAGTGCGGATTACCCGTGTGAAAGTAGGTAACTGCCGGGCACCAATGCGACGCCCAGACCCTCTTAGGTCTGGGCGTTTTTACTTGTGCAAAGCGTTTTGAGGTTTAAGAGATTGACATAAACTCCATTTGGAGTCAGAATATTGGGTTCGCGGAGGGGTGTCCGAGCGGCTAAAGGAGGCAGACTGTAAATCTGTTGGCTATGCCTACGTAGGTTCGAATCCTACCCCCTCCACCAGATGTGCGGGATTAGTTTAATGGTAAAACAGCAGATTTCCAATCTTCGGTCAAGAGTTCGATTCTCTTATCCCGCTCCAGTATTAACAGTATTTGTATTTGCCCATGTGGCTCAGTGGTAGAGCACTCCCTTGGTAAGGGAGAGGTCGGCAGTTCGATCCTGCCCATGGGCACCATGGCTTAGCATTAAAGAATTTTAATTTCGTGTGTTGGTTTAAGAGTTAACTAAAGGCAGACAAAAAAATGGCAAAAGAAAAGTTTGAGCGGACAAAACCGCACGTAAACGTTGGCACAATCGGTCACGTTGACCATGGTAAAACCACATTGACAGCAGCTATTGCAACCGTGCTTTCAAAAGCATTCGGTGGCGAAGCAAAAGCATACGATCAGATCGATGCTGCTCCAGAAGAAAAAGCACGCGGTATTACTATTAATACAGCACACGTTGAGTATGAGACTGCAAATCGTCACTACGCACACGTGGATTGCCCAGGACATGCTGACTACGTTAAGAACATGATTACTGGTGCTGCTCAGATGGACGGCGCTATTTTGGTTTGCTCTGCAGCTGACGGCCCAATGCCACAAACTCGCGAGCACATCCTCTTGGCACGCCAAGTTGGTGTTCCATACATCATCGTTTTCTTGAACAAGTGCGACATGGTTGATGACGCTGAGTTGTTAGAACTCGTAGAAATGGAAGTTCGTGAGCTTCTATCTAAGTACGACTTCCCAGGCGATGACACACCAATCGTTCAAGGCTCTGCTAAGTTAGCTCTTGAAGGCGACGAAGGCCCATTGGGTAAAGAAGCCATCATGAAGTTGGCTGAAGCGCTTGACTCATACATCCCAACTCCAGAGCGTGCTGTTGACGGTGCGTTCTTGATGCCAGTAGAGGACGTGTTCTCTATCTCCGGTCGCGGTACTGTTGTTACAGGCCGTATCGAGCGCGGTATCGTTAAAGTTGGTGAAGAGATTGAAATTATTGGTATCAAGCCAACACTCAAGACAACTTGTACTGGTGTTGAAATGTTCCGCAAATTGCTCGACCAAGGTCAAGCAGGCGATAACGTTGGTATCTTGTTACGCGGTACAAAACGTGAAGAAGTTGAGCGCGGCCAAGTATTGGCTAAACCAGGTTCAATCACCCCACACACTCACTTTACAGCCGAGGTTTACATCTTGGGTAAAGACGAAGGTGGTCGTCATACTCCATTCTTTAACAACTATCGTCCACAGTTCTACTTCCGTACAACGGACGTAACTGGTTCAATCGAGTTGCCAAAAGACAAAGAAATGGTTATGCCTGGTGATAACGTCACGATTACCGTAAAACTCATTGCTCCAATCGCGATGGAAGAAGGTTTACGTTTTGCGATCCGTGAAGGTGGCCGTACTGTTGGCGCCGGTGTGGTTGCAAAGATTTTGGCTTAATAGTTTTAATAAAGGGGTGTAGCTCAATTGGCAGAGCGTTGGTCTCCAAAACCAAAGGTTGGGGGTTCGATGCCCTCCGCCCCTGCCACGATTTGAACTGAAAGTAATATGTCTCAAAATACAGCAAGTCATACCGAAGAAAAAAGCGGCTGGGTCTCTGGACTCGCTGCTTTAATCGTCGTTGCAGCGTTAGTTCTTTACTATACGTTGGCGGATCAATCACTATTGATTCGGTTAGCTGTTTTGTTTGGCGGCATTGCTGTTGCAGTTTTGATTGTGGCGATGTCAGCAGATGGGCGTCGTTTTATCGCCTATGCAAAAGACTCTTGGTATGAAGTGAAAAAGGTTGTTTGGCCGACTCGTAAAGAGACCACGCAAATGACTCTAGTCGTATTTGGCTTTGTTCTGATCATGTCCCTGTTTTTGTGGATTGCAGACAAATTAATTGAATGGCTAGTTTTTTCAGTCTTCCTAGGCTGGAAGTGAGTAAAAAATGATTGATTCTGAATTGGTCTCAAATCCACAAGCTACCGGCAATATGCGCTGGTATGTTATTCATGCGTATTCAGGCATGGAAAAAAGCGTTAAAAGAGGCCTTGAAGAGCGTATTGCACGCTCTGGAATGCCTGAAAAATTTGGCCGTATCTTGGTTCCATCCGAAGAGGTTGTAGAAATCAAGTCTGGCACTAAATCTGTATCTGAGCGTCGTTTCTTCCCGGGTTATGTATTAATCGAGATGGAAATGACCGATGAGAGCTGGCACTTGGTGAAAAACACACCAAAAGTAACTGGTTTCGTTGGTGGCGTTCGTAACCGCCCAAGCCCAATTTCTACGGCTGAAGTGACCAAAATCATGGATCAAATGCAGGCTGGTGTTGATAAGCCGAAGCCGAAGACCCTCTTTGAGGTGGGCGAGATGGTTCGCGTAAAAGAAGGCCCATTCACAGACTTCAACGGAAATGTCGAAGAAGTGAACTATGAGAAGTCAAGATTACGCGTTTCTGTTACAATTTTTGGCCGCGGTACCCCAGTTGAGCTGGAGTTCGGCCAGGTAGAAAAGATGTAAAAAATACCCAATTTAAGGGTGTTTTGTAGCAAAAGTAGTGGTTTTAAGTGGTTAGCAATAACCGAGGAGCGGATCTAGAAAGCCAAAAACTAGTGAAGCGTTTACTCAACAGCGGTCTTTCCTAATGAGGTCAGGCGCGCTTTTAGGAGCAATCAATGGCAAAGAAGATCATTGGCTTTATCAAGCTGCAGATCCCTGCAGGTAAAGCAAATCCATCACCTCCCGTAGGTCCAGCATTGGGTCAACGTGGTCTCAATATTATGGAATTCTGTAAGGCGTTTAATGCTCAAACTCAGAGCATGGAACCAGGCCTTCCAATTCCAGTCGTGATTACAGCGTTTGCTGATAAGAGCTTCACTTTCATCATGAAGACTCCTCCAGCAACCATCATGATTAAGAAGGCTGCAAAGATCGAAAAAGGATCACCACGTCCGCATACCGATAAGGTAGGAAAAATTACACGTGCTCAAGCAGAAGAAATTGCTAAAGCAAAAATGCCAGATTTGACAGCTGCTGATATGGATGCTGCTGTAAGAACAATCGCTGGTAGCGCCCGTTCAATGGGCATCACAGTGGAAGGTCTCTAATCATGACTAAGTTATCTAAGCGTTTAAAAGCAATCGAATCTAAAGTAGATCGCAATAAGTTTTATGCATTAGAAGATGCATTGAACCTCGTTAAAGAGTGTGCAACTGCTAAGTTTGATGAGTCTATCGACGTTGCAGTTCAGTTGGGCATTGATGCTAAGAAATCTGACCAAGTTGTGCGTGGCGCAGTTGTGCTCCCAGCTGGTACAGGTAAGCATGTTCGTGTAGCGGTATTTGCACAAGGCGAAAAAGCTGAACAAGCTAAAGCTGCTGGTGCTGAGATCGTTGGCATGGAAGATCTTGCTGACCAAATTAAGGGCGGCAAAATCGATTTCGATATTTTGATCGCATCCCCAGACACAATGAAAATTGTTGGTACCTTAGGTCAAGTATTGGGCCCACGTGGTTTGATGCCGAATCCAAAAGTTGGAACTGTTACTCCTGACGTTGCTACTGCAGTTAAGAATGCAAAAGCTGGTCAAGTGCAATTCCGTGTGGACAAAGCCGGTATCGTGCACGCAAGCATTGGCCGTCGTTCATTCGAGCCAGCTGCATTGAAATCAAACTTGCTCGCATTGCTTGAGGCTTTGAACAAAGCTAAGCCACCTGCATCTAAGGGCGTTTATTTAAAGAAGGTTGCCGTAAGCAGCACCATGGGTGCAGGCGTACGTGTAGACCAAGCATCGATACAGGCTGCTCAGTAATTAGCCTGTAGCAAAAAGAACTTTGGGTCGACTCCTACTCATTGAGTGAGAGTCGAACATCAAAGACCGTTGGTGAATTATTTGCTTACTCAGAATTAATTCTTAATCGTTACGAAAGTAATAGCCAGCGCAGATGGCGACCCTGAAAAGATTTCACAAGATTCCCTTGTGACAAATGATCAGACGCTGGTGTGTAACCCCAACTGGAAACAGTTGGTTTTTTAGGAGTTAAACCGTGCCTTTGAATGTACAAGACAAAAAAGCGATTGTTGCTGATGTCGGCGCTCAATTGGCTGGAGCTCAAACAGTCGTGCTCGCTGAATACCGTGGTATTCCAGTAGAGCAGTTGACAAAGCTACGTGCTAGCGCACGTGACCAAGGTGTATATCTTCGCGTTTTGAAGAACACATTGGCACGTCGTGCTGCACAAGGCACACAGTTTGAGCCTCTTGCTGATTCGATGGTTGGCCCCTTGATCTACGGCATCTCTGCTGATCCGATTGCTTCGGCAAAAGTATTGCAGAACTTTGCTAAGACTCAAGACAAGCTAGTCATTACTGCTGGCTTATATAACGGCAAGTTGTTAGATGTTGCAGGCGTTAAAGCTCTTGCAACAATTCCAAGCCGCGACGAGTTGTTATCTCAGTTGTTAGGTGTGATGTTGGCGCCAGTATCTGCGATGGCTCGCGTATTGGGCGCAGTAGCAGCGCAAAAATCAGCCGGAGCACCTGCTCCAGTTGCAGCACCTGTAGTTGAAGCAGCAGCCCCAGCAGCAGTAGTTGCTGAAGCCGCCGCTCCAGAAGCAGCTGCTGAGCCTGTAGCTGCATCCCCAGAAGCTGGAACAGAAACACCGCAAACCCCTGCCGCTGAATAAGCGCAGATTAACTATTAAGTATTAGGAGCTAAAAATGGCGATTACCAAAGAAGAAATCATTGATGCAGTAGGTAGCATGTCCGTAATGGATTTGAACGACTTGGTTAAGGCGTTCGAAGAGAAGTTTGGCGTTTCAGCAGCAGCGATGGCTGTTGCTGGTCCTGCTGGTGGTGGCGCAGCTGCTGCTGGTGAAGAGCAAACAGAATTCACTGTTAACTTGCTCGAAGCTGGTGCAAATAAAGTTTCAGTAATTAAGGCTGTTCGCGAAATCACTGGCCTTGGCTTGAAAGAAGCTAAAGACTTAGTTGATGGCGCACCAAAGCCAATCAAAGAAGCTGTTGATAAGAAGACAGCTGAAGAAGCTAAGAAGAAGCTTGAAGAAGCTGGCGCTAAAGCAGAACTTAAGTAATACAAACTCAGTTAGCGCCCCTCAAAAAGGGGTGCTAGCCCTGTTGGGTTTGACCATTAGTGGTCAAACCCGATTTCATTTCTGATTGAAATCGGGTTTGCCTTCTGATACGACTGCAGAATGCAAGTTTGGTCGGACACTAGATCTTTCGATTTAGTGTTGTCCGCCAGTGATTGGTAGTGGCCAATCGCCAAATCTTTGTACAGTCGCTGAATTCGGAGATGAAATGAACTACAGCTTCACCGAACGCAAGCGAGTCCGTAAAAGCTTTGCTAAGCGAGTAAATAATCATCAGGTTCCATACCTGATCGCAACGCAGCTGGAATCCTATGCTAAATTTTTACAGGCTGAAAAGCCAGCAATGTCTCGTCTCACAGAGGGACTTCAAGCTGCCTTTACATCAGCATTCCCAATTGTGTCCAACAATGGCTACGCACGTATGGAATACGTGTCATACCAGTTGTCACAACCACCGTTTGACGTTAAAGAATGTCAACAACGTGGTTACACATACCACTCAGCCTTACGTGCAAAAGTTCGCTTGATTATTTATGATCGCGAAGCACCAACTAAGGTTAAAGAGGTAAAAGAGAGCGAAGTCTACATGGGTGAAATTCCACTCATGACCGATAACGGCTCTTTCGTGATCAACGGTACTGAGCGCGTGATCGTTTCTCAGTTGCACCGTTCACCAGGCGTGTTCTTTGAGCACGACAAGGGCAAGACACATAGCTCAGGTAAGTTGCTGTTCTCAGCACGCATCATTCCTTACCGTGGTTCATGGCTCGATTTCGAGTTTGATCCAAAAGATATTCTGTATTTCCGCGTTGACCGTCGTCGTAAGATGCCTGTCACCATTTTGCTCAAAGCAATTGGTTTAAACAACGAACAGATTCTTGCAAACTTCTTTAACTTTGATCATTTCTCATTGAGCGCAAATGGCGCCTCTATGGAATTTGTTCCAGAGCGTTTGCGTGGTCAGTTAGCAAGTTTTGATGTGCTTGATAAGAATGGCGTTGTTGTCATTCAAAAAGACAAGCGTATCAACGCAAAACATATTCGTGAACTCGAAGCCGCTAAGACTAAAAACATCGTTGTTCCAGATGACTACTTAGTTGGCCGCGTAGTTGCACGCAACATCATCGATCCAGACTCTGGTGAAATCTTGGCTTACGCTAATGATGAAATCACTGAAGAGTTGTTGGCTACATTGCGCGATGCAGGCATCAAGCAATTGGAAACCATCTACACCAATGATTTGGATTCTGGTGCGTACATTTCACAGACATTGCGTACTGATGAAACTGCTGATCAAATGGCTGCTCGTATCGCCATCTATCGCATGATGCGTCCTGGTGAGCCTCCAACAGAAGATGCTGTTGAAGCCTTGTTCCAGCGCTTGTTCTACAACGAAGATAGTTACGATTTATCACGCGTTGGCCGTATGAAAGTTAACAGCCGTCTCGGTCGTTCAGAGATGGAAGGCAAAATGGTTTTGTCGGACGAAGATATTCTCGACACCATTAAGTCCTTGGTTGACTTGCGTAACGGTAAAGGCGAAGTCGATGACATCGATCACCTAGGTAATCGTCGCGTGCGTTGCGTAGGTGAGTTGGCTGAGAATCAATTCCGTGCAGGTTTGTCACGTGTTGAGCGTGCGGTTAAAGAACGTCTCGGTCAAGCTGAAACAGAAAACCTCATGCCGCATGATTTGATTAACAGCAAGCCAATCTCTTCAGCAATTCGTGAGTTCTTTGGATCTTCACAGTTGTCCCAGTTTATGGACCAAACAAACCCATTGTCAGAGATCACGCACAAGCGTCGTATTTCTGCATTGGGACCTGGTGGTTTGACACGTGAGCGTGCAGGTTTCGAAGTGCGTGACGTGCATCCAACCCACTACGGACGTGTTTGCCCAATTGAAACTCCAGAAGGACCAAACATTGGTCTGATCAATTCACTCGCGTTGTTTGCGCGTTTGAATGAGCATGGTTTCTTAGAGACTCCATATCGTAAAGTTTCCAATAGCAAAGTAAGCGATGAAGTTGTTTATCTCTCTGCGATTGAAGAAGCGAAGTACGTGATTGCTCAGGCAAACGCAACGATCGACAAGAGCGGTAAGTTAGCCGATGAGTTGGTTTCGGCGCGTCAAGCTGGTGAGACCATGATGGTTAGCCCAGAGCGCATCGATTTCATCGACGTTGCTCCGAGCCAGATCGTTTCTGCTGCTGCTTCACTGGTTCCATTCTTGGAGCATGACGATGCGAACCGTGCGTTGATGGGTGCGAATATGCAACGTCAAGCGGTTCCTTGCTTGCGTCCAGATAAGCCATTGGTTGGTACCGGTTTAGAGCGCATTGTTGCGGTTGACTCAGGTACAGTTATTTTGGCCTCCCGTGGCGGTATCGTTGACTATGTTGACGCAAACCGTGTCGTTATTCGTGTAAACGATGACGAAACAGCGGCTGGTGAAGTTGGTGTGGATATTTATAACCTCATCAAGTACACCCGTTCAAACCAAAACACCAACATCAACCAACGTCCAATCGTTCAGGCTGGTGATCGTGTAGCCCGTGGCGACGTAGTTGCTGACGGTGCATCTACCGACTTAGGTGAGTTGGCTTTGGGTCAAAACATGACTGTGGCATTTATGCCATGGAACGGTTACAACTTCGAAGATTCAATCTTGATTTCTGAGAAAGTTGTTGCTGACGACCGTTACACCTCTATTCATATTGAAGAGCTGTCGGTTGTTGCCCGTGATACCAAGCTTGGTTCAGAAGAAATTACACGCGATATCTCCAACTTGGCTGAGTCACAACTCTCCCGTTTGGATGAGAGCGGTATTGTTTACATCGGTGCTGAAGTTGAAGCTGGTGACGTATTGGTTGGTAAAGTTACTCCGAAGGGTGAGACTACTCTCACTCCAGAAGAGAAGTTACTGCGTGCGATCTTCGGTGAAAAAGCATCTGACGTTAAAGATACTTCTTTGCGCGTTCCATCTGGAATGATTGGTACTGTTATTGATGTTCAAGTCTTCACCCGTGAAGGCATTGAGCGCGATGCACGTGCACAGTCAATCATTCAAGAAGAATTACAGCGCTATCGTTTGGACTTAAACGACCAGTTGCGTATTGTTGAAGGCGATGCCTTCATGCGTTTAGAAAAGCTGTTGATTGGCAAAGTTGCTAACGGCGGCCCTAAGAAATTAGCTAAAGGCACCAAGATCGACAAGGAATACCTTGCTGACTTAGACAAATACCATTGGTTTGATGTTCGTCCAGCGGATGATGAGGTTGCCACACAAGTTGAGGCAATCAAATCTTCTATCGAAGCGAAGCGTAAGCAATTTGATGAGGCTTTTGAAGAGAAGCGCACCAAGCTTACCCAAGGCGATGATTTGCAGCCTGGCGTAACGAAGATGGTTAAGGTGTACTTGGCTGTTAAGCGTCGCTTGCAGCCAGGTGACAAGATGGCCGGTCGTCACGGTAACAAAGGTGTGGTTTCTAAAATCGCCCCAGCTGAAGACATGCCATTTATGGCTGACGGACGCCCTGTTGACATCGTCTTGAACCCATTGGGTGTTCCTTCCCGTATGAACGTAGGTCAGATCCTGGAAACCCACTTAGGTTGGGCAGCTCAAGGTATTGGTAAGCGTATTGATGAGATGGTTCGTCAACAAGCTAAACAAGCTGAACTCCGTAAGTTCATGAAGCAGCTTTACAACGAAACCGGTCGTATCGAAGATATCGACAACTTCACTGATGAGCAGATCACCGTTTTGGCTGAGAATTTACGCCAAGGCTTGCCATTTGCAACTCCAGTGTTTGACGGTGCAACCGAAGCTGAAATCGGACGCATGCTCGAGTTGGCATATCCACAGGAAGTGGCTACTTCCTTGAAGATGACGCCTTCACGTCAGCAAATGATTTTGTGCGACGGCCGTACTGGAGATCAGTTTGAGCGTCCTGTAACTGTTGGCGTAATGCACGTCTTGAAACTCCACCATTTGGTTGATGACAAGATGCACGCACGTTCAACCGGACCTTACTCCTTAGTAACGCAACAGCCACTGGGCGGTAAAGCTCAGTTTGGTGGTCAGCGCTTTGGTGAGATGGAAGTTTGGGCCCTCGAAGCATACGGCGCTTCATATGTCTTGCAGGAAATGCTGACAGTGAAGTCCGATGACGTCGCAGGCCGTACCAAGGTTTACGAAAACATCGTCAAGGGCGAGCACACAATTGATGCTGGCATGCCCGAATCCTTCAACGTACTGGTAAAAGAAATCCGTTCGTTGGGTATTGACATTGACATGGAGCGCAACTGATATGAAAGCATTGCTCGATTTATTTAAGCAAACGCAGGGTGATGAGCAGTTTGATGTCATCAAGATTGGTCTTGCATCCCCTGAGAAAATTCGCTCATGGTCTTTTGGTGAAGTGCGCAAGCCAGAAACTATTAACTACCGGACTTTTAAGCCCGAGCGTGATGGTTTGTTCTGCGCCAAGATTTTTGGACCAACCAAAGACTACGAGTGCTTATGCGGTAAGTACAAGCGTTTAAAGTTCCGTGGCGTTATCTGTGAGAAGTGCGGCGTTGAAGTTACGCTGGCTAAGGTACGTCGTGAGCGCATGGGCCACATTGAGTTGGCAGCCCCTGTAGCGCACATCTGGTTCTTGAAGTCATTGCCGTCCCGCTTGGGTATGGTTCTCGATATGACATTGCGTGATATCGAGCGCGTTCTTTACTTTGAAGCATATGTAGTTGTTGATCCTGGCATGACTCCTGAGGGCGCAATGAAGCGCGGTCAGATCATGTCTGAGGACGAGTACATTGCTAAGACTGAAGAGTATGGTGACGGTGCATTTACTGCCATCATGGGCGCTGAAGGTATTCGTGATCTCTTGCGTTCGATTGATATCGATCGTGAAGTTGAGACTATTCGTGCTGACTTAAAAGCCACTGGTAGCGATGCCAAGATCAAGAAATACGCTAAGCGCTTAAAAGTGCTCGAGGCGTTCCAGACTTCAGGTATTAAGCCTGACTGGATGATCATGGAAGTATTGCCAGTATTGCCACCTGAATTGCGCCCATTAGTGCCATTGGATGGCGGTCGCTTTGCTACTTCCGATTTGAACGACCTCTATCGTCGCGTGATTAACCGTAACAACCGTCTCAAGCGTTTGTTAGAGTTGCGCGCACCAGAGATCATCGTTCGCAACGAAAAACGTATGTTGCAAGAAGCGGTTGACTCATTGCTCGATAACGGTCGTCGCGGTAAGGCCATGACTGGCGCTAACAAGCGTCCGTTGAAGTCCTTGGCTGAGATGATTAAAGGTAAGAGCGGTCGTTTCCGTCAAAACTTGTTGGGTAAACGTGTTGACTACTCAGGTCGTTCAGTCATCGTGGTTGGTCCGACATTGAAATTGCATCAGTGCGGCTTGCCAAAATTGATGGCCTTGGAATTGTTCAAGCCATTTATTTTCAACAAGCTTGAGACTTTGGGAATTGCAACCACGATTAAGGCTGCGAAGAAAGAAGTTGAAAGTCAGACTCCAATCGTTTGGGATATTCTCGAAGAAGTGATTCGTGAACATCCAATCATGTTGAACCGTGCGCCTACATTGCACCGTCTCGGTATCCAGGCTTTCGAGCCAATGCTGATTGAAGGTAAGGCGATCCAATTGCACCCATTAGTCTGCGCGGCATTTAACGCTGACTTTGACGGCGACCAAATGGCGGTTCACGTTCCTTTGTCGCTCGAAGCGCAAATGGAAGCGCGTACATTGATGTTGGCTTCGAACAACGTATTGTTCCCAGCTAACGGCGAGCCATCCATCGTTCCTTCACAGGACGTGGTGTTGGGTCTGTACTACGCAACTCGTGACAAGATTAACGGTAAAGGCGAAGGCATGGTCTTCGCTAACATCACTGAGGTAATTCGTGCATACGAGGCTGGCCAGGTTGAATTGGCTTCCCGCGTTGCTGTACGTATTACTGAGTTTGAGATTGTGGACAAGAAGGCAGAGGGCGAAGCCCGTTTTGCTGAAAAGACCAAGATCTATCAGACTTCAGTTGGCCGTGCCATCTTGTCAGAAATTTTGCCTAAAGGCATGTCTTTTGAGGAAATCAATAAGCCTCTGAAGAAAAAAGAAATCTCACGTTTGATCAACACTTCATTCCGTAAGTGCGGTCTTCGTGAAACGGTTATTTTTGCTGACCGCCTCTTGCAGTCTGGTTTCCGCTTGGCGACTAACGCCGGTATCTCGGTTGCGATCGACGATATGCTGATTCCAACTTCTAAAGAGCGCATCATCACTGAAGCTTCTACCAAGGTTAAGGAATATGACAAGCAGTTCATGTCAGGTCTCGTAACCAATCAAGAGCGTTATAACAACGTAGTTGATATTTGGGGTGCTGCTGGTGACCAAGTTGGTAAGGCAATGATGGATGAGCTGTCACACGTTGACGTGCTCGACCGTAACGGTAAAACTGTGCGTCAAGAATCTTTCAACTCTATCTACATGATGGCGGATTCTGGTGCGCGTGGATCTGCAGCGCAGATTCGTCAGTTAGCCGGTATGCGTGGTTTGATGGCGAAGCCTGATGGCTCCATTATTGAAACCCCAATTACTGCGAACTTCCGTGAAGGTTTGAACGTATTGCAGTACTTCATCTCAACCCATGGTGCTCGTAAAGGTCTGGCTGATACAGCGTTGAAGACAGCGAACTCTGGTTACTTGACACGTCGTTTATGCGACGTAACTCAAGACCTCGTGGTTATTGAAGAAGATTGCGGCGCAACTTCTGGCGTAACAATGAAGGCACTCGTAGAGGGCGGCGAAATTATCGAAGCATTGCGAGATCGTATTTTGGGTCGTGTATGTATCGGTGACATCGTTCATCCAGACACGCAAGAAGTGATCGTTCCTAACGACACATTGCTCGATGAAGATCATGTAGATCAAATCGTTGCTTTGGGTATCGACGAAGTTAAAGTTCGTACAGTATTGTCATGCTTAACTCGCTTTGGCTTGTGCGCTAAGTGCTACGGACGTGATTTAGGTCGCGGTGGTTTGGTCAACGTTGGTGAGGCAGTTGGTGTTATTGCTGCTCAGTCCATCGGTGAGCCGGGCACACAGTTGACAATGCGTACTTTCCACATCGGTGGTGCAGCGTCACGTGCATTGGTTGCAAGCAATATTGAAGCGAAGTCTAACGGTGCTTTGAAGTTCTCTGGAACGATGCGTGTTGTGAAGAATGCGAAGGGCGAGCAGATCGTGATTTCACGTTCAGGCGAAGCTGTGATCATTGACGATAACGGCCGTGAACGTGAGCGCCATAAGGTACCTTACGGTGCAACTCTATTGTTCAAAGAGGATGCTGCAGTGAAGGCCGGCGCAAGCTTGGCGACATGGGATCCGTTAACACGTCCAATCATCTCTGAGTACGCTGGTATTGCTCGCTTTGATAACGTTGAAGAAGGCGTTACTGTGGCTAAGCAGGTTGACGAAGTAACCGGTCTCTCCACTTTGGTGGTAATTGACGGGAAGCGTCGCAGTGCTGCTAGCAAAGGCGTTCGTCCAATGATCAACTTAGTTGATGATAAGGGCGGCGAAGTGATGATTGCGGGTACAGATCATCCAGTAAACATTGGTTTGCAGGTTGGCGCTTTGATCACTGTTAAAGATGGTCAAAAAGTTGAAGTTGGTGAAGTGTTGGCACGTATTCCAATCGAATCACAGAAGACGCGTGATATTACCGGTGGTTTGCCACGCGTTGCTGAATTGTTCGAAGCACGTTCACCAAAAGATGCTGCTGTATTAGCTAAAGTAACTGGAACAGTTTCCTTCGGTAAAGAAACCAAAGGTAAGCAACGTTTAGTTATTACTGATATGGATGGCGAAGCCAACGAATTCTTAATTCCTAAAGAGAAGCAAGTTCTCGTTCATGACGGCCAAGTTGTGAACAAGGGCGAGATGATTGTGGAAGGCCCTGCCGATCCGCATGACATCTTGACGCTCAGAGGCATTGAAGAGTTGGCGATCTACATCGTGGACGAAGTTCAAGACGTTTACCGTTTGCAGGGCGTGAAGATTAACGACAAGCACATTGAAGTAATCGTGCGTCAAATGTTGCGTCGTGTGCAAATTACTGATGGTGGCGATACTGCCTACATCACTGGTGAGCAAGTTGAGCGTTCTAAGTTGTATGACGCAAACGATGCCGTGATTGCTCAAGGTAAGCGCCCAGCTCAGTTCGAGAATGTGTTGCTTGGTATTACTAAAGCATCCTTGTCGACAGACAGCTTCATTTCAGCGGCTTCTTTCCAAGAAACCACCCGTGTATTGACCGAAGCCGCGATTATGGGCAAGACAGATACACTCCGTGGCCTCAAGGAAAACGTCATTATTGGTCGCCTGATCCCTGCTGGTACTGGCTTGTCTTACCGCCGTGCACGCAAGGTCAGAGAGCAATTCGAGCGTGATCGCGCTCAAATGATTGCCGCCGAAGAGGAAGCAATGGCTGATATGCCTGTAGAAATAGAGGCTGAAGTGATTGCTCCTGCTGGGGAGGCTGATCCAAGCTAATTTGGTATTCCTGGCCAGAAATGGCCAGTTTTTTCCCTCGAGGTTGACGGAAAGGGCTGGCCAGGCTAGAATGCTGAGTTCTACTGATTCAGAAGAGGGTCGTTTTGACCTAGGATTTCTCTAAGTCATTGATTTTCTTGAAGAAAGCAACAAAGAAGTACTAACCGAGCTATTTTATGCCAACAATTAATCAATTATTACGTAAGCCAAGAACTCGGCTGACCGTTAAAAGCAAGAGCCCTGCGCTGCAAAACAGCCCGCAGCGCCGTGGTGTTTGTACACGTGTGTACACAACCACTCCTAAAAAGCCTAACTCTGCGCTACGTAAAGTAGCAAAAGTTCGCTTAACCAATGGTTTTGAAGTGATTTCATACATTGGTGGTGAAGGCCATAACCTCCAGGAACACTCAGTAGTGTTGATCCGTGGTGGTCGTGTAAAGGATTTGCCAGGTGTTCGTTACCACATCGTTCGTGGCTCACTTGACTTGCAAGGTGTTAAAGACCGTAAGCAGTCACGTTCCAAGTACGGTGCTAAGCGCGCTAAGAAAGCTGCTTAATAGCAACTTAAAGTATTTGCAGTAAGTCTTCGTTTGTCAGACTTTAAAGACAAGTAAGTGGCCGTTCCGTCTCGAGATTTCTCCAGATAGTAGGACGGCCGGAGCGGGTGATCCATTTGGGCCACCCCTAACTGAACTGAAGGAGTAGTTATGCCACGTCGTCGTGAAGTTCCCAAACGGGAAATCCTGCCTGATCCAAAATTCGGCAATGTAGAAGTAGCAAAATTCATGAACGTCCTCATGTTGGACGGCAAGAAATCGGTTGCAGAGCGTATCGTTTACGGTGCCTTTGATCATATCGAGAAAAAAGCAAACAAAGAACCACTCGAAGTTTTCTCAACAGCTATGGGCAACGTTAAGCCAATGGTTGAGGTGAAGAGCCGTCGTGTTGGTGGCGCTAACTACCAGGTTCCTGTTGAAGTTCGCCCATCACGCCGTTCTGCTTTGGCAATGCGCTGGGTGCGCGAAGCCGCTAAAAAGCGCGGTGAAAAATCGATGGCCCAACGTTTGGCCAACGAATTATTAGAAGCTGCAGAAGGTCGCGGCGGAGCAATGAAGAAGCGTGAAGAAGTTCACCGTATGGCAGAAGCTAACAAAGCTTTCTCACATTTCCGCTTCTAATCGCACAGCAAAGAAAAGGTACCAACAGTGGCACGTAAAACCCCTATCGACAAATACCGCAATATCGGTATTTCTGCGCACATTGACGCAGGCAAGACAACAACAACAGAACGCGTTTTGTTCTACACCGGTGTTAATCACAAAATCGGTGAAGTGCATGATGGCGCTGCAACCATGGACTGGATGGAGCAAGAGCAAGAGCGTGGTATCACGATTACTTCTGCTGCTACTACAACGTTCTGGAAGGGCATGGCTGGTAATTTCCCAGAGCACCGCATCAATATTATTGATACCCCAGGACACGTAGACTTCACAATTGAAGTTGAGCGTTCAATGCGCGTTTTGGATGGCGCTTGCATGGTTTACTGTGCGGTAGGTGGTGTACAGCCACAATCTGAAACTGTTTGGCGTCAAGCTAACAAGTACCAGGTTCCACGTTTAGCATTCGTAAACAAGATGGACCGCACTGGTGCGAACTTCTTCAAGGTCTATGACCAAATGAAGATGCGCCTCAAAGCTAATCCTATCTTGATCCAAATCCCAATCGGCGCTGAAGAAAACTTTAAAGGCGTTGTGGACTTGGTAAAAATGAAGGCCATCTATTGGGACGAAGAGTCACAAGGTACTAAGTTTACATACGCAGATATCCCTGCTGAATTGCAAGCATCTGCAGAAGAGTGGCGCGAGAAAATGCTCGAAGCTGCTGCAGAGAGTTCAGAAGAGTTGATGGAAAAGTATCTCGGCGGCGAAGGCTTGACCGAAGAAGAAATCAAAGGCGCATTACGTCAACGTACTATTGCTAATGAAATCGTTCCAATGTTGTGCGGAACAGCTTTCAAAAACAAAGGCGTTCAGGCGATGTTGGATGCAGTTGTTGAATTGTTGCCTTCACCATTAGACGTTCCACCAGTTCCATGTGAATTGGAAGACGGCACACCAACAACACGTGAAGCTTCTGATAGCGCGAAATTTTCAGCCTTAGCATTTAAGATCATGACTGACCCATTCGTTGGCCAGCTCATCTTCTTCCGTGTTTACTCAGGCGTCATGAAATCTGGTGACACAATCTACAACCCAATTAAGGGTAAGAAAGAGCGTGTTGGACGTTTGTTGCAGATGCATGCAAATGAACGTGAAGAAATTAAAGAAGTATTCGCTGGCGATATCGCAGCTGCAGTTGGTCTGAAAGACGCAACTACTGGCGAAACATTGTGTGATCCAGATAGCATCGTTATTTTAGAGCGCATGGTATTCCCAGAGCCTGTAATCTCTCAAGCAGTTGAGCCAAAGACAAAAGCAGACCAAGAAAAAATGGGCCTTGCTTTGAATCGCTTGGCACAAGAAGATCCTTCTTTCCGCGTGAAGACAGACGAAGAGTCTGGTCAAACGATTATTTCCGGTATGGGCGAGCTGCACTTGGAAATTTTGGTTGATCGTATGAAGCGTGAATTTAGCGTTGAAGCAACTGTTGGTAAGCCACAAGTTGCTTACCGTGAAACGATTCGTAAAGTTTGCGAAGAGATTGAAGGTAAATTCGTTAAGCAGTCTGGTGGTCGTGGTCAATACGGTCACGTGGTCTTGAAGTTAGAGCCACAGGCACCAGGCAAAGGTTTTGAATTTGTTGACGCTATTAAGGGTGGTGTAGTTCCACGTGAATACATTCCTGCGGTAGAAAAAGGAATTATCGAAACATTGAACTCCGGTATTTTGGCTGGCTATCCAGTTGTAGATATCAAAGCAACATTGTTCTTCGGTTCATACCATGACGTTGACTCCAACGAAAACGCATTTAAGATGGCGGGCTCGATGGCATTCAAAGACGGTATGCGCAAAGCATCACCAGTGTTGCTAGAACCAATGATGGCTGTTGAAGTTGAAACACCAGAAGATTTCATGGGTAACGTAATGGGTGACCTCTCATCACGTCGCGGTATTTTGCAAGGTATGGATGACATTCCAGGGGGCGGTAAGATCGTTCGCGCTGAAGTGCCATTGGCAGAGATGTTTGGTTACTCAACTGGCTTGCGCTCGTTGACCCAAGGTCGCGCTACCTACACCATGGAATTTAAGCATTATTCCGAAGCACCTAAGAACGTTGCTGAAGCAGTTATGGCTGCTAAAGCGAAGTAATTTATCCACATTATTTTGAATATTGACTAGCTAAGAAGGCAGACAAAAAAATGGCAAAAGAAAAGTTTGAGCGGACAAAACCGCACGTAAACGTTGGCACAATCGGTCACGTTGACCATGGTAAAACCACATTGACAGCAGCTATTGCAACCGTGCTTTCAAAAGCATTCGGTGGCGAAGCAAAAGCATACGATCAGATCGATGCTGCTCCAGAAGAAAAAGCACGCGGTATTACTATTAATACAGCACACGTTGAGTATGAGACTGCAAATCGTCACTACGCACACGTGGATTGCCCAGGACATGCTGACTACGTTAAGAACATGATTACTGGTGCTGCTCAGATGGACGGCGCTATTTTGGTTTGCTCTGCAGCTGACGGCCCAATGCCACAAACTCGCGAGCACATCCTCTTGGCACGCCAAGTTGGTGTTCCATACATCATCGTTTTCTTGAACAAGTGCGACATGGTTGATGACGCTGAGTTGTTAGAACTCGTAGAAATGGAAGTTCGTGAGCTTCTATCTAAGTACGACTTCCCAGGCGATGACACACCAATCGTTCAAGGCTCTGCTAAGTTAGCTCTTGAAGGCGACGAAGGCCCATTGGGTAAAGAAGCCATCATGAAGTTGGCTGAAGCGCTTGACTCATACATCCCAACTCCAGAGCGTGCTGTTGACGGTGCGTTCTTGATGCCAGTAGAGGACGTGTTCTCTATCTCCGGTCGCGGTACTGTTGTTACAGGCCGTATCGAGCGCGGTATCGTTAAAGTTGGTGAAGAGATTGAAATTATTGGTATCAAGCCAACACTCAAGACAACTTGTACTGGTGTTGAAATGTTCCGCAAATTGCTCGACCAAGGTCAAGCAGGCGATAACGTTGGTATCTTGTTACGCGGTACAAAACGTGAAGAAGTTGAGCGCGGCCAAGTATTGGCTAAACCAGGTTCAATCACCCCACACACTCACTTTACAGCCGAGGTTTACATCTTGGGTAAAGACGAAGGTGGTCGTCATACTCCATTCTTTAACAACTATCGTCCACAGTTCTACTTCCGTACAACGGACGTAACTGGTTCAATCGAGTTGCCAAAAGACAAAGAAATGGTTATGCCTGGTGATAACGTCACGATTACCGTAAAACTCATTGCTCCAATCGCGATGGAAGAAGGTTTACGTTTTGCGATCCGTGAAGGTGGCCGTACTGTTGGCGCCGGTGTGGTTGCAAAGATTTTGGCTTAATAGCAGTAAAAATATTTAGCGGTTTGCTAACCGGTGACATCAGTGCTGCTGATGTCACCGAGCTCTTTAGAAATATAACGCGGCAGCACCGCAACGCTCTTTGGAATTAATATGCAAAACCAAAAAATTCGTATTCGTCTTAAAGCATTTGATTACCGTTTGATCGACCAGTCTGCAGCTGAAATCGTTGATACAGCTAAGCGTACTGGTGCAGTTGTTAAGGGTCCAGTACCTTTGCCAACTCGTATCGAGCGTTTTGATATTTTGCGTTCACCACACGTAAACAAGACTTCACGTGACCAGTTAGAGATTCGTACCCATCTGCGTTTGATGGATATCGTTGATCCTACAGAGAAAACAGTGGATGCCTTGATGAAATTAGACCTCCCAGCAGGTGTGGACGTCGAAATTAAGTTGCAGTAATTCAGTATTTCCAGTCTTAGCGCTTGCCAAGACTGGCCTTTCGGGATAGAATCTAAGGCTTCGCTCAATTATTTGGGCGAATTTAAAGGTTTTATCAGCATTAAAAACGTTGTAAGTTATTGATTTAGAAGTACTTTTACTTGTAAATCACTTAAATTAATTTTGCCGACCAATCGAAGTCGGCGTGGAGCATGAATATGAGCTTAGGCTTAATCGGTCGCAAGATCGGCATGACCCGTCTATTTACGGACGAAGGGGAAGCGATTCCTGTCACCGTAATTGACGTGAGCGACAACAGAATCGCTCAAATCAAGACCCAGGCAACTGATGGCTATGATGCTATCCAGTTGGCACATGGCACACGTAGAGCTACTCGCGTTACCAAAGCAATGGCTGGTCACTTCGCTAAGGCGGGTGTGATGGCTGGTAACGGTCTCAACGAATTTCATTTAGATGCAGCAAAAATCGCTGAAATGGCACCAGGACAAGTAATTCCTGCTGACACTGCATTTGCTGCTGGCCAAAAAGTAGATGTACAAGGTGTAACGATTGGTAAAGGTTATGCCGGTACCATCAAGCGCCACCACTTCGCTTCAGGTCGCGCGTCACACGGTAACTCACGTTCACATAACGTGCCAGGTTCTATCGGTATGGCGCAAGATCCAGGTCGTGTTTTCCCAGGTAAGCGCATGACAGGCCACCTTGGTGACGAAACACGCACTGTACAAAATTTAGTCATCGCACGCATTGATGCAGAACGTAATCTCATCATGGTTAAAGGCGCTATTCCAGGTGCCCCAGGCGGTAAAGTTATTGTTACTCCAGCGGTGAAGACACCGTTGAAGAAGAAATAAGGAGAGCGAATATGGAACTTAAGCTTCTCCAAGATAACGGAACTTTGGGCGCAGGCGTTCAAGCCTCACCAGAAGTATTCGAGCGCGAATATAACGAAGCATTGGTACACCAAGTTGTTGTGGCTTACCAAGCAAATGCACGTAGCGGTAACCGTGCACAAAAAGACCGTGAGCAAGTTAAGCACACAACCAAAAAACCTTGGCGTCAAAAAGGTACTGGTCGTGCTCGTGCTGGTATGAGCTCTTCCCCGCTGTGGCGTGGAGGTGGTCGTATATTCCCGAATTCACCTGAAGAAAATTTCAGCCAAAAAGTAAACAAGAAAATGTACCGCGCTGGTATGAGATCTATTCTGTCTCAGTTAGCACGCGAAGGTCGTTTGAATGTTGTTGACCAATTTAATCTTGATGCTCCAAAGACTAAAGTTTTAGCTGACAAAGTTAAAGCAATGGGCTTGGATTCAGTCTTGATCATCGTTGATCAGGTTAGCGAGAATTTGTATTTGGCATCACGCAACTTGCATAAGGTTGCTGTATGTGAGCCACAGCACGCTGATCCATTAGCTTTAGTTCAATACAAAAAAGTATTGGTAAGCAAAGCAGCGATCGCAAAAATTGAGGAGTTGCTGAAATGAGCCAAGTCCGTAAAAACGATCACAGCTTGATGAAGGTTCTGCTTGGACCGGTTATCTCTGAAAAAGCAACTATGGTTGCAGAGAAAAACGAACAAGTAGTATTCCAAGTTACACGCGACGCTAATAAGAGCGATGTGAAACAAGCGGTTGAGTTGCTCTTCAAGGTGCAAGTTGACTCTGTTCAAATCGTGAATCAAAAAGGTAAGCCAAAGCGCTATGGCCGTTTTGAAGGTCGTCGTGACCACACTAAGAAGGCCTACGTTAGCTTGAAGCCAGGTCAAGAAATTAACTTTGAAGCGGAGGCGAATTAATCATGCCTTTGATGAAGACAAAACCGACCTCACCAGGTCGTCGCTCAATGGTCAAGGTGGTAAATCCTGATCTGCATAAAGGTAAGCCTTTTGCAGCGTTGGTAGAGCCACAGTTCCAAAAAGCAGGTCGTAACAATAATGGTCATATCACTACCCGTCATAAGGGTGGTGGTCATAAGCATCACTATCGTGTTGTTGATTTCAAACGCAACGACAAAGATGGTATTCCAGCAAAAGTTGAGCGTTTGGAATACGATCCAAATCGCAGTGCAAATATTGCATTGATCGTGTTTGCTGATGGTGAGCGTCGCTATATTCTTGCTGCAAAAGGCATGACTGTTGGTCAGGCATTGATGAGTGGCTCTGAAGCCCCAATCAAGTCTGGTAACAACTTGCCAATTCGTAATATTCCAGTTGGTAGCACAATTCATTGCGTAGAAATGTTGCCGGGCAAAGGTGCTCAAATCGCACGTTCTGCTGGTGGCTCTGCAGTGTTATTAGCTCGTGAAGGTGTATACGCTCAGGTGCGCTTGCGCTCTGGTGAAGTTCGCCGTATTTTGATCGATTGCCGTGCCACTATTGGTGAAGTTGGTAATGAAGAGCATAGCTTGCGCGTTATCGGTAAAGCTGGTGCAAATCGCTGGCGTGGTATTCGCCCAACCGTTCGCGGTGTGGCAATGAACCCAGTAGATCACCCACACGGTGGTGGTGAAGGTAGAACTGGCGAAGGCCGTGTACCTGTCTCCCCATGGGGCACACCAACTAAAGGTTATCGTACACGTCGCAATAAGCGTACAACTTCGATGATCGTTCAACGTCGTCAAAAACGTTAAGCGATAAGGATAAATAGATATGACACGTTCAGCTAAAAAAGGCCCATTTTGCGACGCCAGCTTAGTAAAAAAAGTTGAAGTTGCACAAGCCAACAAAGACAAAAAGCCGATCAAAACTTGGTCACGCCGTTCAACAATCCTCCCAGACTTCATTGGTCTGACGATTGCTGTACATAACGGTCGTCAACACGTTCCGGTATATGTATCAGAAAACATGGTGGGTCATAAGTTAGGCGAATTTGCCTTGACCCGTACTTTCAAAGGTCACGCTGCTGACAAGAAAGTAACGAAGAAGTAAGGGGATGATGATGGAAGTTAAAGCTATTCACAAAGGCGCCCGCATTTCTGCGCAAAAGACACGTTTGGTCGCTGACCAAATTCGTGGTTTGCCAATTGCACGCGCATTGAACATTTTGAATTTCAGCCCCAAGAAAGCTGCCTTCATTGTGAAAAAAGTTGTTGAGTCCGCAATGGCCAACGCTGAACACAATAAGGGTGCTGATATTGATGAGCTCAAGGTTTCAACAATTATTGTTGATAAGGGTACTTCCTTGAAGCGCTTCACAGCACGTGCTAAGGGTCGCGGTAATCAAATCGAAAAACAAACATGTCACATCACCGTGACCTTGAGTAACTAAGGAAAGATATGGGACAAAAGATAAACCCAACCGGATTCCGACTCTCGGTAACGAAGAACTGGACATCACGTTGGTATGCAAACAATACTGATTTTGCGAAGATGCTTAAAGAGGACGTAGATGTCCGCATCTATCTCAAGAAGAAGTTAAAGAATGCGTCCGTAAGTAAAGTCATTATTGAGCGTCCTGCAAAGAACGCACGTATCACTATTTACAGCTCACGCCCAGGTGTTGTGATCGGTAAAAAAGGTGAAGATATTGAAGTGCTCCGTCGTGAACTCCAGAAGCGTATGGGCGTTCCAGTCCACGTGAACATCGAAGAAATTCGTAAGCCTGAAGTAGATGCGCAATTGATCGCTGACTCTATTACTCAACAGCTAGAGAAGCGCATCATGTTCCGTCGTGCAATGAAGCGTGCAATGCAAAATGCAATGCGCCTTGGTGCACAAGGGATCAAGATCATGTCTTCTGGCCGTTTGAACGGTGCTGAAATTGCACGTCGCGAATGGTATCGTGAAGGTCGCGTTCCACTTCATACATTGAAGGCTGATATTGATTACGCAACTTCTGAGGCGGAAACAACATACGGCATCATCGGTGTAAAAGTTTGGGTTTACAAAGGCGATACATTAGGCCGCGGTGCTGATGCTGCAGCAGTTACAGCAGAGCCAGCAGCTGAAGAGAAGAAGCCACGTCGCGCACCAGCTAAAACAACCGCACGCAAACCAGCAGCCGACAGCAAGCCATTAGTTGCTGCTAAGCCTGCAGTAAAGCGTGCACCGAAAGCCGTTGAAGCCGCAAGTGCTGAAGCGCAGAAGTCAGGAGAGTAAGCATGCTACAACCAAAGCGTCGTAAGTATCGCAAGGAACAAAAGGGACGTAACACTGGCGTGGCAACACGCGGTAGTTCAGTAGCCTTTGGTGACTTTGGATTGAAAGCTATTGGCCGTGGTCGTTTGACCGCACGTCAGATTGAATCTGCACGTCGCGCAATGACCCGTCACATTAAGCGTGGTGGTCGTATCTGGATTCGTATTTTCCCAGACAAGCCAATTTCACAAAAGCCAGCTGAAGTACGTATGGGTAACGGTAAAGGTAATCCAGAGTACTACGTAGCAGAAATTCAACCAGGCAAGATTTTGTACGAGATGGATGGCGTGGATGAAGGTTTGGCGCGCGAGGCTTTCAAGCTTGCAGCAGCTAAATTGCCATTGCAAACCACTTTCGTGATTCGCCACTTAGGTTGATCGGGATAGAGATTATGAAAAAGACAGAATTAGCATCCAAAGATCTGGTTGCCTTGAACGCAGAATTAACAGAGCTCTTGAAGACTAGCTTCAAGCTCCGTATGCAAAAGGGTACTCAGCAACTCACAAATACCAGCCAATTGGGTAAAACTAAGCGTGAAATTGCTCGCGTAAAGACTTTTATTACTCAAAAAACTGCACAGAAATAAGGAAAAAGGGATATGACAGAATTATCTAAACCCTTGCGCCGCACCCTTGTGGGTCGTGTCGTTAGCGACAAAATGCAAAAAACTGTGACTGTGCTAGTTGAGCGCCAAGTAAAACATGCGCTTTATGGCAAATATGTTGGACAGTCCAAAAAGTACCACGCTCACGACGAAGCTGGTCAATACAAGATGGGTGATACCGTTGAAATTGCTGAATCTAAGCCAATTTCACGCACTAAATCTTGGGTTGTGACCCGTTTGGTAGAGGCTTCAAAGGGTATTTAAAGAAATATTAGGGATTTTGGCGAACTTTCTTGCCAAATCCCTGTTTTACGTAGTATGATAGAAGGCTTCTCTGGTTGTATTGGGAGAAGCAGTGTTTTTTCATTAATTCCGGGTTTTAACTTTCGTTAAAGCCCATAGACGGAACCAAGACTGTTTGCCTTTGGCTAACAAGTTGGGGATTAAAAAATGATTCAGACCGAAAGTAGATTACAGGTCGCCGATAACACAGGCGCCAGTGAAGTTTTGTGCATCAAGGTATTGGGCGGCTCTAAGCGTCGTTACGCCAGTATCGGTGATGTCATCAAAGTGACTGTAAAGTCCGCTGCTCCACGTGGCCGTGTAAAAAAAGGTGATATTTATAACGCCGTAGTAGTGAGAACTGCTAAGGGTGTACGTCGTCCAGACGGCTCATTGATTAAGTTCGATGGAAACGCTGCGGTATTGCTCAACGCCAAGTTAGAGCCAATCGGCACACGTATCTTTGGACCAGTTACGCGCGAATTGCGTACTGAGAAGTTCATGAAGATCGTTTCTCTCGCCCCCGAAGTTATTTAAGAGGCTGATATGAAAAAGATTCGTAAAGGTGATTCAGTAGTTCTCTTGACTGGCCGCGATAAAGGCAAACAAGGAACTGTTACAGCCGTTCTCGAGAACAAGTTAGTGATCGAAGGCGTAAACATTTATAAAAAGAGCGTTAAGCCAAATCCAGCAGCCGGTGTTACTGGCGGCATGATTGACAAGACGATGCCTGTTCACATTTCTAATGTGGCTTTGGTTGACGGTAACGGCAAACCATCACGTGTTGGTATCAAACTCGTTGATGGTAAGAAGCAGCGTTTCCTCAAAACCACTGGCGCGACTTTAAGCGCATAAGGGGCACGGAGAAATTATGAGCACACGTTTTCAAGAACACTATCAAGCTAAAGTAGTTGCTGATTTGATCGCCAAGTTTGGTTACAAGTCAGTAATGGAAGTTCCACGTATCACTAAGGTAACCCTGAATATGGGCTTAGGCGATGCAGTGAACGACAAGAAAATTATCGAAAATGCAGTTGGTGATTTGACTAAAGTAGCAGGTCAAAAGCCAGTTGTGACAAAAGCGAAAAAAGCGATTGCTGGTTTCAAAATTCGTCAAGGCTACCCAATCGGTGCCATGGTTACATTGCGTGGTGCACGCATGTACGAATTTTTAGATCGTTTCGTAACTGTTGCTTTGCCACGCGTACGTGACTTCCGCGGAATTTCCGGTAAGGCATTTGACGGCCGTGGTAACTACAACATTGGCGTTAAAGAGCAAATCATTTTCCCTGAAATCGAATACGACAAAATTGACGCCCTCCGTGGTCTCAATATCAGTATTACGACAACCGCTAAGACTGACGAAGAAGCAAAAGCTTTGTTAGCAGCGTTCAAATTCCCTTTCCGCAATTAAGAGGCTAACGTGGCAAAACTATCCCTAATTGAGCGCGAGAATAAGCGCACAAAAACTGTAGAGAAGTACGCTGTAAAGCGTGCTGAACTCAAGGCAATCATTGCTGATCAATCACGCAGTGATGAAGAGCGCTATGAAGCTCGCTTGAAGCTACAGGCACTTCCACGTAACGCAAGCCCGATTCGTCAAAGAAATCGTTGTTCATTAACCGGTCGTCCGCGCGGTGTATTCAGTAAGTTTGGTTTAGCGCGTAGCAAAATTCGTGAAATCGCCTTCCGTGGCGAAATCCCCGGTTTAACCAAGGCCAGCTGGTAAGCGGCGAAAGAATTAGGAGAACTCATGAGTATCAGCGATCCAATCGCCGACATGTTGACAAGGATCCGCAATGCGCAAGCAGTGCAGAAACCCGTAGTCTTGATGCCGTCGTCAAAAGTTAAAGTAGCTATTGCAAAAGTCTTGCAGGATGAAGGTTATATCGATAGTTTTGAAATCAAAGGTGAAGCAGCTAAGCCAGTGCTACACATTGAACTCAAATACTATGCAGGCCGCCCTGTTATTGAGCGTATCGACCGTGTTTCTACACCAAGTCTACGTATCTACAAAGGCCGCCATGACATTCCTGAAGTAATGAATGGCTTGGGCATTGCAATTATTTCAACCCCACAAGGCGTAATGACAGACCGCAAAGCACGTGCAAACGGCGTTGGTGGCGAAGTTATTTGCTACGTCGCGTAAGGAGAGAAATATGTCCCGCGTTGGTAAATCACCTATTCCAGTCCCAAAGGGCGCTGAGATCAGCATCAACGGTGCAAACATTACTGTTAAGGGCCCATTGGGAACTTTGACACACAACTTGCATCCTTCTGTTGGTTTGAAACAAGAAGATGGCGTATTGACAGTTGTTTTAAATAACGACACACCAGAAGCTGGTGCACAGTCAGGTACAGCTCGCGCCTTAGTAAACAACATGGTTGTTGGCGTAACTACTGGCTTTGAGCGCAAGCTTAGCTTGGTAGGCGTTGGTTATCGTGCTGCTGCTCAAGGCGAATCACTTAAATTGCAGTTAGGTTTCTCACACGACATTATTTACAACCTGCCAAAGGGTGTAAAAGCTGAGACTCCAACTCAAACTGAAATCATTATCAAAGGTTCCAACAAGCAACAGGTTGGCCAGGTCGCAGCTGAAGTTCGCGCATACCGTTCACCAGAGCCATATAAAGGCAAAGGCGTTCGCTACGTGGATGAGGTTGTACACCTGAAAGAAACTAAGAAGAAGTAAGCGAGATTAGAAAATGAATAAAGACGAATCCAGACAAAGACGTGCTAGGCAGACTCGTATTCGCATTGCCGAAGCATTGGCAAATCGCTTAACAGTTATCCGTAGCAATTCACATATTTCTGCACAGGTATATAGCCCATGCGGAACCAAAGTTGTAGCAGCTGCTTCAACAATGGAAAAAGATTTGCGCCAAGCGATCAAAAACGGCGGCAACGCTGATGCGGCAAAACAAATCGGCAAATTAGTTGCTGAGCGTGCTGTTAAGGCAGGCATTGTTGATGTTGCTTTTGATCGTTCCGGTCATCGTTACCACGGCCGTATTAAGGCCTTAGCTGAAGCTGCGCGTGAAGCCGGCCTGAAGTTCTAATAGGGTTTAGGAAAAAACATGGCAAAAATGCAAACCAAGATGCAAAACGAAGAGCGTGATGATGGTCTTCGCGAGAAGATGATTGCTGTTAATCGTGTAACTAAAGTGGTTAAGGGTGGTCGTATTCTCGGCTTCGCTGCACTCACTGTAGTTGGCGATGGCGATGGTCGTATCGGCATGGGCAAAGGCAAATCAAAAGAAGTTCCAGTTGCTGTTCAAAAGGCAATGGACGAAGCACGTCGCAAGATGATCAAAGTTTCCTTACGTAAAGGTACTTTGCAACACACTGTGATTGGTAAGCATGGCGCGTCACGCGTGATGATTTCTCCAGCTAAAGATGGTACTGGCGTTATCGCCGGTGGCCCAATGCGCGCAATTTTCGATGTAATGGGTGTAACTAACGTTGTTGCTAAGTCACTTGGCTCTACAAACCCTTACAACATGGTTCGTGCAACGATTGATGGTTTGAGCAAGATGAGCACTCCTTCTGAAATTGCTGCTAAGCGCGGTAAGTCAGTTGAAGAGATTCTCGGCTAAGACCAAAAGATTAGGAATCTATAAATGACAACATCTAACTCCAAAGTCAAACTGCAATTAGTGCGCAGCTTGATCGGCACACGCGAAAGCCACCGTGCAACTGTTCGTGGCTTAGGCCTCGGACGCATCAATTCTGTTTCAGAATTGGAAGACACTCCAGCTGTTCGCGGAATGATTAATAAAGTTTCTTATCTAGTTAAAGTCATTGGCTAATAACTAGCAAGTAAATAGGCGAAGAATATGCAACTCAATACACTCAAACCCGCAGAGGGATCTAAGAAAAACCGTCGTCGCGTAGGTCGCGGCATCGGCTCTGGTCTTGGTAAAACTGCTGGCCGCGGTCACAAAGGTCAAAAATCACGCTCAGGCGGATTCCACAAGGTTGGATTCGAGGGCGGTCAGATGCCAATGTACCGTCGTTTGCCAAAACGTGGTTTCGTGTCTTTGACACGTCGTCACGTTGGTCAAATCACTTTGAATGACTTAGCAAAAATCAACTTGCCAGAAGTGGACTTGTTGGTTTTGAGAGCTCACGGTTTTGCTGGCGAGCAAATCAATGCAGTCAAAGTAATCAAGACTGGCGAATTGTCAATTGCTGTGACCCTCAAAGGTATTACAGCAACTGCAGGTGCGAAAGCGGCTATTGAAGCAGCTGGCGGCAAATTGGTTGACTTGGTTTAATTAGTTTTTAGTAAACGATGGCACTCGCACCTACCAACACAGCAAATATTGCTCAATCAGGAAGCAAGTTTGGCGAATTACGCCAACGCTTGATATTCCTGGTTTTGGCATTGCTCGTGTTCCGTTTGGGCGCACACATTCCTGTTCCAGGTATTGATCCTGACCAATTGGCTCAATTGTTCTCCGGTCAAAAAGATGGCATCTTGGGAATGTTCAATCTGTTCTCAGGTGGTGCTTTATCTCGCTTTACAGTTTTTGCTTTAGGAATCATGCCGTACATCTCCGCGTCGATCATCATGCAATTGATGACGATTGTTGTTCCCTCGCTAGAGTCCTTGAAAAAAGAAGGTCAAGCAGGACAGCGCAAGATTACCCAATACACCCGTTATGGCACTGTATTCTTGGCAACATTTCAGGCTTTAGGCATTTCAGTTGCATTACAGGCGCAACCAGGTTTAGTAATTAATCCAGGCTTGATGTTTGAACTCAACACAGTAGTTACTTTGGTGACTGGCACGATGTTCCTAATGTGGCTAGGTGAGCAGATTACTGAACGCGGACTTGGTAACGGCATCTCCATCATTATTTTTGGCGGTATTGTTTCTGGATTGCCTTCAGCAATTGGAAGCTTGCTTGAGCTAGTACGTACAGGCTCTATGAATATTTTGTCTGCTCTGTTGATCGTGGTGATTTGCGTTGCAGTGACTTATTTTGTAGTGTTTGTTGAGCGCGGTCAGCGCCGTATCTTGGTGAACTACGCCAAGCGCCAAGTTGGTAATAAGGTTTATGGCGGTCAGTCTTCATACTTCCCATTGAAGTTAAATATGGCTGGTGTTATTCCCCCAATTTTTGCTTCATCAATCATTTTGTTTCCTGCAACAATTGCCGGCTGGTTTACATCAGGCGAGCCAACCAATATGTTCAGCCGAGTGATTAAAGATTTGGCAGCAACATTGGCCCCGGGTCAGCCCGTGTACACAATTTTGTATGCCGCAGCGATTATTTTCTTCTGCTTCTTCTACACAGCTTTGGTTTTCAATAGCCGTGACACAGCAGATAACTTGAAGAAGAGCGGTGCTTTTGTTCCAGGTATTCGTCCTGGCGATCAGACTGGTCGCTATATCGACAAGATCTTGGTTCGCTTAACATTGGCTGGTGCGATTTACATGGTTTTGGTTTGCTTGTTGCCAGAATTCTTAGTCTTGAAGTACAACGTGCCGTTCTATTTCGGCGGTACTTCATTGTTGATTATTGTCGTTGTTGCAATGGATTTTATGGCTCAAGTTCAGTCATTCGCAATGCAGCAACAGTATGGTTCTTTGATGAAAAAAGCTAATTTTAAGATGGGCGCTTAACTGAATGTCTAAAGACGATGTAATTCAGATGGCGGGAGAAATTATTGAGAATTTGCCGAACGCGATGTTTCGCGTGAAGCTAGAGAACGGACATGTGGTTCTAGGGCACATTTCTGGAAAGATGAGGATGCATTACATCCGCATATTGCCAGGAGATAAGGTAACGGTGGAGATGACTCCTTACGACCTAACGCGCGCCAGAATCATTTTCCGAGCGAAGTAAAGATTAAGTAGTACATATTTTTTTAGAGGTGAGTTATGAAAGTTTTGGCATCCGTTAAGTGTATTTGCAGAAATTGCAAGATCATTAAGCGCAAACGCGTTGTGCGTGTGATCTGTTCTTCAGACGCACGTCATAAGCAGCGTCAAGGCTGATCTGGTTAATTAAGAGGAAATCTCATGGCACGTATCGCTGGGGTAAATATCCCAAATCATCAACATACTGTTATCGGTTTAACAGCAATTTTTGGCATCGGCACAACACGTGCTCGCAAAATTTGTGAAACCACAGGTGTTGCTATCGACAAAAAAGTTAAAGACCTTACTGACGGTGACTTGGAAAAGTTGCGTGATGAAGTAGGTAAGTTCATCACTGAAGGTGACCTTCGTCGTGAAGTAACGATGAGCATCAAGCGTTTGATGGACTTAGGCTGCTATCGTGGCGTTCGTCATCGTAAGGGCTTGCCTGTACGTGGTCAACGTACTAAGACAAACGCGCGTACCCGCAAGGGCCCACGTAAGTCTGGCGTGCAACTCAAGAAATAATCAAGAAAGTTTATTGACATGGCAAAACAACAATCCGCTTCTGCAGCTTCACAGCGTGCACGCAAGAAGGTTAAAAAGAACGTTGCTGACGGTATTGCACACGTTCACGCTTCTTTTAATAACACCATTATTACGATCACTGATCGCCAAGGTAATGCTCTCTCATGGGCAACATCTGGTGGCCAGGGCTTCAAGGGCTCACGTAAATCAACACCTTTTGCTGCTCAGGTAGCTGCTGAAGTTGCTGGTAAGACAGCCATTGAGTGCGGTATTAAGAATTTGGAAGTTCAGATCAAGGGCCCAGGCCCAGGTCGTGAATCAGCAGTTCGTGCATTGAACTCATTGGGCATCAAGATCACTGAGATTCAAGACGTAACTCCAGTTCCACACAATGGTTGCCGTCCTCCAAAGCGTCGTCGTATCTAAGCTAGGTAGTTGGCAGTACAAGTTTTAGTAGTTTTTTATTAAAGCCCACCGTTCATCTGAATTAAAGGGTGAACTCACCGTAGGTCGTAAGACTGCGGCAAAGAAAGGAAAGCATCGTGGCACGTTACTTAGGGCCTAAGGCCAAATTAGCACGTCGGGAAGGTACCGACTTATTTTTAAAGAGCGCACGTCGCGCCCTGTCAGACAAGTGCAAGTTAGATACTAAGCCTGGTCAACATGGCCGTACATCTGGCTCAAGAACATCTGATTACGGTAATCAATTGCGTGAAAAGCAAAAGGTTAAACGTATCTATGGCGTATTAGAGCGTCAATTTCGTCGTTACTTCGCAGAAGCTGAGCGTCGTAAGGGCAACACTGGTGAAACATTGCTCCAGTTGCTTGAGTCACGTTTAGACAACGTGGTGTATCGCATGGGCTTTGGTTCAACACGCGCTGAAGCACGTCAGTTGGTTTCTCACTGCGCAATTTTGCTCAATGGCAATCCAGTAAACATTCCATCTATTCAGGTTAAGCCTGGTGATGTAGTGGCGATTCGTGAAAAAGCGAAGAAGCAAGCGCGTATTACAGAATCACTCAATTTGGTTGGGCAAATGGCAGCAGTTACTTGGGTTTCAGTTGACGCAGCCAAGCTCGAGGGAACATTTAAGCAAGTGCCTGACCGCGAAGATATTAGCGGCGAAATTAATGAAAGTTTGATCGTCGAATTGTATTCACGCTAATTAGGCACTCTCAAGGAAAAAATATGCAAACAAATTTGCTCAAGCCAAAAATTATTTCTGTTGAAGCGCTTACCGCCAACCAAGCTAAGGTTGTTATGGAGCCGTTCGAGCGTGGCTATGGCCACACACTCGGCAATGCATTACGTCGTGTTTTGTTGTCCTCGATGGTTGGTTATGCACCAACTGAAGTAGCAATTGCTGGTGTTGTTCATGAGTACTCCACAT
Organism: Polynucleobacter asymbioticus; assembly: GCF_018687575.1. Classification (NCBI taxonomy): domain Bacteria; kingdom Pseudomonadati; phylum Pseudomonadota; class Betaproteobacteria; order Burkholderiales; family Burkholderiaceae; genus Polynucleobacter; species Polynucleobacter asymbioticus. The sequence goes on from NZ_CP061297.1 coordinate 64,901, forward strand.
TAGATGGCGTTCAAGAGGATGTTGTTAACCTTTTGTTGAACCTCAAAGGTATCGTATTTAAGTTGCAGTCACGTGACGAAGTTACTATCAATTTGCGTAAAGAAGGCCCAGGCGTTGTTACTGCAAAAGATATCGATTTGCCACATGATGTAGAAATCATTAATCCTGATCACGTTATTGCTCACTTGTCAGCTGGTGGCAAGTTGGATATGCAGATCAAGGTTGAAAAAGGCCGTGGCTATGTACCAGGCAATATGCGTCAATACCATGACGAAGCTACCAAGATTATTGGTCGCATCGTGTTGGATGCCTCATTTAGCCCAGTAAGCCGTGTTAGCTATGCTGTTGAGTCTGCTCGTGTTGAGCAGCGTACCGACCTCGATCGTCTCGTAATGACAATCGAAACAAATGGTGTGTTGTCTCCTGAAGAGGCGATTCGTCAAGCCGCTACCATTTTGGTTGATCAGTTAGTTGTATTCGCAGCCCTTGAAAGCAGCGAAGTTTCTGGTGATCTCGCACCAAGCCGCTCTTCAATGGTTGATCCAATGTTGATGCGTCCGGTTGATGATCTCGAACTCACAGTTCGCTCTGCAAACTGCTTGAAGGCTGAGAACATTTACTACATCGGTGACTTGATTCAACGTACAGAGAATGAATTGTTGAAGACGCCTAATTTAGGTCGTAAGTCTTTGAATGAAATCAAAGATGTATTGGCGGCTCGTGGCTTAAGTCTTGGCATGAAACTCGAAAGCTGGCCTCCAGCTAACCTCGAGAAATAATTAGAAAGGAAGCATCATGCGTCACGGAAACGGCTTACGCAAACTAAATAGAACATCATCACATCGCTTGGCGATGCTGCGCAACATGTCCAATTCTCTTTTGGAGCACGAAGTGATTAAAACCACTTTGCCAAAAGCAAAAGAATTGCGCATGGTTGTTGAGCCTTTGATTACCTTGGGTAAAAAAGACAACTTAGCAAACCGTCGCTTAGCATTCAATCGCACACGTGATCGTGACATCGTGACCAAACTCTTCACAGAGCTCGGCCCACGTTACGCAACCCGTCCAGGCGGCTACCTTCGCATTTTGAAGTTCGGCTTCCGTCATGGTGACAATGCACCAATGGCTTTGGTTGAGTTGGTAGATCGTCCAGAAGTTGAAGAAACAGCAGTAGCTGAAGAGGCTTAAGCCCTTTAGCAAGATTAAAAGCCAGGCTTCGGTCTGGCTTTTTTCATTTATACGGTTATAAATACGCCATGACCCAAGAGAAATCTTTCGAATTACTGATTGTCCTTACTACTTTTGCATCACTTGAAGATGCAAAGAAAATGGCGCATCAACTGATTGAAAGGAGTCTGGCTGCCTGTGTGCAAATTCAAGAGGGCGTGCATTCCGTTTATAGATGGGACGGCAAGGTATGCGAAGGACACGAAGTTCTGTTGTCTGCAAAGACAGTTGCAGATAAATGGGTAGATATTTCTCATTTCATCAAAAGCCATCACCCATATGACCTACCAGAGCTGATTGCCTATGCTCCTGAGAAATATGAAGCGCAGTATGGCAAGTGGGTGCAGGCCGAGTTAAAGTGAGTCCCATGAGATTGATTAATAAATTCATTCCGGTTCTGGCTGTATTCTTATTCTTTATTGGCAATGCTTTTGCAGCCCCAGAATTTCTGCCGCCTGAGAAAGCCTTTCAGGCTGAAGCAACATGGGCGGTGAATACGAATGACATCGAGTTGGAGATTTTTCCAGCCAAAGGTTATTACATCTATCAAGAGTCCCTGCATTTCAAGATGGGCTCCCAGCCCAACAAATTAGAGGCAGTAAAGGCAACATTACCGGCAGGCATTGAAAAATTTGATGAAACTTTTCAAAAGAAAATGCAGGTTTATAAACAAGCATTTCTCCTCACGCTGGATAAAAAAGCAGAAATAGGCAAGCCACTGTACTTCGAGTTGGAATTGCAGGGGTGTGCTGAAGCCGGGATTTGTTATCCACCCATGACCCTGAAGTTTTTACTTGCAGGGCCTGGTGTGAAGGCTAGTCCAATCCCTGAAATATTGGATGGGGTGGGCGCAGGGAATGCTGCCAAAAAAGAATTTAGCTTGATAGATGTATGGCGTGAGCGTGATGATGTCAATGCCATCAGCCGATTCTTAGAAAGTACGCCAACAGGCTATTTATTTTTAGCCTTTTTTATTCTTGGCTTAGCTTTAGCGTTTACGCCTTGCGTTCTCCCGATGTTGCCTATTTTGTCGAGCATCGTGTTTGGAACACAAGGCAAACAATCTATTAGCAAGACCCGCGCAAGCCTCTTGGCAGCAGCCTATGTGCTCGGAATGGCCTGTGTATACGCATTGGCAGGGGTCTTGATGGCAGCCTTGGGTGGTAGCGTTCAAAGAGCCCTACAGAGCCCTGTAGCGCTAATTGGGTTTGCATTGCTGCTATTGGCCTTATCAGGCAGTCTATTTGGCTTATACGAGCTCAGAATGCCCCACTCATGGCAGCAAAAGGTGGATCAATTGGCAGGCCGACACAAGGGTGGCAGCTTCGCGGGTGCCTTTGCATTGGGCGGCATTTCAACATTAGTTGCCAGCCCATGCATTACGGCCCCATTAGCCGGGGTGCTGGCCTTTATTGCGCAAACAGGCTCAATGAGTTTGGGGGCAGGCCTCCTGTTTGTGATGGCCTTGGGCATGGGCTTACCACTGCTGTTTATTGCGATTGAGGCTCGTATTTTGATCCCATCAACTGGCATGTGGATGGTTTGGCTGCAAAGAACCTTGGGCGTTTTATTGGTCGCAACGGCGGCTTGGATTGCATCTCCTTTAATGCAAATGAATGGTGGCGAAGTTGGCAAGACAATAGCCAATGGTCAGCGCCAACATCAGATTGGAAAAGCCAGTTTTGCTGTAATTGACTCAAGCGCTCAGCTGGATCAATTTTTATCTCAAGCAAAAGAACAAAAGAAATTAGTGCTCTTGGATTTCTATGCTGACTGGTGCATCTCTTGCAAGGAGATGGAGGTCAACACTTTTGCCAATCCTGAAGTAAATCAAGAGCTGCAGAAATTTGTTTTGCTACAGGCTGACGTAACAAAAAACAGCCCTGAGAATCAGGCGTTATTGAAACGCTTTGGATTGTTCGGACCACCTGGAATTTTGATCTTTGATCTCAATTCTGAAGAGTTAAAAGAACAGCGGGTGATTGGCTATATGCCACCTCAACGTTTTGCTGAGCGCTTGAAAAAAGCACTAGGAAATTAAATTATCTGAGGCTGAATCAGCAAGAACTGATTCAGTTTTTACCATCAAATTTATTTACTTGCCTTGAGAAGGCGTGCAGCTTCGAGTGCGAAGTAAGTCAAGATACCATCGGCACCGGCACGTTTAAATGCGAGCAATGACTCCATCATCACCGCATCATGATCAAGCCAACCATTTTGTGCAGCAGCTTTCAGCATGGCATATTCACCACTGACTTGATAGGCATAAGTGGGGTAGTTAAATTCATCACGCACCCTACGAACAATGTCCAGGTAAGGCATGCCAGGCTTGACCATCACCATATCAGCACCCTCGCCGATATCAAGTACAACCTCCCTCAAAGCCTCATCAGTATTGGCGCAATCCATTTGATACGTTTTTTTATCAGCCTTACCTAGATTTTTTGCTGAACCTACTGCATCACGAAACGGACCATAAAAAGCTGACGCATATTTAGCCGAGTAAGCCATGATGCGAGTGTGAATGAGTTTCTTCTGCTCTAGCGCTTCACGAATTTTTCCGATGCGACCATCCATCATGTCTGATGGCGCAACAATATCAACACCAGCTTCAGCCTGAGCAACAGCTTGTTGCACCAAGATAGCCGTAGTCTCATCATTCAGAATACGACCTTGCTCATCTAAGACACCATCTTGACCATGACTTGTGTAAGGGTCAAGTGCAACATCCGTCATGATGCCCAAGTTAGGAAAGCGATTCTTCAGTTCGCGTACTGCAGTTGGAATTAATCCCTTGGGATTAAAAGCTTCTTTACCATCAGGTGTTTTTAGTGATGCATCGATTACCGGGAAGAGTGCCATCACCGGAATGCCTAATGCAACGCACTCTTCGGCAACGTTAAAAAGTAAATCGAGAGATACGCGATTGACTCCAGGCATCGAAGCAACGGCTTGAGATTGATTCTTACCCTCAAGCAAGAAGACTGGATAGATTAGATCGCTCGAGCTGAGATGATTTTCTTGCATCAGGCGACGGGACCACTCATCACGTCGCATGCGACGAGGGCGGTGCGCCGGAAAGTTCAATAAAGAGTTAGCTTGTGATTTCATCTTCTTGAGTCTCTGCTTCAAATAACCATTTAATAACAATATTGTCGGCCTCTTCAAGACCAATGCGCTTGGTGCTAGAGAATAATTGTGCCGTAAGTTTCTTGGATTCACCGTTGCCATCAGGCAATGCTGGATCGTATTGTTGTAGTTGCTTACGCACAGCCTCTAGAGCATGCTTGCATTCACTCTTATTGAGCTTGTCGCACTTGCTGAGCAAAATATGGATTGGTTTGCCGGTTGGTACAAACCACTGAATCATTTGCTCATCCAGATCGGTGATGCCGCGCCTGGAGTCCACAATCAAGACCATGCCTACCAACTGCTCTCGCTCCTGCAGATAATCGCTTAAAAGGGCATTCCAGTGGTATTTGGTCTCGTGGTTGACCGCCGCATAGCCATAGCCAGGCAAATCCACTAGATAGGCTAAAAGATCGTCTTTTGCAAAAAGCCCAAAATAGTTAATGTGCTGAGTACGACCTGGCGTTTTACTCGCAAAAGCAAGGCGTTTTTGGTTACAAAGGACGTTAATTGCGCTAGATTTGCCCGCATTTGAGCGCCCAGCAAAGGCCACCTCTCGGAGCGGGGTGGCAGGAAGGCAATGGGTGTCATTGACTGTGGTCGCAAATCGGGCTTGAAAGAGTTTAGACATGTCTAGAAGCTATTGTAAAATCACGCCAAATCATGAAATATCTCATGGTGTTGGGTAAAAGGTTGTAAAAGTAGGGCCCAAACACTTTTAGGAATTTTTGCCAAGGTAAACATAATGCGTCAAACCTCTCAAATCTCCAAATTAACTAGCGTAAGCGCTAGCCTAGCCGCCAGCTTCTTTCTGGCAATTACCAGCTTCTCTAGCGTGGTTAGTGCTGCAGATCCTGCGCCTGCCGCTGCTCCGATGGCTGAAGCCGCAGCAAAGCCGGCAGTTCCAGGTAAGCCTAAGGTCGATCTGGCTGTTGGTGAAGCCCTTTATTCAAGTGGCGATGCTAGCCGCGGTGTAACTGCCTGCCTTACATGTCATGGTCCTAAGGGTCAAAGTGCAACCCCAGCTTGGCCTAAGCTCGCTGGGCAGCATGCCGCTTACATCACCAAGCAACTGAAAAATTACAAAGACGGTACCCGAGCTAACCCAATCATGATGGGTATGGCCGCCACCTTAACTGAGCAAGATATGAATAATATTTCTGCTTATCTGGCTAGTCAGCGTGCATCCCAAGGCGTTGCCCAGAACAAAGACACAATTGAGCTAGGTCAAAGCATTTACCGTGGCGGTATTGCAGCCAAAGGTGTTCCAGCATGTGCAGGATGTCATAGCCCAACTGGCGCCGGCATCCCATCACAGTATCCACGTATGGGTGGTCAATGGGCTGATTACAACGCAGCTCAGTTGCTAGCTTTCCGCGAAGGCACTCGTAAAAATAGTACACAGATGACTACGATTGCAACTAAGCTTTCTGATCAAGAAATGAAAGCCGTTGCTGATTACATGGCAGGCTTGCATTAATTTACGTTAGTAGGAAACAAAAACCCCGCTGATGTAGCGGGGTTTTTTATTGCCCAGAATTCACCAAGCTCAATAAATTATGCATTGAATTTAGTTTGGCAAGACAGTTTCACTCGCAAAGAGGTCGCCAACATTCTCACGCGCACGTATGACGTATGCATTTTTTCCATCAACCATAATTTCCGCAGGCTTTGGTCTGGTGTTGTAATTCGATGCCATGACAAAACCATATGCACCCGCTGACAGAATGGCGAGTAGATCACCCTCTTCAACGGCAAGCTCACGATCTCTTCCGAGCCAGTCACCAGATTCACATACGGGCCCAACGATGTCATAAGTAGAGCTTGCAACATTCTTGCTTTGGACTGGAACGATGCCGTGATAAGCCTCGTAGAGGGCTGGACGCATCAGCTCAGTCATTGCTGCATCCACAATACAAAAGTTTTTCTCAGCACCGGGTTTGAGATACTCCACTTGGGTCAACAGCACGCCAGCATTACCTACTAGGGATCTGCCAGGTTCTAACACCACATCGAGATGCGCAAAGCCGCGCTCAGCAACGCGATTGAGCAAGGTGTTGGTGAACTCAGTAATATCGGGCGGGTTATCGTCGCCATAGGAGATACCAAGACCACCACCCAAATCGAGATGATGAATCTCGATACCTTCTTTTTTCAATTGAGCCACTAGCTCGAGTACTTTATCGAGCGCATCTAGATAGGGCGCAGTCGTTGTGATTTGTGAGCCAATATGACAGTCAATACCAACCACATCAATTTGTGACAGTAGTGCGGCTTCACGATATGTTTTTAGAACCTCGTGATAAGCGATACCAAATTTATTCCCTTTTAATCCAGTAGAAATATAAGGGTGGGTTTGTGCATCAACATCGGGATTCACACGTAAAGAAATTGGCGCGCGGCAATTCAGCTTAGTAGCGACGCGATTAATTTGATGCAGTTCTGCAATCGATTCTACGTTGATACATTTAACGCCAGCTTCTAATGCCTGCGCAATTTCGGGGGCGGATTTACCAACACCTGCGAATACCAAGCTCTTTGGATCTGCGCCAACTGCAAGAGCACGAGCTAATTCTCCGCCACTCACTAAGTCAAAGCCAGAGCCTAATTTTTTAAAACAGTCGATCACCGCTAAATTGCTATTAGCCTTCATCGCATAGTGGACGCGAGCACGTCTTTTGCCGGAAGAATCTACACAAGCTTTGTCATAGGCCTGATAAGCCTCGGCCAATGCTTTTTTGCTATAGACATACAAGGGCGTGCCAAATTCTTTTGCCAAATCTGACAAAGGAATTTCTTCTGCATACCAAGTGCCATTGCGTTCTGTAAATCCAGCTAAGTCGGGGGGTGGAATCGCTTTACTTGTCATTGCTTGGTCGATATTGGGTTAGTAGCAGCTGGGCTTTGGGGTGGATAGAGCTTACCTTTGGGTTCTGGCTCAGAGGGAGGGCTGGGTGCTGGTGGCACATTTGGCAGATATAAAGGCCCTCTAACCCCACATCCAACAAGGGATATTAGAAGGCTAATGCCGAGAGTTCTTTTAAGAATCGCTATCATGAATGTCTCTAAAACGAATGATTGAATATAGCATGCAGGACTCTAATATGAAGCCAGGCAATTTAACGGTGGAAACCATTGATGACAAGCAATTCCATCAGCTGGGCAGTAATTTATTGCAGTCAATAGAAGTGGCCTTGGAAGCTGCAGACGATACGCTGGATCTAGATCTCGATGTAGAGCGTCAGGGTGGTAATGTCATCAACATCCGATTTAGGGATCGCAGTGTCATTGTGGTCAATACACAGCCACCATTGCATGAAATCTGGGTAGCTGCGAAATCTGGCGGCTATCACTATCGCTGGGCTGGTACTGTTGCCTCCCCGTTATGGCTGGATACTAAAACTGGGCGCGAGCTCTTGGGTGACCTGTCAGAGTTTGCTAGCGCTCAATCTGGGCAGACAATTACTATTGGTCTGCTGCAGAAATAGCATCCAATATCATGCGAAATTAAACTGCCCCAGTGGCAGTTAGGGTCTCGATGACCTGAGCATCAGGAACGCTTTGAATTTGTGCCTTGCCAATCTTTTCTAAGACGACATATCGAATCTGACCGCCCTCAGTCTTTTTGTCGACTTGCATTAATTCCATATAGCGCTGTGCGCCAAATTTTGGGGGCGCAATCGGCAGATTCATAGCCTGAATAATTTGAGTCAGGCGATTGACTTCATCCTGAGTGATGAAGTTCAGGCGTCGTGAAAGGTCTGCACCCATCACCATCCCGCAGCCAACAGCCTCACCATGTAACCATTCGCCGTAACCCATGCCAGCTTCTATTGCATGACCAAAGGTATGTCCGAAATTCAGCGTGGCACGAATGCCACCTTCTCTTTCATCTGCTGACACAACGGCTGATTTAATTTCACAAGAGCGCAGCACTGCATGTGCCATTGCCTCTGTATCGCAGGCTAGCAATGCCTTTGCATTTGCTTCTATCCAGTTTAAGAACTCAGCGTCTGCAATGGCACCATGTTTAACCACTTCAGCCAGGCCTGCAGAAAGCTCGCGGGCAGGCAATGTCTTTAAGGTATTCAGGTCGGCAATGACCGCTGCTGGCTGATGAAACGCCCCAATCATATTTTTTCCGAGCGGGTGATTAATGCCTGTCTTACCGCCGACAGAAGAGTCCACTTGAGCCAATAGGGTTGTTGGCACTTGAATGAAGCGAATGCCGCGCATAAAGCTGGCAGCAGCAAAGCCAGTCATATCGCCAATGACACCTCCACCCAAGGCTACCAACATAGTTTGACGATCTGCGCCAAATTTGAGAAGGTCATCAAATATCAACTGGAGATTTTTCCAGTCCTTATAAGACTCTCCATCAGGCAAAACAATGGTTCTGACGGGCTTACCGAGTTTTTCTAAAGTCTGGGTGAGGCGTGCTGCATATAAAGGGGCAACAGTCGTATTGCTCACAATATAAATCGATGTCGCTTTTTCACAGGCGCTAAATAATTGTGGTTGATCGATTAAATCCGTACCAATATGAATGGGGTAGCTGCGATTGCCTAGATCAACTTCTAATGTTTTCATGGATAAATTTATGCGGAGAGTTCGAGTTGCATGATTAAGGTGTTGACCAACTGATTGACGCTGGGCTTTCCAGTCTCAATCACATAGTCAGCAATTTCGCGATAGAGTGGATCGCGGATAGCATAGAGATTTTCTAAAATCTTTTTGGCGTCGCCATTTTTAAGGAGTGGTCGACCTTCGCCGCCTTTAGTGCGGTGCCACAGCTCCATAGGATTAGCATGGAGATAAATTACGGTTCCTCTTTCACTGAGAAATTGTCGATTCTCCGGAAGCAGTACAGCACCGCCACCGGTTGCCAAGATGACATCAGGTTCTGCGGTAATGTCTTTGATGGCCTGAGCTTCACGTTTGCGAAACCCATCCTCACCTTCCATTTCAAAAATGACTGGGATTTTGACTCCACAACGATCTTCAATCACATGGTCCGCATCTAAAAAGCGACGACCCAATTTCTTGGCCAGCAATTTGCCGACGGTCGACTTCCCAGCGCCCATGAGGCCAATGAGGAAGATATTGTTGGATGAAGAGTTCACCCTTTGATTTTATTAGTGTTTGTCCAGTACGGTGGGGGTTAAGAAGACTAATAGTTCCGTTTTATCCGCTAACTTCGATTTATGCCGAAATAAATACCCAATTAACGGAATATCTCCTAGGAGTGGAACTTTGACCTCATCATCACGCTCGGTAGTTTGAAAGATGCCCCCAATGATGGCTGTTCCCCCATTTTCAACCGTCACTTCAGAGCTGAGGTTTTTGGTGTCAATCGCATAGCCCTGCTCTGTTTTCATACCAATAGTGTCTTTATTGATGCCTACCAGCATGGAGATCATTCCGTCTGGATGAATTTTGGGCAAGACCTCTAGGCGCAAATTAGCCTTACGAAACTGCAATTTGCTCCCGCTTTGAGAGCTCACTTGATACGGCAACTCGGTTCCTTGCTCAATCGTGGCTTTCACCTGATCGCCAGTCATGATGCGGGGGTTGGATAGGATCTTGCCCTGACCATCGGATTCTAGGGCTGAGAGCTCAATCTGTAAAAGACGGGCCGCATTCTTCGAAATCAGGGTTGCAGCTAAGGTAGCTGGGTTAAAGCCGGCTAAGCCAGTTCCTGCAAGATCCAGGTTGGTGCTTGCGTTTTGGCCTGGCTGCTTGCCAATGTCATTGACCTGGTATCCCAGCTTCACGCCGAGTTCACGGGCAAAGCGCTGGTCAGCTTCAACAATGCGGGCTTCTATCAGAATCTGGCGAGGGCTATTAATATGGTCGCCTCCAAATGGCAGGGCAGCATCCTCCCGCCTAAATTTTTGGAAACTTTGAATTTCTGCGTGAGGCCCAATCCAGTAGATATCGCCATTTCGGACTAGTCGCAACCCTCGGCTAGCTAAGATCGAGTGAAGGGCGGTTTGCCAAGGAGTGTCCTTGAGGTCAACCGAAATCTTGCCCTGAATAGATTCACTAAGAAGAAAGTTGGTATCCCCCATTTTGGCTAAAACCTGCAAAAGCTCAGTTATTTCAATTTGGCTAAATTGCAGGCTAATGCGACTATCTTTGGGTTTGCTGGATGCGCTAATTTCGGGCTGATTTCCGAATGCTGGGCTGAGTAAGAAAACCAGGATTATCAGCGCCAAGCTGGGAGAGAATTTTGGCAAGATCGTTATCACTGTCACTCCGATTGGGTGGATTTAAAAGGAATGGATTTGCCTTTGGGATGGGTCAAGATAGCCAGCTCTTTTGCTGCCTGAGTCAGGCGCCACTCGCCTAGGGCCAGATCCCCATTGCCAACCATTCTGGTGGTCTTGCCGGTATGAAAAAAGGCCTGTTCCGTAGATCCCATTCGGGTGACGCCTAGATATCTCCAGCGACGAAGTTCTGCCTCATGGGGAATGGCTATAGACTTGATTTGGGTGGTCTGAATTGGCGGCTTTAGCTCTAATGAGTGAATGCTTACTTCTATTTCATCTATTAACTCATATAGATCTTCCTGCTCAGACTGCCATTCGCTTTGGGAGAATTCAAATTCTTCTTTGAGGGTTAATAGTTGATTTTGTAGGGCGATTATTTCCACCTCAACCCCTGGTTTACTGAGACCAAAATAAAAAAAGAGGGTGCCGCCGCAGATACATGAAATGACAAAAAGGATCCAAATTGGATTGAAGTTAAGTTTGTTTAGCTCAAAGGATTTGGCCAAAAAAGCGGGTTTTGGAGCCTTGGCTTGGGGTGATGGATCAACCCTGGGTGGGTTGGATGTTTTGCGAATTCCATGGGGGTCTGGAATGGCGGGGTCATCTCCCAACTCACTCAGAATGTCGTCAAACGATTGGGGGGAGATATGGCGTGGAGGCATGCCATATTGTTCGCCCTGGGGATAGTAAAAACGATCAGGAAAAGCAGAATTTAGTGTCAGAGTAATCTGCCAAAAAATATTTCAAACAAGGGTATTGGAGCTTTAAGGAAAAGTACGTAAGCACCCTATAATTTGACTCTATGGCTCTACCCCCAAAAGACAAGCCGCCACTAAACCGGCGGTTTAACCGACAGCCTGATAGACGTCTCGGTCAGCCAAGAGCGGACCATTTCTCGTCCAGAAAATCAGGAAGTAATCCCCTGATTAAGGCGCTGCTGATTATCAGCATGGTCTTTGCGGTGGTGATTACCTTGTTGCTGGGATACGCCTTCTTAATAGCAAAACCGAATTTGCCGAAGATCTCGGCATTGGTTGATTACAACCCGAAAACACCGTTGCGGATTTACACGGCTGATAAGGTGCTGATTGGCGAGTTTGGAGAAGAGCGCCGCAAGGTGATTCCTTTAAATGAAATACCCATGAGCATGCGTAACGCAGTTTTGGCTATCGAAGATGATCGCTTTTACTCTCATGGTGGGGTCGATTACGTCGGCATCCTGAGGGCTACGCTCACCAATTTACGTGGCAACCTCTCCCAAGGTGCATCCACCATCACCATGCAGGTTGCTCGCAACTTCTTCCTGAGTAATGAGAAGACTTTCAGTCGCAAGATTTATGAGGTGCTCCTGTCTTGGGAAATTGAGTCTCAACTAAGTAAAGATAAGATTCTGGAGATCTACATGAATCAGATCTTCTTGGGTCAGAGGGCATATGGATTTTCGAGTGCGGCCCAGATCTACTTCGGTAAAGAATTGAAGGACATCACGATTGCAGAGTCAGCGATGTTAGCCGGCTTACCAAAAGCGCCATCCGCTTATAACCCTGTCAGTAATTTCCGTCGCGCAAAAATTCGCCAGGAATATATCTTGCAGCGTATGCGGGATTTGTCTTACATCACACCCGAGCAGTATCAAATTGCCATGGCGGAAGAGCTGCATATTCGAGGCCTTGGAAATGAATTTAGTACTCGCGCTGATTTTGCTGCAGAGATGGTACGTCAATTGTTGTTTACCCAATACGGTGAAGCAATTTATTCTCAGGGGATAGATGTCTACACCACGATCTTGAAGGCAGATCAGGAAGCCGCCTACAGGGCAGTGCGTCGCGGTATTTTTGAATATGATTTGCGTCACGCCTATCGTGGACCAGAAGGATTTATTGATTTACCAGAAGACACAGTGAAGCGTCAGCGGGCAATTGATGAAGCTTTATTAGCTTATCCTCAGTTAGATGATTTGCAGTCTGGGGTTGTGCTCGATGTCAAGCCAAAAGAAATGCAAGTGATGATTTCTACTGGAGATACCATCACACTCAAGGGTGAGGGCATGAAGCTTGCTGCGGCCTCTTTAACTGACAGTACTCAACCTAAAAAACGTTTACGTCCTGGTGCGATTGTGAGATTGCTTTCGGATGGCGGCATTTGGAAACTGGCGCAATTGCCACAAGTTGAAGCAGCTTTTGTCTCTATGAATGCCGAGACAGGCGCGATTCTCTCCTTGGTGGGTGGCTTTGATTTCCGCCGCAATCAATTTAATCATGTGACTCAAGCACAACGTCAACCAGGCTCATCATTTAAGCCATTTATTTATGCTGCTGGAATTGAAAAAGGCTTTTCTCCAAGCACAATGGTGAATGATGCCCCGCTATCGATTGGTAGCATGGAAACTGGAAGTAAAGCTTGGGAACCAAAGAACTATGATGGTAAGTACGAGGGCATGATGCGTTTGCGTACTGCTTTAGCTAAATCAAAAAATTTGGTATCGGTACGATTAATTCGCGCTATTGGCCCATCTTACGCACAAGAATATATTCAACGTTTTGGATTTGAGGCAGAGAAGCATCCTCCTTACTTAACAATGGCTTTGGGTGCAGGCTCTGTGACACCTTTGCAAATGGCGTCGGCTTATAGTGTGTTTGCCAATGGAGGCTATCGCGTAGATCCATTCTTAATTAATAAGATGACGGATTCAAAAGGTGTTGTTCTTTTTGAAGCGAAGCCTACACGTGCGGGTGAGGATGCTACCCGAGTACTAGATGCTAGAACTGCTTTTGTGATGGATAGCATGTTGCAAGAGGTTACAAAAACTGGCACGGCTGGAAGTGCGAGAGCGAAATTAGGCCGCAGTGATATTGCAGGTAAAACAGGTACAACCAATGACTCACATGATGCTTGGTTCGCAGGATATAACCCGAAGGTGGTAGCTATTGCATGGATTGGTTTTGATAAGCCGGCAAGTTTAGGTGATCGTGAAACTGGTGGCGGGCTTGCTCTGCCGATGTGGACCTCTTACATGAGTACTGCGTTAAAAGATCAACCGCAACAAGGGCGCGAAGTGCCTGCTGGTGTGACCCAAGTTGATGGCGATTGGTTTATCCCCGAGTTCTCTAGTAATGGCGGTGTGCGCGAACTGCAGTAGTTCGTATTAGCAATGGCAAGGCAAGCGCGCACCATTATTCCTGGCCAAGCAATGCATGTCATGGTTCGTGGCAATAATCGGGAAACACTCTTTTTTAATGATGCTGATCGCTGCATCTATTTAGATTGGCTGCGAGAGGCGGCAAAACAATTTGGCAGTTCGGTACACGCATTCGCCTTGATGCCAAATCATGTTCATCTCTTAATGACCCCCCAAAATGCAGATTCGCTTGCAAAGACCATGCAGTCTTTAGGCAGGCGTTATGCCCAGTATTTCAATCAACAGCACAAGCGCTCGGGAACGATTTGGGAAGGGCGCTATCGCTCTTCACTAATAGACCCAGATTATTTTTTACGTTGCCAGCGCTATATAGAGCTTAATCCCGTGAGGGCCGGCTTTGAATCGAGCCCCCAGGATTCCACTTGGACGAGCTTTGCTTCCCACATTGGCGGCAATGCAGAACCTTGGTTGGTGGATCACCAACACTTTTGGAGGCTAGGTAATACACCATTTGAGCGACAAATGACTTGGGCAGGATTTGTGAAAGAGGGGGCGCCACATTGGGAGGATCGCCAAATTACCGATGCCCTAGTTAGGTCTAAGCCGTGGGTGAGCGACATGTATGCCCAAAAGTTATTTAAGGACAATCCTGATCAGGTATTAATCCGTCATCGCGGGCGCCCAAAGAAATTAAATGCAACGAATTCAATAAGTTAGGCAGTTTTCTGGCGGATTAGTTTTTAGCCTTACCGACTTGAATCTATGACTCTGTCCCCTTAATAGAGGTTCAATTTGCTGGCGACCTCATTTAAATGGGACAGACTCATTTTATTTCTATTGCATCAGCATGGGTATTCCCCTATATTTGATCCTCCAAAAGTAATCAAGCCCTAGGGGCCAACGGAAATACCATGACTACACAAATGAATACAGACCTTCGTCCAATTGCACAAGGTCTATACGACCCACAAAATGAGCACGATGCTTGCGGCGTAGGATTCGTCGCTCACATCAAGGGCAAGAAGTCACATGAGATTGTTGCTCAAGGATTGAAAATTCTTGAGAACTTAGATCACCGGGGCGCAGTTGGTGCTGACCCATTGATGGGTGACGGTGCAGGAATATTGATTCAGGTTCCCGATACTTTGTATCGCGAAGAGATGGCTAAGCAAGGCATTGAGCTACCTCCATTCGGTGAGTACGGTGTTGGTATGATTTTCTTGCCTAAAGAGCACGCCTCTCGCTTGGCTTGCGAACAAGAGTTAGAGCGCACGGTCCGCTTGGAAGGCCAAGTGGTTTTAGGTTGGAGAGATGTGCCGATTGATGTGAAGTTGCCGATGTCTCCAACCGTTCAAATGACAGAGCCATTTATTCGTCAAATTTTTATTGGACGTGGCCGCGACATCATGACAACCGATGCGCTTGAGCGTAAGTTATATGTGATTCGTAAAACTGCAAGCCATGCAATTCAAGACTTACATTTAAAGCATGGCAAAGAATATTTTGTAGCATCGATGTCTGCTCGCACCATTGTTTATAAGGGTTTGCTGTTAGCGAATCAGGTAGGCGCGTACTACAAAGATTTGCAAGATCCACGCACAGTATCTGCCTTAGCATTAGTGCATCAACGCTTCTCTACCAATACATTCCCAGCTTGGGAATTAGCTCATCCATATCGCATGATCGCGCACAACGGAGAGATTAATACTGTTAAAGGCAACGTGAACTGGGTGAATGCACGTGAAGGTGCAATCAGCTCACCAGTGTTGGGTGATGATCTCAAAAAATTATGGCCACTGATCTATCCAGGTCAATCTGACACCGCATGTTTTGATAACTGCTTAGAGTTGTTGGTAATGTCGGGTTACCCATTGGCACAAGCCATGATGATGATGATTCCAGAAGCGTGGGAACAGCACTCATTGATGGATGAAAATCGCCGCGCATTCTATGAATATCATGCAGCAATGATGGAGCCATGGGATGGTCCAGCAGCAATGGCATTTACTGATGGCCGCCAGATTGGCGCTACTTTGGATCGCAATGGATTGCGCCCAGCACGTTACTACGTAACTGAAGATGACTTAGTCATCATGGGTTCTGAGGCCGGTGTACTACCAATTCCAGAGAGCAAGATCGTTCAAAAATGGCGCTTGCAGCCAGGCAAGATGTTCATGATTGATATGGAGCAGGGTCGCATTATTGATGACGTTGAATTAAAGGATGCCGTCTCTAAAGCAAAGCCTTATAAGAGCTGGATTGATGCAGTGCGCGTGAAGCTTGATGAAGTTGATGCAAGTAAGGATGACTTGGTTGATGAAAAAACCACGATTCGTCCAGCAGCCAAATTGTTAGATCGTCAGCAGGCTTTTGGTTACACCCAAGAAGATATTAAGTACCTCATGGCACCAATGGCTATGAATGGTGAAGAAGCAATTGGATCGATGGGTAACGATAGCCCATTGGCCGTACTCTCTAATAAAAATAAGCCTCTCTATAACTACTTCAAGCAGTTGTTTGCGCAGGTGACCAATCCTCCGATTGACTCTATCCGTGAAAACATGGTGATGTCTTTGGTGTCTTTCATTGGACCAAAGCCAAACTTGTTGGACACCAACAATATCAACCCACCAATGCGCTTGGAAGTGAGTCAGCCGATATTAGATTTTGATGATATGACCAAGATTCGTCATATCGGTCATTACACCAACGGTAAGTTCCGCTCATATGAGTTGGATATTTGCTACCCAGCGTCTTGGGGCAAAGCAGGTATTGAAGCTCGCTTAGCGTCCTTGTGCGCAGAAGCAGCAGATGCCGTTCGCTCTGGTTACAACATCTTGATCGTCAGCGATCGTCAGGTTGATGAGCAGCACGTAGCCATTCCCGCGTTGTTGGCGACTTCTGCAATACATCAGCACCTAGTAGAAAAAGGTTTGCGTACTAGCGTTGGCCTGGTTGTTGAAACAGGTAGCGCGCGTGAGACCCATCACTTTGCACTTTTAGCTGGCTATGGCGCTGAAGCAGTTCATCCTTATTTAGCAATGGAAACTTTGGCTGAAATGGCCAAAGGTTTATCGGGTGATCTGTCAGCAGAAAAAGCGGTTAAGAATTTTGTCAAAGCAGTTGGTAAGGGCTTGCAAAAAGTGATGTCCAAAATGGGTATCTCTACTTACATGTCTTACACCGGCTCACAGATTTTTGAGGCGATTGGTTTAAATAAAGACGTCATCGATCATTACTTCAAAGGTACGCCATCTAACGTGGGTGGCATTGGCGTATTTGAAGTGGCTGAAGAAGCTTTGCGCATGCACCAGTCTGCATTTAGTAATGACCCAGTATTGACCAATATGCTCGAAGCGGGTGGTGAGTATGCATTCCGTATTCGCGGTGAAGATCATATGTGGACTCCAGATACGATTGCGAAGTTGCAGCACTCCACTCGCATTGGTGTAGAGAAGGGCTATCAAACCTATAAAGAGTACGCCAATCTCATCAATGACCAAACCAAACGTCAGATGACATTGCGCGGCTTGTTTGAGTTCAAGATTGATCCATCTAAAGCGATTCCATTAGATGAAGTCGAGTCCGCAAAAGAAATCGTGAAGCGTTTTGCAACGGGCGCGATGTCTTTGGGCTCTATTTCTACTGAAGCCCATGCTACTTTGGCCATTGCTATGAACCGTATTGGCGGTAAGTCTAATACGGGTGAGGGCGGTGAAGATCCAAATCGTTATGTGAATGAACTTAAAGGCATTCCAATCAAGAAGGGTGAAACCTTAGCCAGCATTTTGGGTGATGATGTTGTTGAAGCAAATATTCCTTTGCTCGATGGCGACTCATTGCGCTCCAGAATTAAGCAGGTTGCATCAGGTCGTTTCGGTGTTACTACTGAGTACCTACGTTCTGCTGATCAGATTCAGATTAAGATGGCCCAAGGTGCTAAGCCTGGTGAAGGCGGTCAGTTGCCAGGCGGCAAAGTTTCTGATTACATCGGTAAGCTACGCTTCTCCGTGCCGGGCGTTGGTTTGATTTCTCCTCCTCCGCACCACGATATTTATTCGATTGAAGATATTGCCCAGTTGATTCACGATCTGAAGAACGTGAATCCAGCTGCTGACGTATCTGTGAAGCTGGTATCTGAAGTCGGTGTTGGTACGATTGCAGCCGGTGTTGCCAAGGCGAAAGCAGATCACGTCGTGATTGCTGGCCATGACGGCGGTACAGGGGCATCACCACTGTCTTCTATTAAGCATGCTGGTTCCCCATGGGAATTGGGCTTGGCTGAAACCCAACAAACATTAGTGCTCAATGGTTTGCGTAGTCGTATTCGTGTGCAAGCTGATGGCCAAATGAAAACGGGTCGTGACGTCGTGATTGGTGCCTTGTTAGGTGCTGACGAGTTTGGTTTTGCAACTGCACCATTGGTTGTTGAGGGTTGCATCATGATGCGTAAGTGTCATTTGAATACCTGCCCGGTTGGTGTTGCTACACAAGACCCTGAGTTGCGTAAAAAGTTCTCTGGTAAGCCAGAACATGTCGTGAACTTCTTCTTCTTTATTGCTGAAGAAGTGCGCGAGATCATGGCGCAACTCGGCATTCGTAAGTTTGATGATTTGATTGGTCGTGTTGATCTCTTAGATACCCGTAAGGGCATTGAAAACTGGAAAGTACATGGCTTAGACTTCAGTAAGATTTTTGCTGAGCCAGCAGTGGCTAAAGATGTGCCGCGTTATCAGGTCCTGACTCAAGATCACGGTTTAGACAGTGCGCTAGATAAGGTTCTGATTGAGAAGAGTGAGCCTGCACTGCAGCGTGGTGAGAAAGTCTCATTCATTGTTCCAGTGAAAAACGTGAATCGTACTGTTGGTGCAATGCTCTCCGGAGAAATCGCTCAGCGTTACGGTCATGCTGGTTTGCCTGATGACACGATTCATATTCAATTAAATGGCACTGCTGGTCAAAGTTTCGCCGCCTTCTTGGCTCGCGGTATCACCTTGGACTTAGTTGGTGATGGCAATGACTACGTCGGTAAGGGCTTATCTGGTGGACGCGTGATTGTGCGTGCTCCACATGAGTTCCGTGGCGACACAGCAAAGAACATTATTGTTGGTAACACTGTTCTCTACGGTGCAATCGGCGGTGAAGCATTCTTCAACGGCGTTGCTGGTGAGCGTTTCGCAGTTCGTAACTCTGGCGCTACAACTGTTGTTGAAGGTACAGGCGATCACGGTTGTGAGTATATGACTGGTGGCACGGTAGTGGTCTTGGGCGCAACTGGCCGTAACTTTGCGGCAGGTATGAGCGGCGGTATCGCTTATGTTTATGACGAAGATGGTCTCTTTGAGAAGCGTTGCAATACCAGCATGGCGACTTTAGAAAAAGTACTACCTTCCGCTGAGCAGATTGCCAAGATGCCTCAATCACAGTGGCATGCCCCTGTTGATGTGAAGGATGGTGGCGAGCGTATGACGGATGAGCAAATTCTGAAAAGCTTGATCGAGCGTCATTTCCGTCACACAGGTTCAGAGCGTGCAAAAGCACTCTTGGCTGATTGGGAAAATGCCCGCGGTCGTTTTGTGAAGGTCCTACCTACTGAGTACAAGCGTGCTCTAGGCGAGTTATGGGAAAAAGCGCAAAACAAAACTGTAGCTGCGTAAGTTGCTTAATTAATAAAACATTAAGAAAAGATACTAAGGATTCAATATGGGTAAGGTCACTGGATTTATGGAGTTTGAGCGCGTAGACGAAACCTACGAAGCTCCTGTTAAACGTCTCCATCACTACAAAGAGTTCGTTGCAGCACTAACGGATGATGAAGCTAAAGTGCAGGGTGCGCGCTGTATGGATTGTGGCATTCCGTTTTGCAATAGCGGATGCCCTGTAAACAACATCATTCCAGACTTCAATGATTTGGTATTTCATGATGATTGGAAGAATGCATTAGATGTTTTGCAATCTACCAATAACTTCCCAGAGTTCACTGGCCGGATTTGCCCAGCACCTTGCGAAGCTGCATGTACCTTAGGAATTAATAGTGATGCGGTAGGTATTAAGTCTATTGAGCACGCCATTATTGATAAGGGCTGGGAGAATGGCTGGGTTAAGCCGCAGCCATCTAAAACTAAAACAGGTAAGAAGGTTGCCGTTGTTGGTGGTGGCCCTGCTGGTATGGCAACTGCACAGCAATTAGCTCGTGTTGGTCACGACGTTACTGTGTTTGAAAAGAATGACCGTGTTGGTGGATTATTGCGCTACGGTATTCCGGATTTCAAAATGGAAAAGTGGTTGATCGACCGTCGCGTTGAACAAATGCAAGCTGAGGGCGTGAAGTTTGAGACTGGTGTATTTGTGGGTAAAGAGGCTATTGGTGCTGAAGTAAAAAACTATTCCACAAAAACAGTTTCACCTGATCAGTTGATGAAAGATTTTGACGCTGTTGTGATTAGCGGTGGATCAGAGCAGCCACGTGATTTACCAGTTCCTGGTCGTGAGCTAAAGGGCGTTCACTATGCCTTGGAATTCTTAATTCCACAGAATAAAGAAAACGCAGGTGATTTCAAAAACGAAATTTCTGCAGCTGGCAAGCATGTAGTGGTGATTGGTGGCGGTGATACTGGATCTGATTGTGTAGGAACATCTAATCGTCATGGCGCTGCCAAGATTACGCAGTTTGAATTGTTGCCACAGCCACCAGAAACTGAAAACAAGCCTTTGGTATGGCCTTACTGGCCAACCAAGTTACGCACATCCTCCTCACATGAAGAAGGTTGTGAGCGCGATTGGTCTGTTGCTACTAAGCGTTTTGAAGGTAAAGATGGCAAATTAGAGAAATTAATCTGTGTGCGTTTGGAGTGGAAAGACGGCAAGATGTCAGAAATGCCAAACTCTGAGTTTGAGATTAAGGCAGACCTGGTTTTCTTGGCAATGGGCTTTGTATCTCCCGCAGCTCAGGTCCTAAATGCCTTTGGTGTTGAAAAAGACGCTCGTGGCAACGCAAAAGCCACTGTTGACGGCCAAAATGCTTACCAAACTAACGTTCCTAAGGTATTTGCTGCGGGTGATATGCGTCGCGGACAATCTTTGGTAGTTTGGGCAATTCGTGAAGGTCGTCAAGCGGCTCAGGCAGTAGACGAGTATTTAATGGGGTCTTCTGTTCTGCCGCGATAATATCGAGGATATGAATAGTGGCCACTCCAATTCGGTGGAAGTGAAGCAAAAAACCTCTAGTGGTGGCCAGGGCGAAGTTGTAGTTCAGATTAAGGACGTCAACTTTTCCTATGCCCCTGGTGAGCGGCAAATTTTATCGGGGCTCAATATGGAGTTCCGCCGCGGCCAAGTCGTTGCGGTGATGGGCGGTTCTGGTTGTGGCAAGACCACGATCCTAAGGCTTATCGGCGGTCAGTTCACTGCACAGTCGGGCGAAGTTTTATTTGAAGGCCATGATATTGGCCAAATGAATGGCGCTGAATTAATGGCTGCCCGTCGAAGAATGGGAATGCTCTTTCAGTTTGGCGCACTCTTTACCGATCTTAGTGTTTTTGAAAACGTCGCCTTTCCTTTGCGCGAACACACCGACTTAAGTGAAGAGTTATTACGCTCTTTAGTACTGATGAAACTCAATGCAGTCGGCTTGCGTGGTGCACGCGATTTGATGCCGGCACAAATTTCTGGTGGCATGGCACGTCGTGTTGCTTTGGCAAGAGCGATTGCGCTTGATCCTCCCTTGATCATGTATGACGAGCCTTTCGCGGGCTTGGATCCGATTTCACTGGGAATTACTGCACGCTTGATTCGGGATTTGAATCAGGCTCTAGGTGCAACGAGCCTATTAGTTACACATGATGTCGAAGAGACTTTTGAGATCGCAGATTATGTGTATTTCATTGCTAATGGCCGCATTGGTGCCGAAGGTACGCCAGAAGAATTGAGTCGCTCAAGCGATCCTTTCGTTCGTCAATTCCTAGATGCATCACCGGATGGTCCTGTGCCATTCCATTATCCAGGCCAAAGCCTTGCAGAAGATTTTGGGGTGAGTCTGAAATGAGCATGCTTCATAAAGCCTTGGACCTCTTTGGCGATCTTGGATTTTTTATTCGTCGCAACTTAACAAGCCTTGGTCTAGCTGCACGTATGTTTGCAGCCGTCATTTGGCGCTCTGGATTTTTATTAAAAAGACCGCGCTTAGTTTCGGATCAAATTCTGTTTGTTGGTAATCACTCATTTGTAATCATTGCGGTATCTGGTTTGTTTGTTGGCTTTGTTCTGGGTCTGCAGGGCTACTACACCCTGAACCGTTATGGCTCAGAGCAGGCTCTAGGTTTGTTAGTTGCGCTGTCGCTTACCCGTGAATTAGGCCCCGTGATTACAGCATTGTTATTTGCTGGTCGCGCTGGCACATCTCTCACCGCTGAGATCGGTTTAATGAAAGCGGGTGAGCAGCTTAGCGCTATGGAAATGATGGCGGTGGATCCATTGAGCCGTGTGATTGCACCGCGACTATGGGCCGGCATTATTGCGATGCCAATTCTGGCTACGATCTTTACGGCTGTTGGTGTGATGGGCGGTTACTTTGTTGGGGTACCCTTAATTGGGGTGGACTCCGGCGCCTTCTGGTCGCAGATGCAGGGCGGGGTAGATCTCTTTTCTGATATTGGCAATGGCCTGATTAAAAGCCTGGTTTTTGGTGTCGCAGTGACTTTTATTGCCTTGTATCAGGGTTATGAGGCAAAACCGACACCTGAGGGTGTATCGCAAGCCACCACGAGAACTGTGGTGATCTCCTCTTTATCGGTTTTGGCATTGGACTTCTTGCTCACTGCGATGATGTTCTCGAATTAGAAAGAATAAACTGGGACTCTTATGAGAAAAAGTGCAATTGATGTTTGGGTCGGAATCTTTGTAGCCATTGGTTTATTGGCTGCTTTGTTTCTCGCATTGAAGGTCGGCAATATGAATGCCGTTTCCTTTGCGCCTACCTACAAAATTTCTGCGCGTTTTGACAATATCGGTGGACTTAAGCCACGTGCACCAGTCAAAAGTGCTGGAGTAGTTGTCGGCCGTATTGCCAATATTTCCTTTGATGACAAGACTTATCAAGCAACTGTCACTATGACGATTGAAGACACCTATAAATTCCCGAAAGATTCTTCCGCAAAGATTTTGACTTCAGGTTTATTAGGCGAGCAATACATTGGGCTTGAGGCCGGCGGCTCTGATGATATGTTGGCCGCTGGAGATAAGATCACTCAAACGCAGTCTGCAGTGGTTCTGGAAAATCTGATTAGCCAGTTCTTGTACAACAAGGCTGCCGACAGTGGTAAAGATAAGGGCGCTGAAAAGTAATGCAGTGGCTTGTGAAACTGAAACGTCTTGTGCTGCTTGGTTTGGTGGCTGGCATGGTGGGCTGTGCATCTATTCCCGCTGGAGTAGAGCCTTCCCCACATGATCCCTGGGAGCCGTTTAACCGTTCTGTTTTTGAATTCAATGAAGGCTTAGATGCCTACCTGCTCAAGCCAGTAGTTGCTGGCTACCGTTTTGTCTTGCCAGAGTTTGTGCGTGACGGTATTTATAACTTCTTTAGTAACTATAGCGATATCTACACTGCATTACAGAATCTGTTGCAGGGCAAGCCAGGCGATGCTTTTAGTGATTTGATGAGGGTGGTAGTCAACACTACCTTTGGTTTGGGTGGCTTGATTGATATGGCTACACCTGGCGGCCTACCAAAGCATAAAGAAGATTGGGGTCAAACCTTTGGTGTCTGGGGCATTCCTTCTGGCCCCTATGTGGTTTTGCCATTCTTTGGACCAAGTAGCGTACGCGATACGTTTGGTACAGCAGCTGATATGGAGTCTGATTACTTATTTAGACTGCTACCAGACGTTGCTCTCCGAAACAGTATTACTGGTTTAAGGGTAGTCAATGCGCGTAATACGTATTACGAGGCTGGTGATCTATTGGATGGCGCTGCAATCGATAAATACAGCTTTATGCGAGATGCCTATATTCAGCGACGTGAGTATCAGATTAATGAGGGACGTGAAGGTGAGGAGACATTAATGCCTCCTTATCAGAATCCCTATGAATAAAGGCCCTCAAGCCTAACCCGGTTTCCTTAAAGAGCTAAAATGGGCTCCAATGACTAGCATTAATCGAGGACACATGAAAAGCCAAAAAACTATTCAAAAATACTGTGCAGCATTGCTATCCAGCTTGTTTTTGTTTGCCGGCAGTGCTTCTGCCCAAGCAGTTGATCAGTCCACGCCAGACGGTTTGATTAAGGCTGTAGTTTCTGACGTGATGGCCTCTGTGAAGTCTGATCCGGAAATTCAAAAAGGGAATATTCCGCGTATTGTGGATTTAGTGGATAAGAAAATTGTTCCCTACACTGATATGCGCCGCACTACCGAAATGGCAATGGGCCCCAATTGGAAAAAAGCAACTCCAGAGCAGCAAGCCCAATTGGTTAGTGAGTTTAAGAATTTGTTAATTCGTACTTACTCAGGCGCCTTAAGCCAACTGCGTGATCAAACTATTCAATTCAAGCCTTTGCGTGCAGCTCCAGATGATAAAGAGGTGGTTGTAAAGACTGTAGTGATTGGTCGCGGTGATCCCATACCACTCGACTATCGCTTAGAAAAAACCGCTAACGGCTGGAAAGTCTATGACATGAACATCATGGGCGTCTGGCTGGTTGAGGCTTATCGCAATCAGTTTGCGAATCAAATTAGCCAGAATGGTATTGAAGGTTTGGTGAAGTTCTTGCAGGACCGTAATAAGCAGCTTGCTGCTACAAAGCCGGCAAACTGAAGACTACACAAGCTCAATCAAAGATAAACATCAGATGCCATTTTTATTGCCCGCTTCAGTGACGCAGAACAATGTCCTGCAGTTGGAAAAAGATGGCCTGTTAAATCTTGCGTCATTAAGAACTATAGATTGCATCCATCTCCAGGATTTTGACTCTACTGTGCTCACAGTTTTATTAGCATGGCAGAAAAAATTACATGCCAATGGTGAGCAAATCTCCATACAAAACGCACCGAAAAAATTAACCGTATTGGCTGGCGTATATGGCGTTGCTGAGTTGCTAGGCTTGTCATAGCATGCACTCCGCAATATCGATTAAAAACGTATCAAAAAATTATGGCGTACTCCAGGCGCTAGATGATGTTTCTTTATCAATTGAGCAAGGCGAGTTCTTTGGCCTCCTTGGTCCGAATGGTGCCGGTAAGACAACGTTGATCTCCATTCTGGCTGGTTTAGTGACTGCGGATAGGGGTCATGCTGCCATCATGGGCGCTGATGTGCAAAGTCAATTCCGTGATGCACGCCGGATGTTGGGAGTCGTGCCGCAGGAGTTGGTATTTGACCCTTTCTTTACCGTCAGAGAAACGCTGCAATTTCAGTCGGGCTATTTTGGGATTCGTCACAACGATGCCTGGATTGACGAGATCATGGCCAACCTAGATCTCACCAATAAAGCTGACAGTAATATGCGCTCTTTATCTGGTGGTATGAAACGACGTGTGTTGGTGGCTCAGGCTTTAGTTCACAGACCGCCAGTGATTATTTTGGATGAGCCAACAGCAGGTGTTGACGTAGAGCTGCGCCAATCTCTCTGGCAATTTATTAGTCGACTAAACCAAGATGGTCATACGATTGTTTTAACAACCCATTACCTTGAAGAGGCTGAGGCTTTATGTCAGCGCATTGCCATGCTCAAGCAAGGAAAGATTGTGGCTTTAGATACCACTGCGAATCTATTGAGCCAATATGGTTCAGTAAAAATAGATGGTGAGGGTAAAACAGATCTCGAAGATGTGTTTGTCAACATCATGTCGGGGGGTGTTCGATGAAGTCCGTCTTGAAGAAATTGCCAATTGCTTATGGCAGCGGCTTCCCCACGTTGTTGCGTAAGGAAATTAAGCGTTTTTATAAAGTGGCGTTTCAGACGGTAGCTGCCCCAGTGCTTACTGCTGTTTTGTATTTAATG
Organism: Polynucleobacter asymbioticus; assembly: GCF_018687575.1. Lineage (NCBI taxonomy): Bacteria > Pseudomonadati > Pseudomonadota > Betaproteobacteria > Burkholderiales > Burkholderiaceae > Polynucleobacter > Polynucleobacter asymbioticus. The sequence goes on from NZ_CP061297.1 coordinate 90,663, forward strand.
ATTTTTGGTCATGTACTAGAGGGTAAAGAGGTCTATGGGCGTCTGAATTACACAGCCTTTCTCATTCCAGGTTTAGTCATGATGAGCGTATTGCAGAACGCATTTGCAAACACCTCATCATCCCTCATTCAGTCGAAGGTGACCGGTAACCTTGTCTTTGTTTTACTGGCTCCATTTAGTCATCTCGAGTTTTATGCTGCGTATGTTTTAGCCGCAGTATTTCGTGGAATCGTTGTTGGTGCCGGTGTATTGCTGATTACTGCATGGTTTGCCATGCCATCTTTTGAATACCCCTTATGGATCATGGCATTCGCGCTGTTGGGCGCTGCAATTTTGGGAAGCATGGGTCTAATTGCGGGTATCTGGGCCGATAAGTACGATCAATTAGCAGCCTTCCAGAATTTCATCATCATGCCGGCAACGATGTTGTCAGGTGTGTTTTATTCCATTCATTCTTTGCCGGCAGCATGGCAAGTGGTGTCTCACTTCAATCCATTCTTTTACATGATTGATGGTTTCCGTTACGGTTTCTTTGGGGTGTCAGACATATCCCCTTGGAGTAGTTTCGCGATTGTGGCGTGTTTCTTTGCCGTAGTGTCAGCGATTGCTTTGCGCTTACTGCAAAAAGGCTACAAGCTTAGAAACTAGCTGTTAATCCTTCCTTAAATACGCATTAAAAATTACCAAGAAATTAGAAATTAGGAGATTGTGATGTTGCCAACCCCAGAACAAATTGAAGGCTATATTCAGCAAGGCCTTGCATGCACCCATGTCAAAGTTGAGGGTGATGGCCAGCATTTTTTTGCGACGATTGTGAGTCCGGAGTTTGAGGGTAAGCGTTTGATTCAGCGTCATCAGTTGGTATATGGCGCTATGGGCGATCGTATGAAAGCAGAGGTACATGCTTTATCAATCAAAGCTTTCACTCCTGAAGAATTTACACAAAACACCCCAACATAAAATACGACATTAGCTTTTAACTGGAATAGATTCATGGATAAATTACGAATGGTTGGCGGCACCCCCCTGAAAGGTGAGGTAGCGATTGCTGGCGCAAAGAATGCAGCGTTACCAATTTTGTGCGCTTGCTTGCTAACAGATCAACCCATTACTTTGCGTAATGTTCCAGATTTGCAAGATGTACGCACCATGCTCAAGCTCCTCCAAGAAATTGGAGTGACAGTTACTTTTCCAGATGCAAATGATCGTAATTGTGTCGTTCTCAATGCTGCCAATATTAAGAGTTCAGAGGCAACTTATGAGATGGTCAAAACCATGCGTGCCTCTATTTTGGTTTTGGGTCCATTGCTTGCCAGAATGCACAGCGCTAAGGTTTCACTGCCAGGCGGCTGCGCTATTGGGGCGCGTCCAGTAGATCAGCACATTAAGGGCTTGAAGGCCATGGGTGCCACTATCAAGATTAAGAGTGGCTACATTCAGGCAGAAACTAAATCTGCTACGGGTCGCTTACAAGGCGCTTCTATCTTGACTGACATGATCACTGTAACCGGGACAGAGAATTTATTGATGGCCGCTACTTTGGCATCAGGCACAACGATTCTGGAGAATGCTGCACGCGAGCCTGAAGTAGGTGACTTGGCTGAGTTGCTCGTTAAGATGGGTGCAAAGATTACCGGTATCGGAAGTGATCGCTTAGTCATCGAGGGTGTGGAGAAGCTCCATAGTGCAGAGCATGCTGTCATTGCTGATCGTATTGAGGCGGGCACATTCTTATGCGCAGTCGCAGCTGCTGGGGGTGAGGTGTTGGTGAAGCACTGCCGTCCAGACACATTGGATGCAGTAATCGTCAAACTCAAAGAAGCCGGTTTAGAAATGGAAGTCGGTCCTGACTGGATAAAGGCCTCTATGAAGGGGCGCCCTAAGGCTGTCAGTTTCCGTACCTCTGAATACCCTGCTTTCCCAACCGATATGCAGGCTCAACTCATGGCAGTCAATGCGATTGCCGAAGGTAACGCCACCATCACGGAAACTATCTTTGAAAACCGCTTTATGCACGTGCAAGAGATGAACCGCCTCGGCGCCGATATCGCAATTGAGGGAAATACGGCGATTGTGCAAGGTGTAGAAAAGCTGTCAGGAGCCATCGTGATGGCTACTGACTTGCGAGCCTCAGCCAGTTTGGTGATTGCCGGCTTAGCCGCCCAAGGCGAAACCCAGGTAGATCGGATTTATCACTTGGATCGTGGATATGACCGTATGGAGCAAAAGTTGACCCTCTTAGGTGCCAACATTCAGCGAATCAAGTAAGCCTGATAGATAATTAGTCCATGAAGTTAACTTTAGCCCTCTCGAAGGGGCGCATCTTCGAAGAAACCGCTGAGATCTTGTCTAAGATCGGTATTCGCCCGCTCGAGGATCCGGAAAAGTCACGCAAGCTCATTATCGAGACCTCTAATCCTGATGTCCGCCTGATTATTGTGCGTGCTTCGGATGTGCCGACCTATGTTCAGTTTGGCGGAGCTGATTTTGGGGTTGCTGGCCTGGATGTCTTGATGGAAAACGGTACTGATGGTCTATATGTACCTTTTGATTTAAACATCGCTAAATGCCGTATGTCAGTTGCAGTGCGAGAGGGTTTTGATTACGCCGCTGCAGTAAAGCAAGGTTCTCGTTTGAAGGTCGCAACAAAGTACGTCAATTGCGCGCGTGAACACTTTGCTAATAAAGGTGTTCACATCGATACGATTCATTTGTATGGCTCAATGGAGTTGGCTCCATTAGTTGGTTTGGCTGATGCGATTGTGGATTTGGTATCTACAGGCAACACCTTGCGCGCTAATGGCCTCGTTGAAGTTGAGCCAATCGCTGATATCAGCGCACGCTTGGTGGTTAACCAAGCTTCGTATAAACGTAAGCGCACACAGCTCCAACCATTCTTTGAATTATTGAAGTAAAGAAAAATTCATATGTCAGCGCAAGTTAAAGTCAAACGCCTTAATAGCAAAGACACAGGGTTCAAAGAAACCCTGCTCTCCAGTCTTTCTTTGCCAATGGCGGATGACGAAGCGATTGATGCTGCTGTAGTCAACATTCTGGCGAAAGTCAAAAGTGAGGGCGATGCTGCAGTGCTCTCCTTTACAAAGCAGTTTGATCGCCTCAATGTTTCCAGTGTGGCTGAGTTAGAAATTTCTCAAGAAGAATTAAAAAAATCTTACGAAGCCTTATCGGCTGAACAAAAAAATGCCTTGGATATTGCTGCACAAAGAGTCTGCGCGTATCACGAGAAGCAAAAGATTGAGGCGGGTTGCCACTCTTGGGAGTATGAAGAGGTTGATGGCACACGCTTGGGCCAGAAAGTCACGGCCTTAGATCGCGTCGGAATTTATGTTCCGGGTGGTAAAGCAGCCTATCCATCTTCTGTTTTGATGAATGCGATTCCTGCAAAGGTGGCTGGTGTTAAGGAAGTCATCATGGTGGTGCCTACTCCAGATGGCGCTCGCAATAGCTTGGTCTTAGCTGCTGCTTACTTATCCGATGTTGATCGCGTCTTCACGATTGGTGGTGCACAAGCTGTAGGTGCTTTAGCTTATGGTACTCAAACTATTCCGCCGGTGGATAAGATTGTTGGCCCTGGTAATGCTTATGTAGCAGCTGCTAAGCGCAGAGTTTTCGGCACTGTTGGTATCGACATGATCGCTGGTCCTTCAGAAATCTTAGTTCTCTGTGATGGCTCTAGTAATCCTGATTGGATTGCAATGGATTTATTTTCTCAAGCAGAGCACGATGAGTTAGCACAATCTATTTTGCTTTGCCCAGATGAGCAATTTATTGAGCAAGTGCAAGCAAGCATTAATCAGTTGTTGCCTCAGATGCCCAGAAAGAAAGTGATTGAAACATCACTTACGAATCGTGCTTTATTGATTCAGGTAAAAGATATGGGCGAGGCTTGTGAGATTGCCAATGCCATCGCTGCTGAGCATTTAGAAATTTGTGCAACTGAGCCACGCAAGTGGGCTGAATTAATTCGTCATGCTGGCGCTATCTTCATGGGCAACTACACCAGTGAATCTTTGGGTGATTATTGTGCAGGTCCGAATCACGTTTTACCAACAGCACGTACGGCACGCTTCTCTTCACCTTTGGGTGTATATGACTTTATCAAGCGCTCAAGCATGATTGAAGTGAGTGAGGCGGGTGCTCAAACTCTAGGTGCTGTAGCCAGTACTCTCGCTCACGGTGAGGGTTTGACGGCCCATGCACGTGCTGCTGAAATGCGACTGAAAAAATAAACTTAGGCGCTAGCCAGAATTTCTTTCAAAGCTGCAATCAATTCATTCGTTTGATCATCAGTACCGATGGTGATGCGCAAAAATTCTTCAATGCGTGGCGATTTGAAGTGACGCACAATGATTCCGCGATCACGTAAGGACTGATACAACTTTGCACCAGCGTGTTTTGGATGGCGCGTAAAAATAAAGTTGGCTGTCGACTGCAAGGTATCAAAACCCAGTGAGGCTAACTCAGTCACTAAACGCTCTCGAGTTTGAATAACTTTTTTGCTCGTCAATTCCAAATGGGCTTGATCTTGTATTGCAGCAACTGCTCCCGCTTGAGCCAAGCGTCCAAGTGGATAGGAGTTAAAGCTATTCTTCACCCGCTCCAGACCTTCAATGAGAGCTGGATGCCCCACTGCAAATCCAACGCGAAGTCCAGCTAGGGCGCGAGATTTAGATAGAGTATGTACAACCAAGAGGTTTTCTGGGCAAGCGCTGCCGCGAAGCAGCGGAATGCAAGACTCGGTTCCATAATCGACGTAGGCTTCATCAATGACCACGACTGAATCTGTATTTCTGCGCAGAAGGAGTTCTATATCGGATCTGGGGATGGCTCGACCAGTTGGGGCATTCGGATTGGGGAAAATAATTCCACCATTAGGGGTTTTGAGGCCCTGAGTTTGAATCTCAAAATTAGGGCCTAGGGGGACCGTTTGATAGTCAATGCCGAATAATTTGCAATAGACTGGGTAGAAGCTATAAGTGATATCCGGAAACTGGACTGGTTTAGCTTGCTTTAGTAGGCCTAAAAATACGTGGGCTAGGACCTCATCGGAACCATTTCCTAGAAACACCTGTTTCGGGTCCAGACCATGTAAATCGGCAATGGCTTTTTTGAGTGCTGCCCCTTCGGGGTCTGGATAGAGTCTTAAATCATCTGTATTTTGCTGGGTTATGGCAGCTAGAGCCCTGGGGGATGGGCCATAAGGGCTCTCATTGGTATTGAGCTTTACCAGCCGCTCCATCTGCGGTTGCTCCCCGGGAACGTAAGGGGTGAGGGTCTGAACAACGGGGCTCCAAAAGCGGCTCATGAGGGACTCTAGTCAAAAATCAGCAAAAGTGAATAAACGCCAGCAATCAAAATCAGCATTTATATCTGTATTAGGAATGATATTATGAGGCTTCAATCAACACTTCGCCTCGCGGCGCACTGAAGCATGCGGCAAGCCGACGTTACCCGAAACACTTCGGAAACCAAAATTCAAATTGCTATCAATTTAGATGGCACAGGTAAGGCTGAGCTAGCCTCTGGCGTACCCTTCCTGGATCACATGTTGGATCAAATTGCCCGTCACGGCATGATTGACCTCAAAGTGGTCGCAAATGGCGATACCCACATTGATGATCATCACACCGTTGAGGATGTAGGAATTACTCTGGGACAAGCATTTGCTAAGGCAGTTGGCGATAAGGCGGGCATTACCCGCTACGGCCACTCTTACGTTCCTTTGGATGAAACCCTTTCCCGTGTAGTAATCGACTTTTCTGGTCGCCCAGGCTTGGAATTCAACGTTCCATTTACTCGTGCGCGTGTGGGTGACTTTGACGTGGATCTCAGCATCGAGTTCTTCCGTGGTTTTGTAAACCATGCTGGAGTCACTTTGCACATCGATAACTTGCGTGGCATTAATGCCCACCACCAGATTGAAACTGTGTTCAAGGCCTTTGGTCGTGCCTTGCGCATGGCTTTAGAGTTAGATCCACGCGCTTCCGGTGTTGTTCCTTCGACTAAGGGCAGCCTCTAATCTAGAAAATTTCTAGTGTTGAGTAGAAGACTGTCAAAACACTTCAGAATATAGGCTAACCATTGGCGCAAACCATTGCGATCGTTGACTACGGAATGGGTAACCTACGTTCCGTGTATCAGGCCTTTCATCATGTGGCGCCTGAGGCCAATATCCTGATAGCTCACACCCCAGAAGAAATCCTCTCCGCTGAGCGTGTTGTTCTTCCGGGGCAGGGTGCTATGCCCGATTGCATGAAACATCTCCAAGAGTCTGGTTTATTAGAGGCATTGCTAGATGCAGCCAAAAACAAACCGCTCTTAGGCGTTTGTGTGGGCGAGCAGATGCTCTTTGATCAAAGTGCTGAAGTGCGAGCGAACTCCAATACCGCCTGGACACCTTGTTTGGGATTAATTCCTGGTGAAGTCAGACGATTTGAATTGGCTGGCAAATTACAACCAGATGGCTCGGCATACAAAGTGCCCCATATGGGTTGGAACCAAGTACGTCAGGATCATCAGCACCCACTTTGGGATGGCATTCCAGACTTGACTAGTTTTTATTTTGTACATAGTTACTATGTTGTGCCGCAGCGTAAGGAAGATATCGCAGGCTCAACTGAATATGGTGATTGGTTTACTTCTGCTGTTGCAAGGGATAATATTTTTGCAACGCAATTTCATCCAGAAAAAAGTGCAGAATACGGATTAAAGCTCTACAAAAATTTTGTTTCTTGGCAACCTTAATACTTCTATAACGTACCGCTATGCTGCTCATTCCCGCGATTGACTTAAAAGATGGTCACTGTGTTCGACTCGAACAAGGTGACATGGATAAAGCTACCGTATTTTCTGAAGATCCAGGGGCGATGGCTGCGCATTGGATTAGCAAGGGCGCACGTCGCTTACACCTCGTTGATTTGAATGGTGCATTTGCTGGCAAGTTAAAGAATGAATCTGCTATCAAATCTATTCTGAAGGCAGTGGGCGATGAGATTCCAGTTCAGTTGGGTGGCGGTATTCGTGATCTTGAAACGATTGAACGTTTATTGGACGACGGTATTAGTACAGTGATTATTGGTACAGCTGCGGTGAAAAGTCCTGGCTTTGTGCAAGATGCTTGCACCGCTTTTCCTGGCCACATCATGGTGGGTTTGGATGCACGTGATGGCAAGGTTGCAACAGATGGTTGGAGCAAGATTACGGGTCATGAAGTAATCGACCTTGCCAAGAAATTTGAAGATTATGGTGTTGAAGCCATTATCTATACCGACATTGGTCGCGATGGCATGATGAAAGGCATCAACATGGATGCCACAATTAAATTAGCGCAAGCGATTCGGATACCGGTAATTGCTAGCGGTGGTTTATCTAATAATCACGATATTGAAGCGCTGTGCGAAGCAGAGGCTGAGGGTGTGATGGGCGTGATTGCAGGTCGATCAATCTATGCTGGTGATTTAGATTTAACCGCGGCACAAAAATATGCTGATGAGTTAACTCTGAAGTTTGCTAAGAAAATTATCTAGATTGTTCAATAGTGCTCACTAAACGAATTATTCCTTGCCTTGATGTGACGGCAGGGCGCGTTGTGAAAGGCGTAAACTTTGTTGGGCTGCGTGATGCGGGTGATCCTGTAGAGATTGCAAAACGCTATGACACACAAGGTGCTGACGAGTTAACGTTTTTGGATATCACGGCAACCTCCGATGGGCGTGATTTGATATTGCACATCATTGAAGATGTTGCTTCGCAGGTATTTATTCCTCTGACTGTTGGTGGTGGTGTTCGTGCGGTAGCGGACGTGCGCCGTTTACTGAATGCAGGCGCTGATAAGGTGAGTATGAATTCATCTGCAGTGGCGAATCCAGATTTAGTTTCTGACGCTGCTGCGTATTACGGTTCGCAGTGCATCGTGGTTGCGATCGATGCTAAAAAAACGGAAGCGGGTAATTGGGAAGTATTTACTCATGGCGGACGAACTGCGACAGGCATGGATGTCGTTACATGGGCTTCTGAAGTTGCGAAACGTGGTGCTGGCGAAATTCTTCTCACCAGCATGAATCGTGACGGCAGTAAAGATGGTTTTGATTTGGAGTTAACTGCAGCAGTAAGTGATGCGGTGAGTGTCCCGGTGATTGCTTCTGGTGGCGTCGGTAATTTGCAGCACTTGGTCGATGGTATTACTAAAGGTCATGCCGATGCAGTTCTCGCAGCCAGCATTTTTCATTATGGTGAATACACTGTTGGCCAAGCGAAAGAATATATGGCAAGCCAAGGAATTCCGGTTCGGATTTAATGTGTAGACAGATCAACTGAGAAAACCAGACGAAGATGACCATGAAAAATACCTTCACTCCGATGGAGTCTTTAGAGGCTGGAGCATGGCTTGATGCCGTCACCTGGAATGAACAGGGTCTGGTCCCAGTCATCGCTCAGGAAGTCGGCAGTAAAGACATCTTGATGATGGCTTGGATGAATCGTGATGCCTTATTGGCAACTTTGCATTTAGGGGAGGCCGTATATTGGACTCGCTCTAGGCAGAAACTTTGGCATAAAGGTGAAGAATCTGGTCATACCCAAAAGGTGAAAGAAATTCGCCTCGACTGTGATGGCGATACGATTTTGCTTATGGTGGAGCAAAAAGACGGTATTGCTTGCCATACTGGCGAGCACAGCTGTTTCTTTCTGAGGTGGGATTCTGGTAAATCTGCCTGGGTGGATGAGTCCAAAGCTCATAAATAAGACCATCCCAGCATTCCCGGCAATAAAAGACATAAAATCACTTTATGACTAGTCCAGCACAAAACCCTTCTAATTTAGACTCCGCCTTAGCCTATCTGGCTGATGTGGTGGATCAACGACGTGATGCGTTTAAAGCTGGAGTGGCCGACCCCAAGACTTCCTATACCGCCTTGCTCTTTTCTAAGGGTGATGATGGGATTTTGAAGAAAATTGGTGAAGAAGCAACTGAGGCTGTAATGGCGGCAAAAGATGCGCGTAATTCCAACCTAGCTCCTGAGCAGCAAAAGCTCTTGGTTGGGGAGATGGCTGACCTTTGGTTCCATTGCTTAATTGCGCTTTCCCAGTTTGGCTTACGCCCAGAAGATGTGGTGGCTGAACTGAATCGTCGCCTAGGTACCTCGGGTATCGAAGAAAAAGCAGCCAGAAAAGCTGCTGGTGCAGAGTAAATTTAGAAAAACCCCATAAATTCATCAAAACTAGAGGCAAAAGCGTGAGCCACGATCCTAATTGCTTGTTTTGCAAAATCTCCAAGGGCGAAATCCCATCCCAAAAGGTATATGAGGATGAGGAGATTTATGCGTTTAAGGATATCAACCCAGCTGCGCCGGTCCATTTCTTAATAATTCCTAAAAAACATATCCCTATGTTGGAGTCTGCGGAAGTGGTGGATGCGCCATTGCTAGGTAGAATGATGGAATTGGCACCGCGTCTTGCCAAAGAGCAAGGTTGTCGCCCTGGAAAAGATGGCGGCTTTCGATTGGTAGTGAACAATGGTGCAGATGGTGGGCAAGAGGTTTATCACTTGCACTTGCATGTGATGGGCGGTCCGCGCCCCTGGAAAAAATAGTCCGAGGAGATAAAAATGGGTTCATTTAGCATTTGGCATTGGTTGATTGTTTTAGTAATTGTGATGTTGGTATTTGGTACCAAAAAATTACGTAATATCGGCTCTGACTTAGGTGGTGCCGTTAAAGGCTTCAAAGACGGCATGAAGGCGCCTGAGGCGGCTGAAGAGCCAAAAGAGCAAATTCAGAGCGCTGCTGCATCAACAGAGAAAACTGTAGATGTTCAGGCAAAAGACATCAATAAATAATTGTTGATAGAAATAATGCGCAGCTGCAATGATTGACCTCGGAGTTTCAAAGCTTGCACTCATTGCAGTAGTTGCATTGGTAGTGGTCGGCCCAGAGCGTCTTCCTAAGATCGCCCGCATGGCGGGTAATTTGTTTGGACGCGCGCAACGCTATATGGCGGATGTCAAATCCGAAGTGAGTCGGCAAATGGATGTTGAGGAGTTCAAAAAACTCCGTGAAGAAAGTGTCTCCGCTTTTAAAGATGTCGAGAGCTCCATTCAATCTACCGTTCAAGAAGCGGGCGCCAATTTAAGTGACCAAGCTGATATCGGTTCGAATATGTATACACGAGCCCCTTTGGATGAAAAAGAAGTCCTGCAAAAATCGATACGCCAGGGTCGCAAGAGCTGGGGTGTGAGACGCGCAGCAAGGCCGGTGTGGTTCAAGCGTTCGACTGGCATGCGCACAAGAGTTCAGTCTGGTGCTGCACGCATGAAGCGCTTTCACCACAGCGCGGGCAAATAATTTAGCCCAAAGAAAAGTAAATACCAATATCAATGACGCAAAATAACTCAACAGAAGATTCCGGCTTACAAGAATCCTTCCTATCTCATTTATTTGAGTTGCGTGATCGCATCATTAAGTCAGTATTAGCAATCATCGCAGTGTTCGTTTGCCTTGTTTATTGGGCGCCGGATATTTTTCATTTGTTCTCGCAGCCACTCTTAAATGCTCTGCCCTCTGGTGGCAAGATGATCGTGACAGATGTAACGGGTTCATTCTTTGTGCCGATGAAGGTCACCATGTTGGTAGCTTTCTTAATTGCACTGCCCGTAGTGATGTATCAATTATGGGCGTTCATTGCCCCGGGGCTGTATCAGCATGAGCGCAAACTGATTGTGCCTTTGGTGGTGAGTAGCTATAGCCTCTTTATATTTGGCATGGCATTTGCTTACTTCTTAGTATTTCCGACGGTGTTTGAGTTTATGGCTAGCTACAACGCTCCCTTGGGCGCGGAGATGTCAACGGATATTGATAAGTACCTTGGTTTTGCCATGAATACCTTCCTAGCTTTTGGACTTACTTTTGAAGTGCCCGTTGTAGTGGTGGTTTTAGTGCGTATGGGTATGGTTCCCCTAGAAAAACTCAGAGAGATTCGTCCTTACGTAATTGTTGGTGCTTTTGTGATTTCAGCAATTGTGACGCCACCAGATGTGTTGTCTCAACTGTTGTTGGCTGTGCCAATGTGCCTGCTCTATGAGTTGGGACTTCTCATAGCACGATTTTATGTGCCTAAGCCCTCGGACGACGAGGCTGGCACAACAAACTCAGATACTCAAGCAACTGTTTGATCTTGGGAGAAGGTGGCAGTGAGCCACTCTGTTACCCGATCAAATCGATAACGTCTTTGCCTGAGATTTCCTTCCAAGTCTGATTCGCTTCCTGCGAATACTTTTCCTGCCGCAAGTAAAGAGCGGCGCTGTTGAGTGGTATCAATCTGAATCAATCTAGGTAGTATCTTCGGCAATTCATGGCGAATATCGACAACGACACAATGTTCGTGTTGCAACTGCCCAACCTGGCATAGTAATAACTCTGCTTTACTCAAATTAAATTGATTGGCGATGATGAGTCGGTGGCATAGCAAGATCCACTCCTCATCTAATTTGTGTTCAGCGTGATGGCTTAATGCCTTTTCAGCATAAGTGGCTAATTCGAACCAATCATTTTTCTTTGGGCTTGAGACATTCTCTAAAATTTTCCCAAGTAATTCTTTTGCTTCGGGTACGCCTTGTTGGTGTGCCTGCCAAATCCAATAGGAAGCTTGTAGCCCCCGAACCTTTTCTTCAATCTTTTCACGCTTGCGCCATAAATTGGCACCTTTTCTAAATTGCGAATATGCATGCCCTAAGTCTGCAGCGCGATCAAAGCATCGATCACTTTCACTGGCGTTATATCCAGAGAACTGTGGGCGACGATAAATCTCCCCAAGTGCAAACCAGGCATCGCGATCACCATCTTTTGCGGCAAGCTCTAACCAATAGGCTGCTTTCTTAAGTGAGGCATTCGACTTGCTGCTGCCCACCCCAATCAAATCTTTCGCATCAGAATCAACTTCATTGAATTGGGCTAGGCGTAAACCTAAGGTAAGTTTTGCAATCGTTAGGCCAAGTTCTGCTGCTTGTATTAATGCCGCCTCATTCTTTTCTGAGGTCCAAGCATTCCAAAGCGAGGAGAGTGCCTCATCTTTTGGTTGTAGCTTAATAAGTAGCTCTTTGGCAGAATTGGTGAAAGGCGTTTCTGAGTCTGCTAACTCATGAAGGAAATCTTTTGCGGTTTTTTGAAGTGCAGAAAAATCACGTTCACCATCCTGCTTAGAAACCCAACTAGCAATTTCGGTTTGCAGATCTTTTTTATTGGGATCGAGTAATAACTCCGCGAGTTGCCATTGCGCCGCATATCTCGCAGAAACATTGGTTTGCGCTAGCTTCCAAAACGAGTTCCATCCAAAAGGGAATGCTGGCGAGCTCAGGGTGGCAGCAAGTGGAACCGCTGAAATCTGTTCAAACATTGCCAAAAAATCTGGGGAAGCTGCTTCAAGATGGGTAGTTTCAATATCGCTTGAGCTTGTAGCGCTAACCAACTGATTTTTAAGTAATAAATATGATTTTTCTAACCAAATCAAAGCATTAGCAGGCTGGATTGGGGTTTTAAAGGCCCCCGTAAGATAGGCTGAGGCCAAATTTTGTTGTGCAGAAACGTCACCTATGCGGGCTAATTGGAGGATTTTTAAGAATTCACGGCTTGCCATATGACAATTTTGACATTCAAGGCCCCAAAAAGACAGAAATCAAAGCCCTTGTTGCCCTGATACAACGAAGAAAGCCAAAAAACTGCCTTTTGACAAGCAAAAAGAGCTCCTAAATACCCTTACCCCCAGTCTAGCAAGGCAAAACAAGCAAAATTCATAGGTCCCAGTTTTGTTTGGGCATTACTTTCAATTTATGGAGATTTAAAGAATGAAAAAATCGCTATTAGCAGTTGCAGCAATCGGCGCATTTGCGTCAGCAGCTCAAGCTCAGTCATCAGTAACCGTATACGGTATCATGGACGTTGGTTTCCAAGGCGTTACAACACGTAATGGCTCAACAAAAACTAACGTAACTCGTTTCTCAGGCGAAGGCTCTGAGACAACTTCACGTTTAGGCTTCCGCGGCACTGAAGATTTAGGCGGCGGCATGTCTGCTTTCTTCACAGCTGAATTTGCATTGAATTCAACCAACGCAACTCTCTCTGGTGATGCAAACAATGGTTTGTTTAACCGCCAATCATTCGTTGGTTTGAAAAAGAATGGTATTGGTCAAGCTGCAATCGGTACTCAGTACACACCAATTCATTTGGCAGTTGGTCGTACAGACCCAGGCCAGCAGAACAACATGTTGGGTAACGTAATTTACGCAACTTCAGCAGCTCAAGGTTCAGGCCAAACAACGGCTTCTTACACAGTTCGTTACAACAATGCTTTGACATTGGCAACTGACCGCATGGCTGGCTTTGTAGTTAGTGCAATCTATAACAACAACAACAGCGATACAAACCAAACTGCAACTGGTGGTGGTTCTGCCAATAACAATGCATGGGGCGCTGGTGTTAACTATGTATGGAACAAGTTAAACGTTGATGCAGCAATCCAGAATTCAAGCTCTTCAAACTGGGCAGCTCAACAAACTACTGGTCCAGCTTTGCCAGCAACGCAAACTGTTGGTTTAGCTCCATCAAACCCATTGGGCGCGGCTGTTCAAATGTCCCAACAGTACTACGGCGCAACTTATGACTTCGGCATCTTGAAGGCATACGCTGGCTATGTAAGCAACAAAGTTCAGGCTCAAGCTAGCAATGCTCAGCTCGAAAGAACTGCTCAGCAGATCGGTGTTCGTAGCTTCGTAACTCCAAAAGTTGAAGCTTGGGCATCTGCTGGTACAGGTCGTTACACAGCACAAAACTTGTCAGCATTGTCAAGTGCAACTGCTGCTTCAGCATCACAAAACTTCACTGGTTACCAGTTGGGTTCTAACTACTGGTTGAGCAAGCGTACAAACATGTATGCAATTTTCGGCTCAACACAAGTATCAAGCTCTTCAATTGCTGTATCTGAAGGCGGTTCAAGCTACGGTGTTGGCGTACGTCACACTTTCTAATTTAACGCTAGCGTAAGCTAGTTAGAATTAGTCTTGCATCAAATTAACCCACTGCTGAAACGCAGTGGGTTTTTTATCGCCTATATAGGTGCTTAGTTTATTAAAATAGCTAATTATGGACGCTACTGCTTCACGGATGTTCTTTTAGATTGAAGCATTTCAATATTCATCTCAGCAGTTAGATTCGATGAATAAAATCGCTCTATCATTTCTACCGACGTTCTGGCATTTCTTGCAAGAGTAAGCAGGTCGATTCCCTGACCATATAGAAGCCTGAATGTAATCGCTGTATGTCTGAGGCTATATAGCGTCCTTGTTTGACCCTCTTGACCAATAGTGCCGCCACTCTTTTTAAGAATTTTTCTAAAATGAGACGTAATTAGCTGAATTGCTCCAGCCCTATCTTTTGCTTCGGGTAGAAATAGGTAGTCTTCACTTTTACCGTATCCTCTAGATGCTTGATAACGCTTTAATCTCTCGTAGATAAAAGCGCCAGCTCTTAGGGTAACTATCTGACCAGTATGAGACTTTGTTTTTGGCAAACTTAATCTTAAATAGGTATTAGCCCCTAAAATCATCTCAACATGCTTGTGTTTAATGATTTTTATATCTACTGGCCTGACAAATGAATTCACCATAAATTGTATGAGCCAAGTCATTTCCATCGGGACCGTATCACGATGCATATATGCCCCACCAGAAGTTACTCGATGGTTATTCGGTACGGTATGGCAAGTTCTAGAGAGCTGCCTACTAGCTTGCAAGATTTTCCTATACTCTTTGCATGTAAAGCTCCCCCTTGGAGTGCTTTTGGCTTTAATTTTTGGGAAAAGAGGTATCTTATAAATCCACTCTAACTCTAGTGCAATTTGTAGGATTCTTTTCAGTAGACCTAGATATTGTTTAATTGTTATTGGTTTAATGTCTTTTGAATTTAAAAAATTCACGAATTGAGCCACGGTACTGTAGTCAATTTCAATGATATTTATACCGGTAAAAAATGGAAGAAGTTTTGACTTAAGTCGACTTTGAAACATTCCAAGGGTCTGGGCGGTAATTTCACCCCGGGAATGCTTGGCAATCTCCCTTCTGAGTGCAATTTTTACTGCGTCGTCAAAAATGATTGGGTTAGGCTTCGCTATAAATTCAGAAAGAAATTGAGAGGACTTCTGAGATGGCTTGGCTACCAAGTATTCAATATTTATCGGATTGACCGCTCCGATGCAGTCATCATTGGCTGCATTGCATTTGATATGGGGATGCAAATAAATACTTATCATTTTTAATTATAAATTTGATGTATTTATACAACCCAACAAAATGATTTCATACGAGTATTTGTAATGATTGGCAATAATAGTTATAAGATTGACACTAAAAAAATTTAATAAAAAAACCACCCCGAAGGGTGGTTTTTAAGAAGACCTAATTCTGACTAGCTTACGCTAGCGTTAAATTAGAAAGTGTGACGTACGCCAACACCGTAGCTTGAGCCACCTTCAGACATGGCAACACCAGAGCTAGATACTTGTGTTGAGCCGAAAATTGCATACATGTTTGTACGCTTGCTCAACCAGTAGTTAGAACCCAACTGGTAACCAGTGAAGTTTTGGCTAGCTGAACTCTTAACTGCTAAGGCTGCTGCAGATTGTGCAAGGTTCTGGCCTTCAAAACGGCCTGTACCGGCAGATGCCCAAGCTTCGATTGTTGGAGTTACGAAGCTACGAACACCAATTTGCTGAGCAGTACGTTGTAAGTAGCTGCTTGGTGTAGCTTGGTTTGAGTACTTTGCTGAAATATAGCCAGCGTATGCCTTCAAGATACCAAAGTCATAAGTTGCACCGTAGTACTGTTGAGCCATATTGATTGCTGTACCTAATGGGTTAGCTGGCAAGTTAGCTGCGGCAGTGCTGGCTGAAGCTGGCAATGCTGGACCAGTAGTTTGCTGAGCTGTCCAGTTTGAAGAGCTTGAATTCTGGATTGCTGCATCAACGTTTAACTTGTTCCATACATAGTTAACACCAGCGCCCCATGCATTGTTGTTGGTAGAGCCACCAGCAGCTGCGGTCTGATTTGTATCAGTGTTGTTATTGTTGTAGATAGCGTTTACCTGAAAGCCAGCAATTCGATCAGTCATTAATGTCAAAGCATTGTTGTAACGAACTGTGTATGAAGTAGCTGTTTGACCTGAACCCTGTGAAGCATTAGTTGCGTAAATTACGTTACCCAACATGTTGTTTTGCTGACCTGGGTCTGTACGACCAACTGCCATGTGGATTGGGGTGTACTGAGTACCGATTGCAGCTTGACCAATACCATTCTTTTTCAAACCAACAAATGTTTGACGGTTAGCTAAACCATTGCCGTATGTGCCAGATAGTGTTGCATCTGTTGGCGAGAGTTGAAATTCAGCCGTGAAGAAAGCAGACATGCCGCCGCCTAAATCTTCAGTGCCGCGGAAGCCTAAACGTGAAGTTTGCTCAGAGCCTTCGCCAGAGAAACGTGTTTGATTAGATTTACCACCAGCTACTGGGTTTTGAACTGCTGTGCTTGTTGATGAAGCAGCAGTACCACGTGTTGTTACACCTTGAAAACCAACGTCCAAGATACCGTATACGGTTACTGATGACTGAGCTTGAGCTGCTGACGCAAATGCGCCGATTGCTGCAACTGCTAATAGCGATTTTTTCATTCTTTAAATCTCCATAAACTAAGGGATGAAGATTTAAAGATTTTTTGACGCTGTTTTTATTTAAGACTAGCGCCGCATTCTTCGATATAGATGATTTGAGAGCTTGATGGTGTATAAAAAGAAAATAGCCCCAGAAATATTCGACGCTAGAGTGTTGATGATCAGAGCGCTCGAAACTTGATTATCGTTATAAAAAATGTATGAAAACCTCAATAATGAAGTAACCATGCCGTTTAAAGCAATTAGATAAAAAAGCTGAAGAGGACTTACTCCGCTAAATGAATCACTTATGGTGGCTAGCTTTTGCCATAACTTGTAAGAAAATAGAGCGGCAGAGGACGATAGTAGCGCTAACCAGATGGCATCGTTTGGTTCGTAATCACGCCAAAGGATGCTTGAAAATGCATTTCCAAAAAAGATGCCGAAGAATCCAACATAGCCAAATAATATAACTGCCAGCAATCTTAGGCCTGCCAATAAATATACTGAATAAAGAAATTTTTCAGATTTAAGAAAATGAAGTGCTTCATGATTAATAAAATCACAAATACTCCAGATTACTGCTATGCAGATAACAGTTAAAGCTTGGATCATTTTTTCTTGATTTATTAATCGATATTGGTAATTACAGATAATTCTAATTTGAATCAAGAAAATACACACAGTGGGGGGTAACCCTGAAAGCCTTTTAAAAAAATCGGACCTGCGTGAGGTTTGGTTTAAAGTAAGGGAATAAGAAAATAAAAAACAAGTAGCTGGAGGCAAATATGCAATCTTCTTTACTCAATGATGCGTATCTCAGATTTACGCAATTGCTGGAGGCCCTAGAGGCATCCCCATCTTTTCCAAAGTTGGATCATGTTGAGAAAAAATTACTCGAATTTATTGTCACCCATGAAAAGCAGGGTAAGCCACTCTTAGTTGGGGATGTGATTTATGCAAATGACATAGGATCCCCTGCCACCCTGCATAGGCGTATTGCATATTTAGAAAAGCAGGATCTTATTCGCTATGGTCCCGACACTGACGGTCGTAAAAAGTGTATTGAGCTGACACCCAAGGCTCGAGACTATTGGGCTAAGCTGAGCAAATGCGTTATCAAGGCGGCTGGGAAGTAGGCTTCCCGCCCTTCTATCTCTTGAGGCTATCCCGAATTTCCCTCAGCAGCACAATATCTTCTGGTGTAGGAGGTGCTGGAGGGGCATCCATTGCCCTAACTCTATTGACTAACTTCACCATCTGAAAGATGACAAAAGCTAAAAGGATGAAGTTAATTGAGATTGTGATGAAGTTCCCATAGGCAAAAATTGGTATTCCTGCCTTTTTAAGAGCATCAAAGGTGCGTGGAACGCCTTCTGGAATCTTGCCCAAAACGAGGAAGAGATTGGTGAAGTCAATATGACCCCCCAGGAGGGTCGAAATGACGGGCATAACAATGTCATTTACGAGTGAGTCAACAATCTTGCCAAAGGCCCCGCCAATAATGACACCAACGGCCAAATCAATGACGTTACCCTTGACCGCAAAGTCCCGAAATTCCTTTAAAACAGCCATAAATCCCTCTCTTTTCTAATTCGTTGGGATTATCTCAAGATTAACCCCATAACTTTCTTGCATACCCCACTTTTTACTTTAAAATCTTACCTTTAAGCAATTTCCATCTAAAAATGCTCTATCAAGGAATTCTGTAAATGAGTGACAAGCCCTGTATGGATAAGGATCGTCGTAATTGGTTGATCGCGACCTCGGCGGTCGGTGGTGTTGGTGCAGCCGCAGCCCTTTACCCTTTTGTGAACAGTTTTGAGCCTTCCGAGCGTGCAAAAGCCGCTGGAGCCGCTGTTGAAATTGATATCTCTGGCATGCAGCCAGATGAGATGCGTATGGTTGAGTGGCGCGGTAAGCCAGTTTGGGTTGTGCGTCGCACGCCTGAGCAAGTTGCCGAACTGTCTAAAATTGATTCTGAGCTTGCAGACCCTGATTCTTTAAGGGATCCAGCCCAATTTACTCCTCCTTATGCCCAGAACCAATGGCGTTCAATTAAGCCTGAGTACCTTGTTGTAGTGGGTATTTGCACCCATTTAGGCTGCTCTCCAACAGCGAAATTTGAGTCAGGTCCACAGCCTTCTTTACCAAATACTTGGCCAGGCGGCTTCTTGTGCCCATGTCATGGCTCTACATTTGATATGGCAGGCCGCGTATTTAAGAACAAACCAGCCCCAGACAATATGGAAGTACCGCCACATATGTATTTGAGCGATACCAAGATTCTGGTTGGCGAAGATAAGAAGGCCTAAGGAGAGATAAATGGCATTTCACGAAAAAGAAGTCCCAGCAAACGCTTCAGGCGCACAAAAGCTCATGGCTTGGGTGGATTCACGCTTGCCAGTAACAGAAGCGTTTAAGCGTCACATGAGCGAGTACTACGCTCCTAAAAACCTGAATTTCTTCTATATTTTTGGTGCGTTAGCAATTGTTGTATTGGCAATTCAGATCATTACCGGCATTTTCTTGGTAATGAACTACAAACCAGATGCAGCGAAAGCATTTGAATCAGTTGAATACATCATGCGTGAAGTACCATGGGGTTGGTTGATCCGCTACATGCACTCCACTGGCGCTTCAATGTTCTTTGTTGTTGTGTACATGCACATGTTCCGTGGCTTGATCTACGGTTCATATCGTAAGCCACGTGAATTGATTTGGATCTTCGGTTGCGCAATTTTCTTGTGCCTCATGGGTGAAGCATTCTTTGGCTACTTGCTCCCATGGGGTCAAATGTCCTATTGGGGTGCTCAAGTGATCGTAAACTTGTTCTCTGCTATCCCATTAATTGGTCCAGATCTTTCTTTGTGGTTACGTGGTGACTACGTAGTTGGCGATGCAACACTAAATCGCTTCTTTGCATTCCATGTCATTGCGATTCCATTGGTGTTGATTGGATTAGTTGCCGCTCACATTCTTGCTTTGCATGAAGTTGGTTCAAACAATCCAGATGGCGTTGAAATTAAAGACACGCTTGATGCAAATGGTCATCCAGTAGATGGCATCCCATTCCATCCTTATTACAGCGTCCATGACGTCATGTATTTGGGCGGATTCTTGATGGTATTTGCTTGCATCGTATTCTTTGCACCGGAGATGGGCGGTTACTTCCTCGAGGCAAATAACTTTATCCCTGCAAATCCATTTGTAACTCCAACACACATTGCACCGGTTTGGTATTTCACACCGTTCTACTCCATGTTGCGTGCAACGACTTCTAACTTCCTATTGCCGTTGTGGATTTTCTTGGCAGTGATTTTAGGAATGTTTGCCCTGAAGTCTAAAGATCTTAGGGTCAAAGGTGCATGTGCTGCAATTGCAGTAGTGTTAGCTGCTGGCTTCTATGCATTTGATGCGAAGTTCTGGGGTGTTGTGATCATGGGTGGTTCTGTTGTGATCCTGTTCTTCTTGCCATGGTTAGATCACTCCCCAGTGAAGTCTATTCGTTACCGTCCGAAGTTCCATAAATACATCTATGGAGTATTTATTGTGAGCTTCGTGATCTTGGGTTATTTAGGTATCGAGCCACCATCACCAGTATTTGAAAAGATTTCTCAGATTTGCACTATTTATTATCTGGGCTTCTTCTTAGCAATGCCTTTCTGGAGCAAGCTTGGCACGTTCAAGCCAGTTCCAACTCGCGTTACTTTTAAGTCCCATTAATTCAGATACCGAGAAATTAGGAACTAGTATGAAACGAATTCTGCAAACTTTGATGGGCATCTGCCAAGCAACTGTTCTAGTTGCTGCCCTAGGCTTTGGCGTAAGTGCTAATGCCAGTGAAGGCGGCTTTCCATTGGATAAAGCGCCAGATCGCGTCAGTAACAACGCATCTCTACAAAATGGTGCCAAGTTGTTTGTAAACTATTGCTTGAACTGTCACTCAGCTACCAGCATGCGTTACAACCGCTTGCGTGATATCGGCCTGACTGATCAGCAAATCAAAGATAACTTGATTTTTACTGATGCTAAGGTTGGTGATCTGATGACGATCTCCATGACACCAAAAGAAGGTAAAGCGTTCTTCGGTAAAACTCCGCCTGACTTATCTGTAGAGGCGCGCGCACGTGGCACCGATTGGCTCTATACCTATTTCCGTACTTTCTACAAAGACGACACTACTCAAACCGGGTGGAATAACTTGGTATATCCAAACGTTGGTATGCCACATGTTCTATGGGAGCTGCAGGGTGAGCGTGCTGCGAAATTTGAAGAGCGCAAAGATCCACATGATGCAACCCGCATGGAAAAGGTATTTGTTGGTTTTGAGCAGTTGACGCCTGGAACCATGAAGCCACAAGAGTATGACGACAACATGGCTGACTTAGTTGCCTTCATGTCATGGATGGCTGAGCCAGTACAACTAGAGCGCAAGCGTCTGGGTGTGATTGTGCTGATCTTCTTGGCAATCTTTACGCTCTTAGCTTCACGTTTGAATAAGGCTTACTGGAAAGACATTCACTAAGCCAAGGTTTTCTAAGATTTAAAGTCGCAGTTGTTTGTGCGTTTGTTGTATTGAAGTAGATATTTAAGGAAATAAATTTATGATGGTGTTGTACTCGGGCACAAACTGCCCATTCTCGCAACGCTGCCGTTTGGTGCTTTTCGAAAAAGGCATGGACTTTGAGATCCGTGATGTTGACTTGTTTAACAAGCCAGAAGATATCTCGGTGATGAACCCTTATGGCCAAGTGCCAATCTTGGTTGAGCGCGACTTGATTTTGTATGAGTCAAACATCATCAATGAATATATTGATGAGCGTTTCCCTCATCCACAATTAATGCCGCCTGATCCAGTTGCTCGCGCACGCGCACGCCTCTTCCTCTTCAATTTTGAGAAAGAATTGTTTGTACACGTTGCAGCCTTGGAGAACGAAAAAGGTAAGGCAGCAGAGAAGTCTCACGAAAAGGCTCGTTTGGCTATTCGTGATCGCCTAACTCAGCTGGCACCTATTTTTGTGAAGAACAAGTACATGCTGGGTGAAGAGTTTTCTATGCTTGATGTGGCTATAGCTCCATTACTATGGCGTTTAGAGCATTACGGCATTGACCTCTCGCGCAATGCAGCCCCTCTCTTGAAGTACGCTGAGCGTATTTTCAGTAGACCTGCTTATATCGAGGCTTTAACGCCTTCAGAAAAGGTAATGCGTCGCTAAGCGGCTCATTGTCCATGCTGGCAAGATAAGCATGTCTGATATCCCAAGCAATAAACCTTACCTAATCCGTGCCCTACATCAGTGGTGCACGGATTTTGGTTTTACACCCTTCATGGCAGTTTTTGTTGATGAAAACGTCGAAGTGCCCATGGAGTTTGTGAAGAATAATGAAATCGTTCTCAATCTTTCTCTTGAGGCCTGTCATCAGCTCAATTTAGACAATGACTGGATTAGCTTCCAGGCAAGATTTGGCGGAGTCCCAAGAAAAATCATGGTTCCAGTAAGCCATGTTTTAGCTATCTATGCCCGTGAAAATGGCCAGGGCATGTCCTTTCCATTTGATGCTAGCCAGTCAGTTAAACCTCAAGATTCGGATCCCGAGAATCCTGAAAAACCAAAAGCTGGCAGACCTTCCTTAACGATTGTGAAATAGGTTAAAATATTATCCGTTGCCCCTTTAGCTCATCTGGTAGAGCAACTGATTTGTAATCAGTAGGTGGTCTGTTCGAGTCGGACAAGGGGCACCAAAAATTTAAAAAAACCTAAGTTCTCGCGAATTTAGGTTTTTTCTTTTTATGGGATCCAATAAAGCATATTGCAAAGAATTTAATTCAGTAGATTCGTTTTTCTAGTTTCCGGCAAATAGAGTATTGCCACAATTGCACCGCTAGCCAAGAATATAGTCGGATACCAGAGTCCTGCAATGCTACTTTCCCAGTATTGATTCAACCAGGTCACAATTAAAGGAAGCAGTCCACCAATCCAGCCTGCAGCTAAGTTATGTGGAAGAGTGGCTGCACTATTTCTGGTTTTAGCTGGAAATAATTCTGCAAGAAGGGCTGTTTGTGGCCCAACCACTAGTGCCAGGATTGCTGATAAAGCAATTAAGATTAGGCTTATCAATAGAGTGGATTCACCATTAGCTTGCAGAAGATGAAATGCCGGCAGTATTAGTGCGGCTCCCAAGATCAGACCACTGACTACAACAGGTTTTCTACCAACCTTGTCTGAGAGCCATCCTGCGAATACGGTGAGGGGTAGCAGAGCAACTGTTGCATAAACGCTTAACTGGTCAACTACTTGTGGTGCAAGCTTTACGGTAGTTTTCAGAAAGATCGAGGTGTAGACCTGCACGCAGAAAAAAAGTACTGCGCCACCAGCAGATATGCAGAAGAAAAGTAGAAACATTCTCTTTCTGGTTTCAGGATCTTTGAGATTGTCTCGTAATGGGCTCTTGGATTGAGATTCTGTTTTACTGAGCTGCAAGTAGATCGGCGTTTCCTCTAAAGCCATGCGCGCTTTAAATGCAATCAATAAAAGAATGAGAGAAACCCAAAATGGCACACGCCAGCCCCAAGATAGAAATTCTTCTGGAGTCAGGTAGAGCTGAAGCAGGGCAATTTGTAAGGTGGATACCAGGATCCCCAGCGGCCCCATCAGTTGTAAAAAGCTTGTCTTAAAACCACGATTAGAGTCGCCAGCATGCTCTGTTAGGTAGACTGCGCTTCCTCCAATTTCACCGCCGGCTGAAAGGCCTTGAAGCAATCTTAAGCTGACTAGCATGGTGGGCGCCCATATTCCAACTTGAGCATAGGTCGGCAAAAAACCAACGCAGACCGTTGCGATACCCATGAGGGTAATGGTGATCATAAAAACAGGACGGCGCCCAATACGGTCACCAATGCTGCCGAATATGGCCGCACCAATGGGCCTTACCACCATACCTACCCCAAAGGTTGCTAGGCTGGCTAATAAGGCTGTGCTGGGATCACTAGACGGAAAAAAGAGTGGACCAAAAACTACAGCCAGAGTGGCAAAAGTAAGAAAGTCATACCACTCTAGAAATGTTCCAAAGCAGGCTGCGATGGCAACTTTTCTATAGGAATGAGATGGGGCTTGAGAGTCTGATGCTGTAGCAGTCAATTTTTGTTCTGCGTTTATTCTGGATCTGTTGAAGATTCAATCAGGGGTGCAGGGATGTTTTTACTAGGCTTAACGCCAAGCTCGCGCACCTTCTCAGCGGTACGAATCAGATTACCCTTACCTGATTTCAGTTTATTAAAGGCATCGTGATAACTGGTTTGTGCTTGATCTAGACGTTGACCTAGTTTTTCAAGATCATCTACAAAACCAACAAATTTATCGTAGAGCGTGCCACATTGTTTTGCAATTTCTAAGGCGTTGCGATTTTGGTGATCCTGACGCCATAAGTGAGCAACGGTACGCAGTGTGGCCATCAAGGTGCTGGGGCATACCAGCACAATGTTCTTCGCTAGCGCTTCTTGGTAAAGGTTGGGTGCAGTTTTTAGGGCCAATAGAAAAGCTGGCTCGATGGGCACAAACATCAAGACAAAATCTACCGAGCCAATGCCATATAAAGAACTGTAGTTCTTGCTCGAGAGCCCCTGAATATGTTGTCTTAGCGACTGGATGTGTGCAGCCAACTCTTGTTCTGAGACTATCGGATCGGTTGCTTCAGCATGGCGTGAATATGCTGTGATGGAAACCTTGCTATCGACCACCAAACTCCTGCCTTCCGGCAATTTAACAACAACGTCTGGTTGAAGGCGTGAGCCATCAGTCTGGGTATGGCTGTCTTGAACAAGATATTCTTCGCCCTTGCGCAAGCCTGAAGATTCAAGGATGGACTCGAGAACCAATTCACCCCAATTGCCTTGTACTTTCGAATCGCCCTTGAGCGCTTGGGTCAGCGAACGCGTTTCATCTGACATACGTAAATTTAGATTAGCTAGACGCTCGATCTCGCTCTTGAGGGCAAAGCGTTCACGTGCTTCATTACCGTAGGAGGTATTTACCTGCTCTTTAAATTCTGAAAGCTTGTTTTGCAGTGGTTTGAGTAATGCATCTAGATTGGCAACATTTTGTTCGGTGAAGCGCTTCGACTTATCTTCCAGAATTTCATTAGCTAAATTTTTGAACTGATTGGTCAGCGCTTCTTTAGCCTCATTGAGGGATTCAATTCTGCCAAGACCTTGCTTGCGCTCGGAATCTAGCTCCGCCTCGAGGCGAATTGCATTTTGTAAGGCCTGGTCTCTTTCAGAGCGCAGGCTGATAGTAAGGGCTGCTTCAGTTTGCGCTTCTTGTTCGCTACGCTGCAGCGCGGACCTCAGATTGAGCGCGTAAACCAAAAGGCCTGCGCATAAACCGAATGGCAGGCCAAAAAGGAGTAGGGCGCTGAAATCAAAAGTCACAAATACAGTCTATGCAAGCTATGAAGTCTTAGCCTTGAACTAACTTTTGCAATTCACCGCTTTGGAACATCTCAGTCATGATGTCAGAGCCACCAATGAATTCACCATTGATATAGAGCTGAGGAATGGTTGGCCAGTTAGCAAATTCTTTAATACCCTGACGAATTTCTGCATCCTCTAATACGTTCACTGTATGTAGCTTGTCTACGCCACAAGTGCGCAGAATATTGACTGCATTTCCAGAGAAACCACATTGTGGAAATTGAGCATTGCCCTTCATGAACAATACAACGGGATGGCTGCTAACGATTTCTTGAATTTTTGCTTGGGTATCCATAATTTTCTTCCTGAATTAGCGCTGTAAGGCGATCTTGAATTGCAATTAACAATGAGGGTAATTTTAAGGCTATCTGCAGAAAAGGGTTAATTCCCTTTATGGGTTTTAGAGCCTTTTTCGTCCAGAGGCTGCACGGCAGTGGCCCGCCAAATCGAGATGAGCCTGCACATCTATTAGGCCTGCTTCTTTCATAAGCTCTAGCACCGCTTGAGATTGATCAAAGCCATGCTCGACGGCAATCAAGCCACCAGCTTTCAGATATTGATCTGCCCCGGCAATAATGACCTCTAGGCAGCTCAGCCCGCTAGCGTAATCGGTCAGCGCAGATTCAGGCTCAAATCGGAGATCCCCCTGGGTGAGATGGGGGTCTTGGTTAGCGATATAGGGCGGATTGCTGACAATGACATCAAATTGGTTTCCTTGGACTAGCGCCTCGTACCAACTGCCCTGTGAAAACTGGACTCGATCCGTCAGGTTGAGGAATTCAGCATTTTGCTTGGCGATACCCAGAGCATGTTCTGATTGATCTGTTGCAAACAGTAACGCCAGAGGCGCAGCACTAGCAATCGAGAGGGCAATAGCGCCAGAGCCGGTGCCGAGGTCCAATACCTTGGTAGCCCTGTTGAGCTTGGTGATATCGGTAAGAGCAATCTCTACCAGGAGCTCGGTTTCTGGGCGGGGAATCAGTACTCCAGGCCCTACCTGTAACTCAATATTATGAAAACCCTTCTTACCCAAGATATAAGCGATGGGCTCACCATGCAATCTTCTGGAGACTAGACTTTCCCATTCTTCAAAGGCTTGCTCATTCAGGCCCATATCGTCGCGCGATAGGAGGGCAGAACGTGGGAGTTGATAGTGCTTCTCTAGTAAGTGGGCTAGCAATATCCGCGCCTCATTGACTGGCAATGCGCAGTTGCTCATTAATTCTCGTAAAGACTGGCTAATACTCATCCTACCTACATTAACTATCACCAAGTGCTGCAAGAAGCTCTGCTTGATGTTCTGATGCCAAAGCATTGCACAGGTCGTCTAAATCTCCATCCATCATGGCATCAATCTTATAGAGCGTGAGATTAATACGATGATCAGTAATGCGACCTTGCGGAAAGTTGTAAGTACGAATTCGGTCGCTACGATCACCAGAACCAATCAGAGACTTTCTGGTTTGGGCTTCGAGCTGATGTTTCTCGCGTTCACGCGCATCCATGATGCGTGATACCAGCACTTTCATCGCTTGTTCACGGTTACGGTGTTGGCTACGGTCATCCTGACACTCAACTACTGTGCCCGTGGGTAAGTGCGTGATACGTACTGCAGAATCTGTTTTATTAATATGCTGGCCACCAGCACCTGATGCTCTAAAAGTATCAATACGCAGTTCAGCGGGATTAATTTTGACTGCCTCTAATTCATCTGCCTCGGGCATCACTGCCACTGTACAAGCAGATGTATGTATACGACCTTGGGTTTCTGTTTGGGGTACACGTTGCACGCGGTGACCACCAGATTCAAATTTGAGGCGCGAGTAAACGGATTGACCAACCAAGCGAAGAACAACTTCTTTGTATCCACCAAGATCAGATTCGGCGGCATTTACCACTTCCACCTTCCAGCCTTGACGCTCAGCGAAGCGCGTATACATCCTCAATAAGTCGCCAGCAAAGAGGGCGCTCTCATCACCACCCGTACCCGCACGAATTTCTAAGAAGACGTTGCGCTCGTCATTCACATCTTTAGGTAATAGTAGTTTTTGAAGTACGCCCTCAAGCTCCTCCATAGTAGCCTGAGCTTGCTTCTGTTCGTCATCGGCAAAGTCTTTCATCTCCGGATCTTTGCGCATCTCTTCAGCGGCTTGAGCATCAGCCTCAGCTTGTTTGTATAAGCCAAACTGCTCAACTACCATCGCAATATCAGAATGCTCACGCGTGAGCTTCCGATAGTTGTCCATGTCCTTCGTGGACTCTTCGGTAGTTAATAGGGAATTGAGTTCGGCTAAGCGCGTGTCTAGGTGGTCTAGCTTAGCCCGCATGCTGGGCTTCATCTAATGGTCTTCTGGCTTGGAGTGCGAGGCGAACAATTTGGGAAGCAACTTAATCAGGGCGTCACGCTCAGCGCCATTAGAGTGTTGTAAAGCATGTAGTGAGCCATGCAAGAACTTATTGGTTAAGCCTTGAGCCATCGCATTAAGAACTTCTTGGGGATCCTCGCCACGCATCAATCGTTTCATGGCGCGATCGAGTTCGAGCTGTCTGAGATGTTCACCTTGTTGCTGAATATCCTGAATCAATGGCACAGTCTTGCGACCCTGCATCCAATGCATAAAACTACCAACGCGATCTTCAATGATCGCTTCAGCTTGGCTTACAGCAGCTTGGCGTAGAGACGTTCCCGTTTGAATCATGACGCCTAAATCATCGACTGTATAAAGATAAATGTCATTTAAACGAGCAATCTCAGGCTCAAAGTCACGAGGTACCGCTAAGTCAATCATCACCATCGGTTTATGGCGACGTTGCTTCAGAGCGCTCTCCACCATTCCCAAGCCAATGATCGGAAGCGATGAGGCAGTGCTTGAAATAATGATGTCGAATTCATGTAATCGTGAAGGTAATTCTGAAAGCTTGAATGATTCCGCCTCAACATCTTGAATTGAAATCGAATCTGCTAATTCTTGGCCACGCTCAATGGTGCGATTAGCAATTGCAACGGCCTTGGGTTTACGTGCCACAAAATGGGTTGCACATAAAGTGATCATATCGCCAGCACCGATAAACAGAACACGTTGATCAGCAATACTTTCAAAAATACGTTCGGCTAATCGAACTGAGGCAGCTGCCATCGAGATTGAATGAGCGCCAATTTCTGTAGAGCCACGAACTTCTTTGGCAACGGCAAAAGTTTTCTGAAAGAGTTGATTGAGATAAGTACCAAGGACGCCTGCATCATTTGCAGTGCGCACAGCATCTTTCATCTGACCCAAAATTTGGGTTTCACCAATCACCATGGAATCCAATCCACAGGCAACCCGAAAGGCGTGACGTACCGCATCAGATTGCGGTAGTGAATAAATATGCGGCTCCAAACTGCTTGGAGCAAGTTGTTGGGTTTTGGCTAGCCAGTCAAACGTTGCTTCATGCAAAAGACTTGCAGCGTCTGCGTCATTAGCGGCGCAATAGACTTCAGTGCGATTGCAGGTCGACAAAATAGTGGCCTCAGGCAGGCCGGCCTGATTCGCGCCAACGAGATGTTGGCGAAGATCATGCAACGCTTCTTGAAGAAATTCGGGGTCAAAGGCGACCTTTTCCCGAATGGCGACCGGCGCTGTGTGATGATTGATGCCGAGTGTCAACAACTTCATAATGGTGATTATAGATTTGATGTCAGCAACAATGGGGGTAGCAATGGGGTTTTTAGCTTTTCTGGTGATTGGCGGTCTATCTAGCGTATTTGCTTTGGTTTTTTACCCCAGACAAGGTAAATCCAAGCCAAAGACCAAGAAATTCCTCATGGCAGTCTTAGTTGGCAGTATTGCTGCCCTAGCTAGCTCCTATATAGGGCAATTTGTAGGTTTATTTCAGGCTGGCCAGATGCTGGAATGGCTCAGTGCAATAGTGGCCGCATGTTTGGCTGGCTGCCTGTATGCAGCAGCCAAACCTTAGTTAAAGAGCTTGGCTTGAAGGGCGACGCTGGCTGTGGGCTCGTTCGAGGTGACCCAGCAAATAGGGGTTTCATGGCGCCTCATGAGCCACTCATTGGCTTTAGTGAAGTGCCCGCAGCTTGCCCTTGCACCAGGCTGTAGAAAGGGTTGATCCGTTTTGTAGACTCCCAGCCCAGAGGGGTGGGAGGATTGCAGAATCAATTGATCTGGGGCTGCCTCAATCAGGGGTAGCTTGGATTGGGCGTGACCACCCCACAGCATCCAAACCAGGCAAGGTTTTTGCTTTGCCAAGGTACTGATCAGTCTATCAACGAGGGGCTTCCAGCCTATGTTGGTATGGCTGCCCGCTACGCCTAATTTGACGCTGAGGGCGGTATTAATAAGGAGGACACCTTGCTCAGCCCAAGTATGAAGATCACCGTTGGGAAGGGTACCAAAACCTTCCAGTGCTAGGGCTTTGCTGATATTGCGCAAGGAACTAGGAAATTGTCGGGAATTAGTTGGAATATTGCTGGGTATCGAAAAAGCCAAGCCCTGAGCTAGACCGGGGGAGTGGTACGGATCCTGCCCCAAAATGACGACCTTAACTTTAGTAAGCGGGGTTAATGTCAGCGCTTTGAAGAAATTCTGGGGCTCAGGACACATCATTCCTGCAGATGTATTTAGCTCGGCCCTGAGATTAGTTTGTAGTTGTTGCCACTCAGGCGATTCAAAATAGTCTCCGAGGAGCGCGCGCCAATCTTCTGGAATATCAGCTGCAGAAAATGAATGCATTACTCAGTTGGCGTGAGGGTGTATTGGTTTGGAATTTGCTCGTCTTCAAGAACTGTCATGCACTCGTGCTCTAAATCATCTCGATAAAAACAAATCTGAATAACTTGTCCAGGGATCAAGCTAGCTAAAACCTTATCCCAGCGGGCAGTTGTGATGCGCTCGCCATTAATGCTAGCCAACAGATCTCCAGGTGCTAGGCCTGCTAATTGTGCAGCTCCACCATCAAGCACATGCGTTACCTTTAGCCAGCCATTGCTATCACTATGACGCATTCCGAATTGCAGCTTTATTTGCTCTAGTTTGGAATGTTTTTTTGGTCTAGCTGTAATGAATTTGGAGTCAATCCATTTCTGAATTGGAATATCTTCCGCGCCAAAAATATAACGAGATTTAAATTGAGCCCAAGTTTTGGAGAATCCTTTGCCAAGCAGCTTGGATATCAACCCATCCAAACCATCTTCAGTAATACCATCCAGAGTGACCCCATGTGTTTTCCAGATGAGGCGCATCAAATCATCTAAAGACTGACGGTTATTTGTAAATGCGCGAATCTGGAGATCCAATCCTAAGGCGAGCAATGCGCCCTTACCGTAATAGCTCACGACCGCATTGGGCGTGTTCTCATCAGCTTGGTAGTACTTGGTCCAGGCATCAAAAGAGCTGTCTGCCAGACTTTGCTTCAATCGTCCAGGGCCACGCAAAATACCGTTCCAATTATTCGCAACTAGCTTGAGGTAGGTTTTGAGATCAATGCGTTTGCTGCGGAATAATTGCAAGTCATCGTAGTAACTCGTAAAGCCTTCAAACAACCAGAGTAGGCGAGTATGGTTTCTGCGATCGAGTTGGTAAGGTTGAAATGCTTTGGGCTGAATCCGTTTGACTAACCAAGCATGAAAGTACTCATGACTACAAAGACCTAAGAACTCACGATAGGATGCCTCATCTAAGGGAGTGTTGACTTGAGGAATCTGATCGCGACGGCATAGCAGAGCAGTGCTATTACGATGCTCAAGTCCACCATACCCAGAAAGAACGGCATTAACTAAAAATAAATAATTCTGGAAGGGTGCGTTTTTAGTTTTCGGTTCAAAAAGATTGATAGTGCAAGTGCAGATAGCCTGAAGGTCTGTTGCCAAGCGCTCTAGATCAATTTCATGAATGCAACCTTGTATCGCCATACTGTGTGACACACCATTGGATTTCCAGTAGGTAATCTGGAACTCGCCCATGGCAATTGGATGATCAAGTAAGTCATCATAGTTTTTGGCAAGATAAAAGCCATAACCTTGACTATCTATTTTGGCGGGTTGTAAGCCTGTCTGAACGATCCATGAGTTTGCGCAAGTATCTTTAGGCGGAATCAACACTAAAGCGCAGGGCAAAGATTCTTGACCTTTGACTGCCAAACACAAGCTGCTTGGATTAATAAATGCACGTTCAGTATCGAGATAGGCGGCGCGCACAGAAGAATCAAATGCATAAACAGTTGTCAGAATTTCTACTGCACCAGCTACCTTGGGTAAGCGCCACTGATCATTGTCGATTCTTTCTAATTCCAATGCTTGATTTGGATTTTCAAGTGCAAATGCTTCAATCGTTTCAATTTGTTTGCTGAAGTCTCGTATTAAATAACTTCCTGGAATCCAGGCAGGCATTTGCAGAATTTGCCCATTCGGCAATGGGTTTTCAATGCGCAGCTTCACATGAAAGCGGTGACCGTGTAGATCAGCTGACCAAATGGTGTATTGAATTGCAGGTAGATCAGAAGTATTTAATTTGTTCATCAGCGTTACCTATTACTTCAAACTACTAAATTTCTTTTCAATATCAGTGATTTGAACTGCGCCTGGAAAGCGACTGCCATCTGTAAAGAAGATGGTCGGAGTTCCTGTAATGCCATAGGTTTTAGCAAAGGCTATATTTTTATCTAACGGAGTCGTGCAGTCACCCTTACCGCTGGGTGCAATCCCATTAATCATCCAATCAACATAGGCTTTCTGGGGATCCGCAGAGCACCAAATTTGTTTGGACTTCTGCGCAGAGTCGGCTGACAGAATCGGAATTAAATAAGTATAGATAGTCACGTTATCGAGTTGCTGCAACGATTTATCTAAACGCTTACAGTAGCCGCAATTAGGATCAGAGAAAACCGCCAATTGTCGACTACCATTTCCACGGACCGACTTTAAAGCGTTAGATGGAATAAGTTCAGACCATTTAATGCGATTGAGGTCTGCCTGCTTTTGTTCGGTAATATTTTTTCCTGTAGCGATCTCAATGATTTCACCTTGGATTAAATATTTACTATTCGCATCGGTGTAGAACACATCATTTCCAACTAAGACCTCATAAATGCCTGGAATAGGGGATTGAGACACACCTTTAATTTTCGTATTGGAACCAATCTTTTTTTGTAGCTCAGACCGGACTTGCTGTTCTGGTTGTGCATTGACTACTCCCACTAAAAAGGTAAGAGAGCAAGCTAAAGCAATTGTAGAAAATAATTTATTCAAAATCAGCATCTCCGAGGGCGCGTTCAATGAGGCGCCGTTTAATAAAGTGACTGCGATTGACCATACCGAGCCCCCAATTGCGTAATTGCTTTTCAGTGCTACTACTCGCTGAAAATAGTTTCTTAAGCCTATCCGTGACCCATAGCAATGCACTCGTATCGCCTTGGCGTTGCCGCTCGTAGCGGCGTAATAAAACTTTATCGTTTGGCAGGCGGAAGGATTCGCGTTTGCTCAAAATATTGAGTAGGGTTGCGACATCTCTTAATCCTAGGTTCAAGCCTTGCCCTGCCAATGGATGCATCACATGGGCTGCATCTCCGACCAGGATTACCTTGGGATTTTCATCTGGACCAATAAATCGGCTTGACCGCATTCTTCTTAATGGAAAGGCAGCCGGTATGGAATTGAGTTTGAGTGATCCGAGTTGTTCGACTATTGCCCCATTGGCAATGGCGAAAAACTTTTTAGTCCATGCTGCTTGATCAAGCTTTAAGAGTTCCGCGGCATTTTCGGGCGAAGTTGACCACACCATCGAGACTTGTTGATTTGGTAGCGGTAACATCGCCACAATATCGCCACCTGGTAAAAACCATTGATAGGCAGTTTCTAAATGCGCATGACTACAAAGCCAATTTGCTACCACCCCATTTTGTGAATAACTTTCTTCTTGCGCGGAAATACCTAGCTCGCTACGAATCGGAGAGTTGGCGCCATCAGCAGCAATCACGAGTTGGGCGCGTAATGTAGAACCATTTGTGAGCTGGAGGCTCGCACCATCGGCATCTACTTGAATATTTTCAACTGCATCAGATATACGCTCCAATTTACTTTGGAAGCGTGAGGCTTGATCCAAAGTGTGTTCGATCACATTCGACTCACCAATCCAGGCTAATTGAGGTGTCCCCGCCTCAAAAGCAGATAAATGAAGTTGGTCCTGCTTTTCTCCGCGATCGCCAAAAATCCGCATATCTCGAACGGGCTGCATGCGGCTGTGATCAATCGCATCCCAAACTTGAAGATGGGCTAGTAATTTTTGAGTGCTGGGAGAAAATGCATAAATTCGCTGCCCCCATTGATTTCCTTGGGGTAGAGCGACTGCTTGCCCTAAGTCGGGGGCAATCTGAATGGTTTGCAGACCAAGCTGAGCTAAACCTAAGGCGCAAGCCTTGCCTGTTATACCTCCACCCACTACGGCGACGTCGATCATCCGGATTTGAGAGGTATTTTTAGGCAATTTAGCCGAGGTATTTTGGGAGACTTCTGACATATCTCGATGATATCGAAACTAGCCCTTTACAATACGGCTATGTCTTTGAAATGTGGCATCGTCGGCCTGCCTAACGTCGGCAAATCTACCCTCTTTAACGCGCTTACCAAGGCTGGAATCGCGGCGGAAAACTATCCTTTCTGCACGATCGAGCCTAATGTGGGTGTGGTCGAGGTTCCTGACCCCCGTCTTGCCGCTTTGGCTGAGATCGTCAAGCCTGAGCGCATCCTGCCTGCGGCTGTCGAATTTGTCGACATTGCTGGCTTAGTGGCTGGAGCCTCTAAGGGCGAAGGCCTGGGAAATCAATTTTTAGCCAATATTCGTGAAACTGACGCTATTACCCATGTAGTGCGCTGTTTTGAGGATGCTAACGTGATTCACGTGGCCGGCAAGATCGATCCTATCTCTGATATCGCAGTGATTGATACAGAGCTGGCCTTATCGGATTTAACTACGGTTGAAAAAACGCTACAGCGCTCAAGCAAGGCCGCCAAGTCAGGTAACGATAAAGAGGCAACTGCTTTAGTCGCTGTTCTCACTAAGGTGCAGGCCCATTTAGACCAAGCGCAGCCAGTGCGTAGCCTCAAGCTGAGCGATGAAGAGAATCTACTCTTAAAGCCACTTTGCTTAATTACTGCAAAGCCAGCGATGTACATCGCTAACGTCAAGGAAGATGGCTTTGACAATAATCCGCATCTAGAGGCAGTTATTCAGCATGCAGCTAAAGAGGGTGCGCCAGTAGTTGCAGTCTGCGCCGCAATCGAAGCTGAGATTGCCGATTTGGATGACGCTGACAAAGTGGAGTTTTTGGCAGACCTCGGTATGGAGGAGTCTGGATTAGATCGCGTGATTCGTGCGGGCTATAAGTTATTGGGCCTCCAGACCTACTTTACTGCTGGCGTCAAAGAGGTTCGCGCCTGGACAATCCATCAAGGTGATACTGCTCCGCAGGCTGCCGGGGTGATTCATACGGATTTTGAGCGTGGCTTTATTCGTGCGCAAACGATTGCTTTTGAGGACTTTATTCAATTTAAAGGTGAGTCTGGCGCCAAGGAAGCTGGAAAGATGCGTGCTGAAGGTAAGGAGTATGTCGTTAAAGATGGCGATGTTTTGAACTTCCTCTTTAACGTCTAAATTTGCCCCGCCAAATGAAAAAAGCCCTTACTAGTAAGGGCTTTTTGCTATCTAAGGGCTAATTAGCTCGCTTCAACTGCCTTTTTGAGGCACTTAGCAATTTCTTCATAGCGCTTGATAGCGATCTTGCTAGGAACTACTTCTTTTTTACGCCCATCTTCATTGGCAGCCATTTTGATGTAACCCATAGCGCTCAGATTCTTCAGTCGTCCATGGAGGGTCGCCTGGGATCCTAGATCAGAAAGGGAAATCAGGTCACCAACCAAAATAGACTGTTTGGCATGAAAGCTCAAGATAATTTTATCCAGAAGACTCTCTTCAATGGAGTCGAGTTTCTTGCCAGGGTTAATTCGATCAAGAACATCAATCAAGTTCAGAAAGCGAATGTAGCAAGAAGATTTGGTTGTTGACATTTTTTGGTAGGTTTATGAAGTGTAGTTAGCCTTAGGGTTAACGCTATTGTAGGCTCATTTACCTTGTTCGTAACTTGTCTGCATTTATAAAATCAACCATACTGACAATAATGGATAAAAGAAGAAGTGAATGGGTGATGGGATTGATGGTGAGCGCAATTGCTTACTTCAGCCTCTTTTACATTAACGATTGGCTCACCACACACCTTGCATATGGCCTTGGCGTTAACTGGATTTATCTTCCAGCTGGTTTACGTTTGCTCCTAACGCTGATCTTTGGTTTATCTGGTGCAGTAGGAATTGCCATGGCCTCATTCCTAATTTGCTTCTTTGGTCAATTTCCACCTGAGCTGATTACTTGCATCGGTATCGGCTTGATATCCGGCTTTGCCCCCTATATGGCAAGAGTTCTTGTAGTAAGTAACATTAATATTGCACCTGATTTAAGTAACTTGAGCTTACAGAAGTTGGTAATCTGCACTTTGATTTATGCCGCCTTAAGTGCCGGCTTTCATCAATGGTGGTTTGCCATTCGAGGTCTTGATGAGGCTGGAACCCTAAATCACTTTTTAGTAATGTGGATTGGTGATGTGCTGGGCACAGTTCTTTTGATTGGCCTTATTAAAGCTGGGCTTGATTTACTCAAGCCTTCTAAGCTTGCTTAATTAAACAGCTCGCTTAAAGCCGCGCCAGGATCATTGGCGCGCATAAAGGCTTCACCCACTAAGAATGCATTGATTTGGTGATCACGCATCAGCTGCACATCGGCGCGACTCATAATTCCAGACTCGGTAACTAATGTTTTTCCTGCCGGAAGCATGGATAGCAGTGAGAGCGTGGTTTGAAGAGTTACTTCAAACGTTTTCAGGTTGCGATTATTGATACCGAGTAGCGGCGTCTTTAATTCCAGGGCTTGCTCTAATTCAGGCGCGTTATGAACTTCAACGAGTACATCTAGTCCCAGTTCATGGGCACACGCTTCTAACTCTTTCATTTGATTCAGTTCTAGGCAAGCCACAATCAACAAAATGGCATCAGCTCCAATTGCTCTAGCTTCGTAGACTTGGTATGGATCAATCGTAAAGTCTTTGCGTAAGACTGGAATGCTGCAAGCAGCCCTTGCAGCTTGAAGATAAGCATTCGATCCTTGGAAATAATCCTTGTCTGTAAGAACGGATAAGCAGGCCGCGCCATTTTTTTCATAGGACTGAGCAATATCAGCAGGCTGAAAATTCTCTCGCAAGATTCCTTTGCTAGGACTGGCTTTCTTAATCTCAGTAATTACACCGGCTTTGCCAGCTGTAATCTTTTGCTCGATAGATTGAATAAAGCCACGTGGCATTAACAGTGCATCACGATTATTTTCTTCGGCCTGATCACGCTGATTAGCTAAAGAGATTTTTTTTGAATCAGCAGCTACCTCAATCTTCTTGGTGGCAACAATTTTATCGAGGATATCGCTCATGAAGATCTTAATTAATTTTGGGTTGCAGCAACAAATTGGTTTAGCTTATGAAGGGCAGCACCAGATGCAATAGCTGCTTGCGCCATCTTAATGCCGCTAGCAATACTTGTGGCTACATCAGCTACATACAGGACTGCTCCAGCATTAAGGCAAACAATATCGCTCGCTGGGCCAGGTGTTTTATTGAGTACATCTAAAACTATTGCTTTAGATTCTTCGGCATCAGCTACCTTGAAGCTATTCGTTGGAGCTGTATTCAAGCCAAAATCTTTTGGATGAATTTCATATTCACGGACCTGCCCATCTTTTAATTCGCCGACGAAAGTAGGACCCTCTAGGGAGATCTCATCCAAGCCATCGCGGCCATAGACCACTAGTGCATGATCCATTCCCATGGCTTGCAATACACGTGCCTGGATACCCACTAAGTCTGCATGAAACACACCCATGAGGATCCGTTTGGCATCGGCTGGATTTGTGAGCGGCCCTAGGATATTAAAAATCGTACGTACACCCAAATCTTTACGAATTGGCACCACATTCTTCATGGCAGGGTGATGATTGGGCGCAAACATAAAGCCTGCCCCTACTTCTGAAATGCATTTAGCCACTTGCTCAGGAGAAAGCGATAGCTTCACACCTAGAGACTCCAGAATATCTGCGCTGCCTGATTTACTGCTGACGCTGCGATTGCCATGTTTGGCAATTTTTGCCCCTGCGGCTGCTGCCACAAACATCGCTGCCGTAGAAATATTGAAGGTGTGGGCGCCATCACCACCAGTCCCCACTACATCAACTAAATTTTTTCTATCTTCTACATGCACCGGTGTCGCAAATTCACGCATGACTTGAGCCGCTGCTGCAATCTCACCAACAGTCTCTTTTTTGGTGCGCAGGGCAACTAATAGTCCGGCAACCAAGGTCGGCGACATCTCACCGCTCATGATGAGGCGCATCATGGCAGTCATCTCATCATGAAAGAGCTCGCGATGTTCAATGCAACGTTGTAATGCTTGCTGTGGAGTAATGGACATGAGGTCGACTGATTGCTTTTGAGTTATTTGGCTTGCAAAAAATTCTTGAGCAGCGCGTGGCCATGCTCGGAAAGAATCGATTCTGGGTGGAATTGCACACCCTCAACCGCGAGCTCTTTATGGCGTACACCCATGATTTCACCATCGGAAGAAGTGGCTGTCACTTCGAGCACCGCTGGCAAGGAGCCCTTTTCAATCGCGAGTGAGTGATAACGCGTCACTTTAAATGGATTGGGCAAATCCTTGAAAACGCCAACACCAGTATGGTGAATATCATCGGTTTTGCCATGCATGACTTTTTGGGCGCGAATAATCTTGCCACCGAATGCTTCACCAATTGCTTGGTGTCCAAGGCAGACGCCTAGGATCGGAATCTGTCCGGCATAGCGTTGAATCGTAGCCACTGAAATTCCTGCTTCTGCTGGACTACAAGGTCCTGGTGAAATGCAAATACGCGCCGGATTAATTTTGGCAATCTCTTCAACAGAAATTTCATCATTACGGAAAACCTTTACCTCTTCACCAAGCTCTGCAAAATACTGAACGAGGTTATAGGTAAACGAATCGTAGTTATCAATCATGAGGAGCATCGAGTCCTCCTTGTACTAAATCAGCCGCCATCAATACTGCTCGGGCTTTGGCTTCTGTTTCTTTCCACTCAGCGGTGGGGTCAGAGTCTGCAACTACACCGGCACCTGCCTGTGAATGCAACACGCCATCACGAATCACCCCAGTGCGAATAGCGATAGCCACATCCATATCGCCGGAGAAGGAGAGGTAGCCAACCGCGCCGCCATAGACACCGCGTTTCACAATTTCCATCTCATCAATAATTTCCATCGCCCGAATTTTTGGGGCACCCGATAAAGTGCCTGCCGGGAAGGTTGCACGCAAAACATCCATATTGCTCATATTGTCTAGTAATTCACCTTCAACAGAACTCACAATGTGCTGTACGTGGGAATACTTTTCGATCGACATTGAATCAGTCACTTTGACAGTACCTGTTTTTGCAATACGACCTACATCGTTACGCGCCAAATCAATCAACATGACATGCTCAGCAATCTCTTTTGGATCGGCAAGCAATTCTGTGGCAAGGCGCTCATCTTCTTCGGGTGTTGCGCCACGGGGGCGTGTACCAGCCAATGGACGAATGGTCACAATCTTCTGACTCTCACGTTGCTCTTGGCGTACCAAGATTTCTGGTGATGAGCCCACTACCTGCAGATCACCAAAGTCGTAGAAGTACATATAAGGTGATGGATTTAGAGAGCGCAAGGCGCGGTAGAGGGCAAGCGGTGAATCTGTGAAAGGTTTGCTAATGCGCTGGCCAATGACGACCTGCATGCAATCGCCAGCCAAAATATATTCTTTGGTTTTGAGAACGGCATTTTCAAAATCTGCCGCTTTAAACTTGCGAATCAACTCTGTTTTAGTGCTTGGCAATGAAGCTGGCATGCTCACTGGTTTGCTGAGGCAAGCAAGTAATTCTTTTAATCGAGCTTGACCCTTGTCAAAGCTATCAGTCACGCTAGGGTCTGCATAGACGATTAAATAAATGCGACCTGCAACGTTATCAATCACCGCTAACTCTTCAGTCAACATCAATTGAATATCGGGCACACCTAATTCATCTGGCAGCTTATGTTTTGCTAAACGCGATTCAATATAACGAACGGTGTCGTAGCCGAAGTAGCCGGCAAGACCGCCACAGAAGCGTGGGAGACCGGGTTGTACCGCTACTTTGAAGCGCTTGAGATAAGAATCTACAAAATCCAATGGGTTGTCATGATTGGTTTCAATCACTTTGTCATTGAAGAGTACTTCAGTCAGTGGTGCATCTGGAGTGCCAACAGTTCTTAAAACAGTTTTAGCAGGTAGACCAATAAAAGAGAAGCGACCAAAGCGCTCACCACCTAAAACGGATTCGAGTAGGTAGGTGTTCTTTTGCCCAAAGGCTTGAGTGAGTTTGACGTACAGCGAAAGAGGCGTCTCTAAGTCGGCTAAAACTTCTTTCACCAACGGAATGCGATTGAAACCCTGTTTTGCTAGGGCAAGAAATTCTTCGTGCTGCATTACGCTTTTCCTGACGTCGCTAGTTCTGCGCGCATCGCTTTAATCACGTCGGCATAATTTTCTTTGCCAAAGATTGCGGAGCCTGCAACAAATGTATCTGCACCAGCTTTAGCTACTGCTGCAATGTTGTCGACTTTTATTCCACCATCTACCTCAAGGCGAATATGGCGTCCTGTTTCTTGTTGGTGGCGATCCAAGCGGGCACGTACTTGAGTAATTTTATTCAGCGTACTTGGAATAAATGATTGACCTCCAAATCCGGGGTTTACTGACATCAGCAAAACAAGATCGAGTAACTCTAAGGTGTGGTCGAGGTGATCAAGAGGTGTAGCTGGATTCAGAACCAAGCCAGCTTGACAGCCTTGGTCGCGAATCAAATTGATGGTGCGGTTCACATGAGGGCTTGCCTCTGGATGAAAGCTAATCAGGTTTGCACCTGCTTTTGCAAAATCTGGAATAAGGCGATCTACTGGCTCCACCATCAGGTGAACATCAATCATGGCCGGCTTGCCATTTTTTGTTGCGTGCGGGCGAATCGCCTCGCAAACTAAAGGTCCAATAGTAAGGTTCGGAACGTAATGGTTGTCCATCACATCAAAGTGAATCCAGTCTGCACCTGCCAAGAGGACATCTTGAACTTCTTTGCCTAGGCAGGCAAAGTCAGCCGACAAAATGGAGGGGGCAATGACAAACTGGCTATTTGAGGGTGATTTCTGGCTATCCATCCCTAGATTCTAGCTTGCAGTTGGCCTAAGGATGGAGCAGAATTCGAGCATGAATCCTCATGAAATCAG
This sequence comes from Polynucleobacter asymbioticus, assembly GCF_018687575.1. Taxonomy (NCBI): domain Bacteria; kingdom Pseudomonadati; phylum Pseudomonadota; class Betaproteobacteria; order Burkholderiales; family Burkholderiaceae; genus Polynucleobacter; species Polynucleobacter asymbioticus. The sequence continues at coordinate 131,271 of NZ_CP061297.1, forward strand.
CATTACGGTCAAAACCCAGTATTTGCCCGACCAGTCCGACCCCGATAATCGCCAATTTGCGTTTGCTTATACCGTCACCATCAGAAATACTGGTACGGCCAGCATTCAGCTCATTGCTCGCCATTGGTTCATCACCGATGGGGATAATGATGTCCAAGAAGTCCGTGGTCTGGGGGTTGTAGGGCAACAGCCTCTTTTGCGGGCGGGTGAGCAGTTTGAGTACACCAGCTGGGCTACTTTACCAACGCCAGCGGGAACAATGCGTGGGGAGTATTTCTGCGTAACTGAGGAGGCTCAGTTTTTCCAGGCCCCCATCCCCGAATTCGCCTTGGTAATGCCAAGAACCCTGCATTAGGCTCTCAAAGCGCTATTTTTTACCTTTACCGGTCCAAAGGACAATGAATAGCAGGAGGGCTAAGGCGATACCTCCCTCGACAGCAAATAGGATCATGGGGTATTCATCGAGTAAATTGGCAATCATGATTTCTATATCCAGATTAATTAGTCGCAACACTACTTCGCGCATTCTTCTTTGCAGTGTATTCGTTATCAGTATCGTCAGCTTATTGACGGCTTGCTCTACGCCCTCTACCCGTGGATCAGGTTATCGGTCTAGTGGTGCCGCCCCGGCTGCCTATAACTCCTCAATCGCTAATTTTCGATCTGTTTCCTGGCAAGATTTACCTGGTTGGCAAGAAGATGATCTAACCCAGGCTTGGCCAGCTTGGCTCAAGAGTTGTGATGCCCTGCGCAAACGCAATAGTGATATTAATTGGCGCCAGACATGTGCTCAAGCCGGCAATATTTCGGCTCGTGATGGCCGCGCAATTCGCCAATATTTCGAGGGTAATTTTCAGGTCTACGAAGTGAGCAATAGCGCTACTGGGAAAGAGTCTGGACTCATAACAGGTTATTACGAGCCTGTGATGAATGGCTCCCAGACTCGAACTGCTACTTACTCTGTTCCTTTATATGGCTTGCCAACTGCCTGGAAGGTCTCTAAACCAAGCCCTGCGCCAACACGCGCAGAGTTAGTGAGCTCAGGAGTGCTCCGAGGTTCAGAAATTGCTTGGGTGCAAGATCCTGTAGCGGCTGCCTTTATGCAAATCCAAGGTTCAGGAAAAATTCGTTTAGAAGATGGGCGGGTATTGCGACTGGGTTATGCCGGTACTAACGATCAGCCCTTTAAGTCTTTTGCGCAGTGGTTGCTAGACCGAAAAGAAATTACTCGTAGTCAGGCGACTATGCAAGGCATTAGTGCGTGGGCTAAACGTAACCCAGGCCAAGTGGAAGAAATGTTAAATGCCAATCCACGCTTTGTATTCTTCAAAGAGTTACCAAGCAATGTGAGCGCTGATCTGGGGCCTACTGGCGCCTTGGGTGTGCCTTTAACTGCTGAGCGCAGTATTGCCATTGATTTAAAGGCCATGCCTTTGGGCGCCCCAGTATTTTTGAGCACCACCAGGCCGCTGAGTAGCCAAGTCTTGCAAAAATTGGTGATGGCCCAGGATACGGGCAAAGCCATTGTAGGTGGAGTGCGAGCGGATTACTATTGGGGAACAGGAGATTCTGCAGGTGAGCTGGCAGGACGTATGAAGCAAGATGGCAAGATGTGGTTATTGTTGCCACGCTGAACAAATTATTTTTTGAAAGAGATCGATGACTTACAACACCATATTGACTGAAGTGGATGGCAAGGTTGCTGTCATTACTCTTAATCGCCCGCAAGTATTAAATGCCCTGAATGATGAGTTAATGGATGAGTTGGGTACAGCGCTATTGAGCTTTGATGCTGATGACAACATTGGCTGCATCATTGTGACGGGTAGTGAAAAAGCATTTGCTGCCGGCGCAGATATTGCAACAATGGCCAAGTATGGTTTTGCGGATGTCTATCGCGGCGACTTTATCTCGCGCAACTGGGAAGAGATTAAAAAAGTGCGCAAGCCAGTGATTGCAGCAGTATCTGGATATGCTCTGGGTGGTGGATGCGAGTTGGCCATGATGTGCGATACCATCATGGCCGCTGACAGCGCTAAGTTTGCGCAACCGGAAGTGAAGTTAGGAATTATTCCTGGTGCTGGCGGTACACAACGTTTGCCACGCGCGGTTTCAAAAGCAAAGGCAATGGATTTAGCTCTAACGGGCCGCATGATGGATGCTGCTGAAGCCGAGCGCTCAGGTCTAGTTGCCCGTATTTTCCCTCAAGCGGATTTATTAAAAGAAGTGAAAGCGATTGCCAAGACGATTGCAGACATGCCATTGCTGACAGCCATGATGGTGAAAGAGGCAATCAATACTGCTTATGAAACCACACTCTCGGAAGGTATTCATTTTGAGCGTCGTTTATTCCACTCTTGCTTTGCGACCAATGATCAAAAAGAAGGTATGGCAGCTTTTATAGAAAAGCGCACAGCTCAATTTACAAACTCGTAAAAAATTACTGCTCAGGCTGAATTATTTTTCTAAGTACCGTTGAGCTAGCTTGACCCAGTAGCTCACGCCAACAGGAATCAGTGCGTCATTGAAGTCATAGGAAGGGTTGTGAAGATGGCATGGACCCATGCCGTGACCTACCGCGCGGTGATCTCCATCACCATTGCCTAGAAACACATAGCAACCCGGTTTCTCTAGCAGCATGAATGCAAAGTCTTCTGCGCCCATCGTGGGGTCGATAGAGGTATTGACGTTTTGTGCTCCAACCAATTCACTCATGACCTCGCTTGCAAATCCCACTTCCTTGTCATGATTAATGAGTGGGGGATAGTTGCGAGCAAAGCTAACCTCTGCTTGACAGTCAAATGCGCTCGAGACGTTATGAGAAATTTCTCGTAAACGTTGCTCAATCAAATCCAAAACCTCCAAGGTAAACGTGCGAACAGTTCCGCCGATAAAGGCACTATCGGGAATCACATTGCTAGTCTCGCCCGCATGAAACTGTGTAACGGATAAGACTGCTGCATCCACAGGGCGTTTATTGCGAGTAATGATGCTTTGTAAGGCTTGGACAACTTGAGCGCCCGCAAGGACAGGATCAGCGCTGTTGTGTGGCAAGGCAGCATGTCCACCTTTACCTCTAATAGTGATTTCAAAAGTATTGCTGGAGGCCATCATCGGGCCAGACGTCACGCCAAAATGACCTTCAGCTAGTCCTGGCCAGTTGTGTAGGCCAAAGACGGCATCGCAAGGGAATTGTTTAAAGAGTCCATCGTTAATCATTTCTTGCGCGCCAGCACCACCTTCTTCAGCTGGCTGAAAAATAAAAATGACTGAGCCTTTGAACTCGCGATGGTTGGACAGGTATTGAGCTGCCCCTAAAAGCATAGCGGTGTGACCATCATGGCCACAGGCATGCATCTTGCCGGGATTCTTTGAAGTGTGTTCAAAGGTGTTGTGTTCTTGAAGTGGTAGCGCATCCATATCCGCACGCAAACCAATCATCTTGCCGGGCCCTAAGTCACCATCAAGCTTGCCTACAACCCCAGTTTTTCCAAGACCTCGATATACCGTGATCCCCCAGCTCGAAAGTGCTTCAGCTACGAGATCAGAAGTGCGGTTTTCTTCAAAACGTAATTCTGGATGCGCATGAATATTACGGCGAATCTCTTGAATGGCGGATGCGGAGTCGATGATTTCTGGCAGTAATCGCATAACTTCATCTTATCTGAATTTATTCAGGCAGTTTTATATGCCCTGCAGCAAATCGTAAGGCCTCTAAGGAGTAGGGGGCATTCTCTGATTTCTGCAGCTGCTTGGGAAGAGTGGGGATGACGCCTAAAAATGGAGCGAAAATTCGGTCTTGTAGGGTTCGAATATTCTCTTCTAGAAGAGGCATTTCCTCTGAAAGTGTGTTGGCAACCCAGCCAGCAATAGTTAATTGACGTGACTGAATTGCTTCGCAGGTGAGTAAGGCGTGATTAATGCAGCCCAAACGCATACCTACTACTAGGATGACTGGTAAATCAATTGCCTGAGCTAGATCACCTAAATCTTCATGCTCATTTAGGGGTACCAAAAATCCACCCGCACCTTCAACAACGACCACATCAAATTGTTGACTCAGGGAATGCAAATCACCCAAGATGATGGAGGGGTCTAGGTAAACATCATTTTTCTTGGCAACCAGGTGCGGAGCAGCTGGTTGATCTAGGATGTATGGGCAGAGACTTTGCACCTGAGAAATGAATCCCGAGGCAATGCGCAATGTTTCAAGGTCCTCATTCAGTTTTTGACCGCTGGAGTCAATATAAGTTCCAGCTACAACCGGTTTAAAACCAGCTGCTTGGACACCCGCTTCTCTCAGCTTCAGAATCAGCGCACCGGCAATTAAAGTTTTTCCAACTTCTGTATCGGTGCCTGTGACAAAAAAACCGGTTGACGTATTGAATGTCATGAATGCTTTCCAACTTGTTGTTCTATGACTTGCAGAGTCTTCATGAGTTCACGCAAATCATCGGCACTGTGGTTGGCGGAAAAAGTAATGCGCAATCTAGAACTACCAAGGGGAACGGTAGGTGGCCGGATAGCTGGGATCCAATAGCCCGCTTCATCCAATAACTTAGCAGCCGCTAATGCACTAGCGTTACTTCCCAAGATCACCGGTTGAATTGGGGTGGATGAGGGCGTTTTTTCCCAGTTTTGGAAAGTCATCTCATCGCACCAAATGTGAATGAGCTGATTTAATTGTTTGCGACGTGCAACACCTTCCTTGCCCTCAATCAGTTCTAGACTCTTAAGGAGAGCATGCGCAATTGCAGGTGGTGTAGCTGTGCTGTAGATATAGGGACGCCCTTTTTGAATTAGCCATTCAATGAAGGGTGCTGCTGCACAAATAAATGCACCGCTGACGCCCGCTGCTTTGCCAAGTGTGCCGATATAAATAATTCTTTCTGAATGCACACCGACTTGCTCCAAGAGGCCATGGCCATGATGACCGAGTACACCAAATCCATGGGCATCATCGACCATCAAGAGCGCGTCATATTGTTCGGCAATCTGGAGTAATTCTTTTATGGGTGCGATATCCCCATCCATACTAAAGACCCCATCGACCACAATCAATTTGAGTGGGCGGTCATCTTGTTTTAATGATTCCTCTAGCAAATCCAGTTGTTGGTGGTCAAACAAGGTCACCTTAGCCTTAGTTTGCGCACTCGCTAGCCGAACACCATCAATCAAAGAAGCATGATTGAGTTTGGCTGAATAAATGCTAGCCTCACCTTGTTCAGCCAGTCTAGACAGTCCAGTAATGGCATTGATATTGGCAAGATAGCCGGTGCTAAGGAATAGCGCTCTGGCATCGGGAATATATTGACTCTCACAGGCGGCCAATTTTTTTTCAAGTAAGTCATGCGCAATGCTGTGGCCGCTAATCAAGTGCGATGCTCCGCTACCAACCCCATACAGTCTTGCGCCTTCTGCAAGGGCGGCAACTAATTCAGGATGGTTGGCTAGGCCTAAGTAGTCGTTGCTACAAAATGCTTTTAGCTCTCGCTGAGCAACTTGAGCCTTGACGTCGCAGGGTGACTCAGTAGTGCGCAGCTTACGCCTCAGTAGTTGCTCATCTAGGTCAGCAATCTGCTGCCCTGCCATAGCGCGAGCTCTAAAGTTTGTACTCATGCCAGCGCCCGATTGAGAGCGCGTTGTACTGCAGTGCCCATTTGCATCGCTTCTTCAGCAGAAAGAATGTATGGCGGCATGACGTAAATCGTGTTGCCAATTGGTCTGATGAGAATGCCTTCGTTAAGACTTGCTGAAAACATTTCTCGTGAAAAAGTAGCTGAATTTTTTATTGATTCAGGCTTGATATCAAAAGCAAGAATCATGCCTTGCTGACGCCAATGTTCAATACGAGAATCTGTTCTCGCCCAAGCAAATGCATTGGCAAGATCTTTACTACGCTCAAGATTTTTTTCGAGAACAGATTCAGTTTCAAAAATTTCTAAACACGCAAGTGCAGCAGCGCATGCCAATGGATTGCCTGTGTAGGAATGTGAATGTAAGAAACCTTGTTGCATTTGATCGCCATAGAATGCGCGATAAATTTTGTCAGTCGTCATGGAGAGTGAGAGTGGAAGATACCCGCCGCTAATACCTTTGGACAAGGTTAAGAAATCTGGCCAAACCCCCGCATGCTCGCAAGCAAAAAACTTTCCTGAGCGACCACAGCCCACGGCAATTTCATCGGCAATCAGATGAATGTTGTAACGGTCACAGAGTGATCGTACTAAGCGTAGATATTCTGGAGAGTGCATCGCCATCTGACCGGCGCACTGTACCAGCGGCTCCACAATGATGGCGGCAATATTGTGATGTTCTATTGCGAGCAGTTCTTCTAATTTTTTAGCAGCTTGTCTGGCAACATCATCAGCACTTTCACCAGGCTTTGCTTTACGTGCATCGGGTGATGGCACTGTAAATACATTCTGCAAAAGTTCACCATATGCTTCACGAAAAATCGCAACATCCGTCACTGCTAATGCGCCTAAAGTTTCACCGTGATAGCCATTTTCTAAGCAGACAAATTTTTTCTTTTGAGCTTGATTGTTCAGTCGCCAGTAGTGATGACTCATCTTCAATGCGATCTCCACTGCAGATGCGCCATCGGATGCAAAAAATACGTGACCCAAATGACCTTGAGTTAAAGCGGACAATTTCTCGGACAGCTCCACAACGGGAGGGTGGGTAAATCCGGCGAGCATGACATGCTCAATTTTTTCAAGCTGATTGCTAATGGCTTGGTTGATGCGGGGATTCGAGTGTCCAAACAGATTGGTCCACCAAGAACTAATGCAATCGAGCAGTGCATTTCCCTTGTCATCAAAGAGCCAAACACCCTTACCCTTGGTAATGGCAATTAATGGCAATGACTCGTGATGCTTCATCTGAGTACAGGGATGCCAAACGGCATCAAGGCTGCGATCAACCAGGGAGGTTTGATTCGGATCAGAAATAAGCTTCATGTTTGGTATTTGACCACTAGTTTTTCCTAATTTAGCCCTGTATCTGTTATGTTTATGGCTTGAATTAATCTATTTTCCGGAATTCGACCATGCAGGCCACCCAAACTACTGAAAAACCCCTCACGCAAGTCAAGTCTCAAAAGGATCTGCATAAAGAGGTCGATGCATCGGGCGCTTGGTCAGTGGCTCAGATCGAGGCTCTATTTGATCTCCCATTTAGCGAGCTCATGTTCAAGGCGCAAGAGACGCATCGCGCCAACTTCCCTGATGGTGATGTGGAATTGGCCACCCTTTTATCCATTAAGACTGGTGGCTGCCCTGAGGATTGTGGCTATTGCCCTCAGGCAGCTCGTTACGACACTGACGTGAAGGCCAATAAGTTGATGGACCTGGATGAGGTGCTGGAGGCAGCCAAGGCTGCCAAAGCCGCTGGATCGAACCGCTTTTGCATGGGCGCCGCTTGGCGGGAGCCCAAAGATCGTGATATTGAAAAAGTTACCGCCATGATCAAGGGCGTGAAGGCCTTGGGTCTAGAAACTTGTGCCACCTTAGGGATGCTGGAGGCTAATCAGGCCCAAGCCCTTCAGGAAGCAGGTCTAGATTTCTATAATCACAATTTGGATACCAGCGAGGATTTTTACCGCTCAGTTATCTCCACGCGGGGCTATCAAGACCGTTTAGATACTATTTCCAATGTACGTGCTGCTGGCATGTCAGTGTGTTGCGGCGGTATTGTGGGCATGGGTGAGTCCCGTGAACAGCGCGCAGCTTTCTTAGCTCGTTTGGCCAATCTAAGTCCATATCCAGAGTCAGTGCCAATTAACCATCTGGTTCCTGTTGCGGGCACCCCGCTGGCGGATCAGAAGCCATTGGATCCACTCGAATTCGTGAGAACGATTGCAGTTGCCCGCATCACCATGCCACGCGCACGCGTGCGTTTATCGGCCGGTCGCCAGGAACTTGGAAAGGCAGTTCAAGCCATGTGTTTCCAAGCTGGGGCTAACTCTATTTTCTATGGTGAGCAACTACTCACTACCGGTAATCCCGAGGCAGAACAAGACCGCGAGCTCTTGGCTGAGTTGGGTTTGAAGACTAAGCAAAGCTGCAAAGCAGAGGTTTTGGTCTAGTTTTTAAATGCCTATGGCCCCAATCGATCGCTTCATTATTGAGTTTGATACGGCCTTGCGCTCGGTAGTTGGAGGTGCTCATGCGCATCGCTCAATCCCGGGTGCGGATAAGTCATCCACCACTTTCTTGGATGCCAAAGAGCGGGAGCATGCCGCAGGATTGATGCGTGTGAATCATGTGGGTGAGGTCTGTGCCCAAGCCCTGTATCAATCTCAAAAATTAGTAGCTCGCAACCCTGAAATTCGGCAGATGTTGAAGCACTCTGCTCATGAGGAAATGGATCATTTGGCCTGGTGTGAAACGCGCCTCCAAGAGTTGGGTTCGCACACAAGTTACCTCAACCCAATTTGGTATGCAGGATCCTTTGTAATCGGCTTGGTTGCTGGCTTAGCGGGTGATAGGTGGAGTTTGGGATTTGTTGCCGAAACAGAAAAACAAGTAGAGAATCATCTTGAGAGTCATCTCGAAAAATTGCCTGCTGAAGATGAACGCTCTCGTGCAATTGTTGATCAAATGCGGATCGATGAAATCGAGCATGGACAGGCTGCAATTTCTGCTGGTGGCGCGGTCTTGCCGGAGCCGATTCAGAAACTCATGCAGGCGATGTCAAAAGTCATGACAAGCACTGCTTACAAAATCTAGTTCTAAATTAATTATTTTGCATATTTTTATTTAGAATACTGTTAATTAATACAGTATATTTACCCATTATTGGGCTAAATAGCTAAGACCTATTCTTAAGTATATTTTCCAAGCCATTGTTTCAAGTAGCATTTTTATAGGCACCATTTTATCAAGACATGACGCTAAGTGTTTGTAATCACTAGGAAATTTCCTAAAAAATTACCCAAAAACACTTGACCCTCTTATTACGATCCTCTAAAGTGGGAGGAAGTGTGAAAAAGTGGGGTAAATGGTGTTTCAAGGTGCGTCAGCTCTCAATTTAGATGCAAAAGGTCGCATGTCTGTGCCGGCAAAGCATCGTGACGCCTTGTTAGTTCAAGGTGAGGGTCGAATTACGCTCACAAAACACCCTGATGGATGCCTCCTTTTGTTCCCACGCCCTGAGTGGGAAACCTTCCGCTCACGCGTTGCCCAATTGCCAATGGATGCTCATTGGTGGCGCCGCATCTTCCTTGGTAATGCTGCTGAAGTCGATTTGGATAGCGCTGGCAGAATTTTGGTGAATCCAGAGCTGCGATCGGCTGCTGGCATTGAAAAAGAAGTGATGCTGCTCGGAATGGGCAGTCATCTGGAGTTGTGGGACGCCGCTACTTACGCTGCAAAAGAACAGGCTGCCATTGCACAAGGTATGCCTGAAGCCCTGAAGCAATTTAATTTTTGATGACAGGGTGCCATGAACATAACTCATCGCCCAGTATTACTGGCCGAGGCGGTGACGGCGCTGATCAGTGGCCCACGCATCACCTCTCCCGATACTTCAAAAAATCTACTCTTGATCGATGGAACCTTTGGGCGTGGCGGTCATACGCAGGCACTGCTTTCGCAATTGCCACCGAGCGCGCGAATGATTTCCTTCGACAAGGACTTAGATGCGATCGCAGTCGCGGAAAAAATCAACGATCCCCGTTTGCGCATCGTGCACGACAGCTTTGCGCAGATGGATCAGTACGCAGAGCCAGAATCGGTCGATGGCATTTTGTTGGATCTCGGTATCAGCTCTCCACAAGTGGACGAAGCGCATCGCGGCTTTTCCTTTCGCAAGGATGGTCCGCTCGATATGCGCATGAATACGGATCAGGGTTTGACGGCAGCACAATGGTTAGAGCAAGCATCACAAGAGGACATCACACGCGTGATTAAGACTTATGGTGAAGAACGTTTTGCATTTCAGATCGCAAAAGCTATCGTGGCTAAGCGAGAGGAAGGTTTATCGCCAAAAACTACTTTGCAATTAGCAAGCTTAGTGGCCAGCGTAGTTCGCACCAGAGAGATCGGACAAGATCCTGCGACTCGCACTTTTCAAGCACTCCGAATTTTTATTAATCGTGAGCTAGAAGATTTAGAGCTCGGATTAAAAGCAGCTCTCAATGTATTAAAGCCGGGTGCACGTTTGGCGGTGATTAGTTTTCACTCTTTAGAGGATCGCATTGTGAAGCAGTTCCTGCAGTCACATGCCAAGGTTGATGTGCCACGGGGTTTGCCTGTCCGCGATCGAGATTTACCACAAAGCGCTTTAGAGATTATTGGACGCGTTAAACCGAGCGATGAAGAAGTTCGAGAGAACCCTCGTGCTCGTTCAGCCATCATGCGTGTTGCTGAAAAACGTGCAGGAGTGCCAGCTTGAATCGCGCTACGCTGACCTTGCTGGTATTGCTATTAGTCTGCGCACTATCTTTGGTAGCAGCTCAGCAGCGCGCGCGCAAATTATTCATTTCTCTAGAGCGCGCGCAAATTGAGGAGCGCAAGCTCAACCAAGACTGGCTACGTTTAGAGTATGAGCAGCGCAACTTATCCAAGTCCGCACGAATTCGTGATGTTGCTCGTAATCAGTTACGTATGGTCCCAATATCTCCAGAACGTACTTTGTACTTGAAGGAGGCTAGATGAGACCGGTAGGTTTTTCAACTACGCCCAACTTAGTATTGCGCCTGCCAATGTGGCGGTCACGCCTCATGCTGTTCATGCTGTTCTTCGTATTTATGCTGCTACTGATCCGCGCTTTCTGGATTCAGGGTCCAGGAAATGCTTTTTATGAAGCTAAAGGCGTACGCGGTACACAGCGTGAGTTGGAGTTACCCGCTTCTCGCGGAAAAATATTGGACCGAAATGGCCAGGTGATTGCGACCAGCTTGGAAGCAAAGTCGGTGATTGCCTATAACGATACTGTGCCTGATGATTTGGCTGCGGATAAGGTGCAGAAGTTGGCGAGTCTCTTACAGATCAGCGAATCAGACTTGCGCAAAAAATTAAAAGAAGAGCGCAAGCAGATTTTCTTGAAGCGCCAAGTAGATCCTGAAGTTGCTCAACAGATTAAGCAATTAGAAATTCCAGGGATTGGTTTGAATAACGAATATCGTCGCTTTTATCCAGAGGGTGAAGCGATGGCGCACGTCGTTGGCTTTACTAATGTGGAAGATCGCGGCCAAGAGGGGATGGAGCTCTCTCGTGAAAAAGACTTAGCTGGACATCCAGGGGCGCGTCGAGTAGTTGTGGATCGTCTGGGTCGCGTTGTCGAGGATGTTGCCATTTTGCAGTTACCGCAAAACGGTAAAGATTTGCAACTCTCCATTGATAGCAAGATTCAGTTCCTAGCTTATAACGCTGTTAAAAATGCGGTTGAGCAACACCGTGCAAGTGCTGGTGGTGCAGTGGTACTAGATACGCATACTGGTGAGATCTTAGCTCTAGCAAATTACCCAAGCTATAACCCTAACGATCGTAAAAAATTGACGGGTGAGCAGTTGCGTAATCGTGTGTTAACTGACACCTTTGAGCCTGGCTCAACAATGAAGCCCTTAACCGTAGCGATTGCTTTGGAGAAGGGGGTTATTGCTCCTAATACCAATATGGCTATCGGCGCTAAATATTTGGTTGGACCAAAACCGATTACAGATACTCATCCATACGGTAGCCTTACCGTCTCTCAGATCATTCAAAAGTCCAGCAATATTGGCACAGCCAAAATTGCTATGAATAATTTATCCGCAGAAGAGATGTGGAATTTCTACACATCGGTTGGCTTGGGTCAGGCGCCAAAGATTGGCTTCCCCGGTGCGGTAGCAGGTACGGTTCATCCTTATAAAAAATGGATGCCAACAGATCAAGCGCGGATTGCATTTGGTTATGGTATTTCTGGTTCACTTTTTCAGGTGGCTCGTGCATATACCATCTTTGCTCGTGATGGCGAATTAGTTCCTCTTACGATTGAACGCAGTCCAGAGTTCAAGCCTGGAACACACATTATTTCTGCTAAAACTGCGATCGAAATGCGCAACATGATGGAGTCAGTAACGGAGCCTGGTGGCACGGCCATCAAAGCGCAAGCTGAAGGTTATCGGGTTGGTGGAAAAACAGGTACAGCGCATAAATTAGTGGGCAAGAGCTACGCCAATAAATACCGCGCTTACTTTGCAGGTCTTGCGCCAATTAGTGCACCACGCATTGTGGTTGCTGTCATGATTGATGAACCAACTGGTGGCAGTCATTACGGTGGTGATGTTGCAGCCCCGGTGTTTTCTACTATTGTGAGCGAGACTCTTCGCACTTTAAATGTATTGCCGGATAGCAATGTGAAGCAGATGGCACTTCAGGATAAAAATCCTGCGGAAATTCAGAGTGCTGCAGTAAAAACGAATACAACGGTTTTAAAAAGATGATGGCAATGGTGAATATTGAACCCCATCTCTTGATCTCTCATTTACGCGATCTCACATCGGCGGATGCAAAAGTGACTGCGGATAGCCGTCAAATTGAATCTGGCGATATTTTCTTTGCCTACCCAGTTGGTCATGGCAATGCCTTGCGAGATGGTCGTGATTACATTGCTGCTGCTTTAGCAAATGGTGCAGCTGCGGTTGTATTTGATCCTGCTGATGGTATTACGAATGATTACTTAGACCGCCCTGAATGTTTTGCGCTTGAGAATTTATCTAGCGTAGTTGGGGAGCTCTGTGCTGAGTGGTATGGCTACCCAAGCAAAAGTCTGAATGTCATTGGTGTTACAGGCACTAATGGCAAAACCAGTATTACTCAATGGCTAGCGCAGGCTTTGGACGAATCAAATCATCGCACTGCAGTATTAGGCACTTTGGGGACTGGGTTTCCGGGTGTGTTGATTCAGACTGGTTACACCACACCTGATGCACCACGTTTACAAACGCAATTAAAAGAATTGCTCGATGCAGGGGCACAGCAGGTGGCTATAGAGATTTCTTCTCATGCTCTCGATCAAGATCGTATTGCGGGCTTGGATGTTCGTACTGCAGTATTCACTAATCTGACTCAAGACCATCTTGATTATCACGGCACGATGGGCGAGTACGCTGAAGCAAAGGCAAAACTATTTCAGTTACCTCAGATTGAAAATGCGATTATTAATTTTGATGATGCATTTGGCCGCGAATTGGCGATGAAGCTTCTTGCTGTCAATGGCCCCAAAGTATGGGGCTATGCCTTAAGCAGTAATGCGTTCGCTGGATTCGAAAAGTTTGGCGATCATTTGAAGCGTAGCTACGCAGAAAACACCCTATTTACGACCTTGGGTTATGAGTCTCAATTCAATTGTGATGCTCAAGGTTCTAGCGCTGCCCAGCTTGCAGTTTTAGGCGAATTTAATCTCAGTAATTGCCTCGCTGTTTGGACGGTTTTACTGACCCAAGGGTTGAGTCCATGCGAGGCCTCTAAGCGCATGAGTAAGTTGAGTGCTGTTCCGGGCCGCATGGAATTGATTCGCTTGAATAAAACGCAAAGAACTGAGGGTCCATTGATCGTCGTGGACTATGCGCATACACCAGATGCTCTCACCAAAGCATTGAACGCATTAAAGCCAATTGCAAATCAACGTAATGGAAAGGTCTGGTGTGTCTTTGGTTGTGGTGGCGATCGAGATCCAGGTAAGCGCTCGCAAATGGGTAAGGTTGCTCAAGAGTTTGCTGATCATATTGTGATTACAAGCGATAACCCCAGATCTGAAGATCCAATGTCCATCATTGCCATGATTCAGTCTGGTATGTCGGGTGACTTAAGAGATATACAGGTGCTACCAGATAGAGCAGCTGCCATTATGGCTGCCGTTCGTCATGCGGAGACCAAAGATATTGTTTTGGTTGCTGGTAAGGGGCATGAGTCGACTCAGGAAATCAATGGCAAGAAATTTGATTTTTCTGATCAAGAGCATATTCGTTTAGCGGCAGGAGGTCAGGTATGAGCACGCCTATGACTACTCTTGCCCAAGTTCATGCCATGCTGCCAGACAGTCAATTGATTCATGTTGACGCAAAGTCTGCTGGAGCAATCTCTATTTCTCGTGTTGGCAGCGATAGTCGTCAGATTCAGTCAGATGAATTATTTATTGCTTTGTCGGGTGATCGCTTCGATGCGCATGACTTCCTAGGCGATGTGGCGGCAGCAGGTGCAAGTGCAGCGCTGATTAGCCATCAAGAAAAATGTCCTGCAAACTTACCTGCAGTATGTGTCCGTGATGTAAAACAAAGCTTGGGTGCGCTAGCAAAAGCATGGCGTTCACAGTTCTCTATTCCAGTGGCTTTGGTAACGGGATCTAATGGCAAGACCACTGTAAAAGAGATGATTGCTTCGATCTTCAAGGCGGCTGCAGGTGAAGAGTGCACTCTGGTCACTAAAGGTAATTTTAATAATGATATTGGCCTACCTTTAACTTTGCTACGCATGCGATCAACCGATCGCTTAGCAGTGATTGAGTTGGGGATGAATCATCCTGGCGAAACAGCAGAACTAGCCTGCATCGCTCAAGCTAATATTGCCCTAATTAACAATGCACAGCGGGAGCATCAAGAGTTTATGTCGACTGTGGAAGCTGTTGCAAGGGAACATGCAACTGCTGTGAGTTCGCTGCCGTCAGATGGTGTTGCAGTCTTCCCAGCGGATTCAGAATTCTCTTCAGTTTGGCGTCAAGCCGCTGCAGGGTGCAAGGTAATTGATTTTGCTTTATCCGCTAACTCTCCCTCAGTCATGGCCTCTGTGACAGGTAAGTTATTGGCTAGCGGAAAAATTGAGATTGCAACTGAACTGGGCAAGGTTGAGGTTCAGCTCAATACCTTAGGAATGCACAATGTCCGCAACGCTTTAGCAGCTAGTGCCGTTGCCTTAGGCGCTGGTTTAAGTCTGGAACAAATCAGGGTCGGCCTAGAGTCTTTTGTTCCAGTAAATGGACGTATGCAATCGAAGCCTCTGAATGTAGGTCGCACCTTGATTGATGATAGTTACAACGCAAATCCTGATTCTGTGAGGGCTGCTATTGATGCATTGAAGCAGTCTGGAAATGCTTCCTGGTTGGTGTTGGGTGATATGGGTGAGGTCGGTGATCAAGGCCCTGCGTTCCATGAGGAGGTTGGTGCCTATGCTGCAGAGCAGGGGGTTGGCAAGTTATTTGCCCTTGGAGAGCAGTGCAAATTTGCTGTACAGGGATTTAATGATTCACAGAAAACTCAGCTTGCTAAGAGTGCTACTCATTTCACAAGCTTGGATCAGTTGCTTCAGGAGTTAAATACAGCACTAGCCGATCAAGAATCGAGCAAGCACATGCATTTGGATATTTTGGTTAAGGGATCTCGTTTTATGCGTATGGAGCGTGTAGTGCAGGCCTTATTAGAGGAGGCGAAAACATGCTCTTAATATTGGCCCAATGGCTGCAAGATGATTTTGGATTTTTTCGAGTCTTTAACTACATCACTTTTAGAGCGGTGATGGCAACCGTGACAGCCTTGCTAATTGGTTTAGCGGCTGGTCCGTGGGTTATTCGGAAGTTAACTGCGTTAAAAATGGGTCAAGCAGTTCGTACAGATGGCCCACAAACCCATTTAGTGAAATCAGGCACCCCAACTATGGGTGGCGTATTGATTCTTTTAGGTATTTTTATCTCTTGCATGTTGTGGGCTGATTTGAGTAATCGCTTTATTTGGATTGTGATGATTGTGACCTTTGGATTTGGCTTGGTGGGTTGGGTTGATGATTACCGCAAAGTAGCACGCAAAGATCCCAAAGGAATGGCTTCAAGAGAAAAATTCTTTTGGCAAACTTTGATTGGATTATTTGCTGCTATTTACTTGGCTTTTTCTGTATCCGAAGTGAATAACCTCAAAGTCTTGCAGTTGTTCTTTGATTGGCTTAAGAGTGGCTTTGCTTTGGACCTGCCCGCTAAATCAAACCTACTCATTCCTTTCATGAAAGAGGTGAGCTATCCATTGGGTGTGATGGGCTTCATTATTTTGAGTTACCTAGTGATTGTTGGTAGTAGCAATGCCGTGAATCTCACAGATGGTTTGGATGGTCTGGTGATCATGCCGGTGATATTAGTTGGCGCTGCTCTGGGTGCTTTTGCTTATGTGATGGGTAATGCAATCTACGCAAAGTATCTGTTGTTCCCGTACATTCCTGGCGCAGGTGAGCTCATGATTTTCTGTGGTGCCATGGGTGGTGCTGGATTGGCATTCCTTTGGTACAACACGCATCCTGCTCAAGTCTTTATGGGTGATGTTGGCGCTCTTGCTTTAGGTGGAGCACTTGGAACGATTGCTGTGATTGTTCGTCAAGAAATTGTGCTCTTTGTAATGGGCGGAATCTTCGTAGCAGAAACGGTCTCAGTGATGATGCAAGTGTTCTGGTTCAAATTTACCAAGAAGCGTTTTGGTGAAGGCCGTCGCATTTTTAGGATGGCTCCACTGCATCACCATTTCGAATTGGGTGGATGGCGCGAAACACAAGTCGTGGTTCGCTTCTGGATCATCACCATTTTATTAGTCCTCATTGGCCTGTCCAGCCTGAAATTACGGTAAGCCAAAGAATATGCATAACTTAGACCAAGCCTTCGCCAACCCAGCACTCATCGCAGATGAGGGTTATAAAGCACCTCAACATTTCTTGATTTTAGGATTGGGTGAATCTGGCTATGCCATGGCCAAGTGGTGTTTGCGAAATGCAGCAAAGGTTAGCCTGGCCGATACACGTGATCGTGAAAAGCTGAATGAGCGACAAAAAGCTTGGTTAGCTGATCTTGAATTTGCAGGGCTTCAAGAGGCTTATTTTGGCCCGCTGGATGATCTTCATTTGAAGGGTGTTGATGTCATCGGTATTAGTCCTGGTTTATCACCACTACAGGAACCGATCGCTTCATTCTTAGCGAAAGCGCAAGAAGCTAGTATTGATATCTGGGGAGAGCTGGAATTTTTTGCTAGGGCTATTGCCGCATTGGACCGCATGGCTCAAGCTGATCAGTCTCAATATAAGCCTGCTTTATTGGCGATTACCGGCACAAATGGAAAGACAACAACAACTGCGCTCACAGGGCAGCTGTGTGAGCGCGCCGGCAAGCGAGTTGCTGTTGCTGGAAATATTAGTCCAGCAGCTCTTGATAAGTTAATGTCTTGCCTTGATCAATGCGATCAAGTTGTAGACATGCCTGAGATTTGGGTGCTTGAACTCTCTAGCTTCCAATTGGTTTACACAAGTACCTTCAATGCAACAGCAGCAACTGTATTAAATATTACGCAAGACCATTTAGATTGGCATGGTGATATGCAGGCTTATATTGATGCAAAAGCCAATATCTTTGGGCAAGATACTGTCTGCATTCTGAATCGTGATGATTCGCTTGTAATGAATCTGCTGACTGACGAGCAAAAGGCCAATAAAGCAATCATTACTTTTGGTGCAGGCCGACCTGATGAGCAGGGTGCTTTTGGAATTGAGCATGATCTACGCGCTGGTGGAATTGATTGGTTAGTTTGGGCGGAGGTGGATGAAGATCTTGAGCCTCAACCGAAGCGTCGCCGTAAGGTGGCTCTTGTGGAAGAAGAGCCATTGAGACTTAAGCGTTTAATACCCGCTGATGCTTTACGTATTCGCGGTCGCCATAATGCATTAAATGCATTAGCCGCATTAGCTTTAGCCCGAGCAGCCGGCTTACCAATGAATATGCTCTTACATGGGTTGCGTGACTACCATGGCGAGCCGCATCGTGTTCAAAGTGTTGCGATTGTCTCTAATGTTGAATATGTAGATGACAGCAAAGGCACCAATGTGGGTGCAACAGTTGCCGCATTAAATGGCCTGAGTGCTAATGAGTCTGGCAAGCGAATCTGGTTGATTGCTGGTGGTGACGGCAAGGGTCAGGACTTTAGTCCATTACGTGATCCTGTACTACGGTTTGTAAAAGGGGTATTCCTGATTGGCAAGGATGCTCCAGTCATTGCTGAGGCTTTGGCTGAATCAGCGTCTTGCGTCATGAGCCAGACGCTCCAGAGCGCAGTAGCAGAAGCTGCAAAACAAGCTCAGTCTGGCGATATCGTTTTGTTATCTCCAGCGTGCGCAAGTTTTGACCAGTTTAGTGATTACGTAGCACGTGCCGAAGCCTTTGTTGCTGAAGTTCAAGAGTTGGGAATGCAATTCGAAGGAGCTGATGCATGAGTTTGAAGGAAAAACTTTTTCCTGAGAATCGTTTGGGTCTTGGCCGCTTCTGGAATTTTTCCAGAGGTGGGATAGATAATTTCCGCAGCGGTCTGAGAGATGCGGTCTCTGGTGTTGAGCAAACCCGCTCACGCATGATGGACTATGACCAGCTATTGGTATGGGCAGTATTGTCCCTAGCCTTAATTGGCTTGGTGATGGTCTACTCGGCTTCGATTACCTTGGCTGATGGGCCTAAGTATGCAAATTACAGCAGTAATTTCTTCCTCATTCGGCATTGCATTTCATTAGCGATTGCCATTGGGGTTGCTATTTGGGTATTCAAAATCCCAACTCATGTGTGGGATCGTTATTCACCGGTGATTTTTGGTTTGACGGTTTTACTATTAATTGCCGTACTCATTCCTGGTGTTGGGAAAGGGGTGAATGGTGCCAGACGCTGGATTCCATTGGGTCTCATGAATTTCCAGCCATCAGAATTAATGAAGTTTGCAGCAATCATCTTTGCAGCAAGCTATACAGTTCAACGCCAAGAATATCTTCACTCGTTTGTGAAGGGCATGTTACCAATGGGTATTGCAGTTGCTTTAGTTGGTGGATTGCTGATGGCTGAACCTGATATGGGTGCATTCGTTGTAGTTGCCTTGATTGCATTTGGAATTTTGTTCTTAGGCGGTATCAATGCGAAGTTATTTGGTGGCTTGATTTTGGTTGGCATCATGAGCGGTGCCATCATGATTGCACTCTCACCATTCCGTCGTGGCCGCATGCTGGCATTCATGGATCCATGGCAAGTAGATAACGCAGCCAACAAAGGTTATCAGCTAACCCACTCTCTAATGGCATTTGGTCGTGGGGAATGGTTCGGAGTAGGCTTAGGTGGAAGTGTCGAGAAGCTACATTACCTTCCAGAGGCGCATACCGATTTCATCATGGCGGTGATTGGCGAAGAGCTTGGATTCGTTGGTGTTGTAGTGATGATCTTTTTGTTTTATTGGATCGTGCGTCGCGCGTTCCTCATTGGTCGCACTGCTTTACAGCTGGATCGCAGTTTTGCTGGTCTCGCCGCTAAGGGTGTTGCGATATGGATTGGTTGGCAAGCATTTATCAATATGGGTGTGAACTTGGGCTTGCTTCCCACCAAGGGGCTGACTCTTCCTTTGGTCAGCTATGGCGGCTCAGGAATTTTGATGAATGCAGTCGCAGTCGCAATGCTCCTACGTATTGATTACGAAAATCGTATCTTGATGCGAGGTGGTAAGTTATGACCAAGCCATCCATCTTGATTATGGCCGGTGGTACTGGGGGACATATTTTCCCAGGTCTAGCTGTTGCCGAATACCTACGTGTTTGTGGTTGGAATGTTTTTTGGCTTGGCAACGAAAGTGGTATGGAATACCGCTTGGTCAAAGCTTGCGACTTCCCATTTGAAGCCGTTGACTTTGGTGGCTTGCGTGGCAAAGGCATTAAAACCAAACTCATGTTGCCATTTAACCTGGCAAGAGCCAGTCTGCAGAGTTTGAAGATCATGCGACGCATTAAGCCAAATGTGGTTTTAGGGATGGGTGGATACATTACATTTCCCGGCGGCTTAATGACTAAGTTTTTAAAGAAGCCACTGGTTTTGCATGAAGCCAATTCCGTAGCTGGAAGTGCGAATCGCGCTCTAGCCAAAATTGCTATGCGTACTTTGACAGGCTTTCCAGATACGATGGCTCATGCTGAATGGGTTGGTAATCCAATCCGCGAAGAATTCGAAGCTGTTGGCGCGCCAGCCAAACGATATGAAACACGCACTGGGACACTATCGATCTTGGTGGTTGGCGGCAGCCTGGGTGCGACTGCTTTGAATGAGGTAATTCCAGCTGCTTTGGCATTGATGGATAAAGATGCGCGTCCACAGGTGATTCATCAGGCAGGTGATAAACATCTCGCAGATCTACAGCAACGATATGCTGATTTAGGTGTTTCTGCTGACATTCGTCCTTTCATTGACGACATGCCAACTGCTTATGCTCAAGCAGATCTCGTTATCTGCCGCTCTGGTGCCATGACTGTTTCAGAAATCGCAGCCTGTGGTGTTGCATCTTGTTTGATTCCATTCCCATACGCAATTGATGATCATCAGACTGCAAACGCACGATTTTTGTCGGATGCGGATGCAGCTATTCTCTTGCCACAGCAAGATCTCAATGCACAGGATCTGGCATCCATGATTCAAAACTTTAGTCGCCAAGATTTACAGGTGATGGCTGAGCGTGCTCATGCTTTAGCTAAGCCCCATGCAACTCAGCGAGTGGCTGAAGTATGTGCAGACTGTGCGGGAGTAGGTATATGAAACATATTGTTCAGCAAATACATTTTGTTGGTATCGGCGGAGCAGGCATGAGCGGCATTGCCGAAGTCTTACTGAATTTGGGTTACCAGGTATCTGGGTCAGACTTGGCTGAAAGTGCTTCAACCAAGCGCCTTACAGATTTAGGTGCAGTTATTCATATTGGCCATGATCCTAAAAATATTGGCACTGCAGAGGCGGTAGTGATTTCTACTGCAGTTGCAGGCAATAACCCTGAAGTGCTGGCTGCTCGCGCGGCTAAGGTTCCTGTTATTCAGCGTGCCGTCATGCTCGGTGAACTCATGCGATTGAAGCAGGGTATTGCAATTGCAGGCACCCATGGCAAAACAACGACAACCAGTTTAGTTGCTTCAGTTTTGGCGGAGGGAGGTTTAGATCCTACCTTTGTAATTGGTGGAAAGTTAAATTCTGCAGGTGCTAATGCGCGCTTAGGTCAAGGCGATTTCATTGTTGTTGAAGCAGATGAGTCTGATGCCTCTTTCTTGCAATTATTCCCAGCAATGGAGGTAGTCACCAACATTGATGCTGATCATATGGATACCTATCAGCATGATATGGCGAGATTAAAGCAAGCATTTGTTCAGTTCATTCAACGTATGCCTTTTTATGGCGTTGCAGTTTTGTGTATTGATGATGCCAACGTTCGGGACATTATCCCGTTTGTATCTCAGCCAGTATTACGCTATGGCTTATCTGAAGATGCGGATATTCGTGCGAGTAACGTACGTGCTGAAGGCACTCGTATGCACTTTACGGTTGATCGTAAAACTGTGCGTCGCCATGGTAATAAACCGGGCCGCCTTGAAGTGCAATTAAATTTGCCTGGTTTGCACAACGTTCGAAATGCATTGGCAGCAATTGGTATTGCAACGGAATTGGGTGTTGGCGACGAAGCCATAGTGAAAGCTTTATCTGAATTTAGTGGTGTTGGCCGCCGTTTCCAAAGGTATGGAGAAATTCCTTTGGCAGCTGGTGGAAGCTTTACTTTAATAGATGATTACGGTCACCATCCCGTTGAAATGGCGGCGACGTTATCCGCAGCTCGTGGTGCTTATCCAGACCGTCGATTGGTATTAGCGTTCCAGCCCCATCGTTTTACAAGAACGCGTGATTGCTTCGGTGAATTTGTACAGGTACTCAAAAACTTTGATGCACTTGTACTTACAGAAGTGTACCCAGCTGGCGAGGCCAAGATTCCAGGTGCTGATGGTCAAAGCCTTATGAAAGCAGCGCTGACAACTGATAAGGCTTTGAACGGCTCCTTAGACAGCTCAGCCGTAGCCTTTGCTCCGAGTGTTGCCGACATGCCTGAAAAACTCTCTACCTTATTGCGTGATGGCGATGTCTTAATCACGATGGGTGCAGGCTCTATCTCTGGCTTGCCTCATGTATTAGCGGAGACAAAACATGTCTAAGCAAAATCAACAATTGCTTTCTTGGGGTGAGCGCGTGAAGCAGGAGCTCGCAAATCTAGATGTTAAATCTCTTGGTCGGGTCGGTGTATTGTTTGGCGGTCGTTCTGGTGAGCGTGAGATTTCTTTGATGTCAGGTAATGGCGTATTAGAGGCACTGCTTTCTAAAGGTGTTGATGCCCATCCATTCGATCCAGGTCTGCGTTGCCCAACCGAAATAGCAAAAGAAAAATTTGACCGTGTATTTATCTCCTTGCATGGGCGCTATGGAGAGGACGGTACGATCCAAGGTTTGCTTGATCTCTTAGGTTTGCCCTATACCGGTAGCGGTGTATTGGCGTCCGCATTAGCGATCGATAAAATTGCAACCAAGCTTGTGTGGCTTAGTAGCGGTCTTTCAACACCAGAGTTTCAGGAGTTGAAAGCCGATAGCGATTGGAATGCAGTTGTGCAGCACTTGGGTTTGCCATTAATTGTCAAGCCTGCACACGAAGGTTCTTCGCTAGGCTTAACGAAAGTGAAATCCGTCGATGAATTACCTGCTGCCTATCGGTTGGCTGCTGGAATGGATAAAAAGGTGATTGCAGAGACTTGCATTGTTGGTGACGAGTTGACTTGCCCGTTAGTGGGATTCGGGGCGGATGCTGAGGCTTTGCCTGTAATCAAAATTATTCCGCCTGAAGCTAATTATGATTTCCACAATAAGTACTTCTCAGATGAGACGCAATACTTATGTCCAACTGGCTTAGCGCCAGAAGTCAATAAGGCAGTTCAAGAATTAGCTTTAGCTGCCTATCGTGCTCTCGGCTGCAGGACCTGGGGTCGTGCTGATGTGATGCTCGATCAAAAAACTGGCAAACCATATCTTTTGGAGATGAATACATCACCAGGCATGACTTCACACTCTTTAGTTCCAATGGCTGCAAAAGCTGCTGGTGTTGAATATGCCGAACTAGTTCTTTGGGTGATTAGCCAAACTTTGAACATCAAAGGGGCTGCGCGAGCATGAGTCGGATAGGCGCCTTCATAAACGGCTTCGGTGAAGTATTTACTTCATTGGCATCTCCACTTTGGAATCATCCAGAGCGGATGCAAAAGCTAAGTCGTTTCTTAATGCGCTGTTTCGCAGTGATGGTTTGTATTGGAATTTTGGTTTGGCTAAGTCAGCGTCCTGTCTTTGCTTTGCGTCAAATTGTCATTGAGCCAGTGGCTGGACAAACACTTAAGCATATTAATAAACCCGTAGTGAAGCAACAGGTTTTGGAGACTGTTCAGGGAAATTTTTTCAGCGTGAGATTAGAGGATGTGAAGCGTGGTTTCGAGTCCATGCCTTGGGTGCGTCACGCCAATGTTCGCAGAGTTTGGCCTAATGGATTGATTGTGAGTATTGAAGAACAAAAGCCATTTGGTACTTGGGGTGGGGCTGATAGTCACACCTTAATGAATAACCATGGTGAGCTATTTGCTGGTCGTATTTCTGATGTGGGGGATGGAATTCAGTTAATTGATTTCTCAGGCCCAGAAGATTCAAGCAAAGAAGTACTGCGCCTATATGAAAAAGCAAATACCTGGTTTAAGCCTTGGAACGCAGAAGTAAAAAGCTTAACCCTTTCCGAGCGCTATGCCTGGCATGTCAAGTTATCTAACGGCATGAAAGTGGAGTTCGGTAGGGATGAAGAGAACTCAGACAAAACACTAACTGAAGATCGTGTGGCGCGACTATTTAAGTATTGGCCGCAGGTTCAAGAGAGATGGGCTAATCGCGTAGATGCAATTGATTTGCGCTATGCAAATGGTTTTGCAGTGCATCTTGCTTCGGCAAGTTTGAAAAAGA
The DNA here is from genome assembly GCF_018687575.1 of Polynucleobacter asymbioticus. Lineage (NCBI taxonomy): Bacteria > Pseudomonadati > Pseudomonadota > Betaproteobacteria > Burkholderiales > Burkholderiaceae > Polynucleobacter > Polynucleobacter asymbioticus. The sequence continues at coordinate 155,088 of NZ_CP061297.1, forward strand.
ATGAAGCAGACAGCAAAAAAAGTGAGCAGAAGCAATGAGGAATGAGAATGAGTAAAGACAACCGCGATTTATTGGTCGGATTGGATATTGGAACCTCCAAGGTGGTTGCTTTGGTTGCTGAATTGGCGCCAGATGGCCAATTTAATGTCGTTGGCGTTGGCCAAACTGCATCCAAGGGTTTGAAGAAGGGTGTAGTTGTCAATATTGAGGCTACTGTCCAATCCATTCAAAAAGCGCTTGAGGAAGCTGAGGTCATGGCAGATCGCCAGATCGTCCAAGTCTTTACTGGTATCGCTGGAAATCACATTGTGAGTTTTAACTCCAGCGGTATGGTGGCCATTCGCGATAAAGAAGTCAGTGCTGGTGATGTTGAGCGTGTTCTAGAAACTGCTAAAGCAATCAATATTCCAACTGATCAGCAAATCCTCCACATTCTCGTTCAAGAATTCATTATTGATGGACAAGAAGATGTCCGCGAACCAATTGGCATGAGCGGTTTGCGCCTAGAAGTCAAAGTCCATATCGTTACTGGTGCTGTGAGTGCTGCGCAGAATATTGTGAAGTGCGTTCGCCGTTGCGGTCTAGAGGTCAACGATTTAATTTTGCAGCCTCTTGCGTCCAGTTTGGCGGTTCTAACTGAGGATGAAAAAGAATTGGGCGTTGTCTTGGTGGATATTGGTGGCGGCACCACCGACATTGCTATCTATTGCCAGGGCTCCATTCGACATACTGCTGTGATTCCGATTGCAGGCGATCAAATTACTAATGACATTGCAATGGCATTACGTACGCCAACGATTGATGCGGAAGATTTAAAAATTCAATACGGTATTGCTCGTCAAGATATGGCGGATCCAACCACCATGATTGATGTCCCAGGTGTTGGTGATCGTGAGCCACGACCAATGTCAAAACAAGCCTTAGCTGCTGTGATTGAGCCACGCGTTGAAGAGCTATTCACATTAGTTCGTGGCGTTGTACGTGATTCTGGTTACGAAGATATGGTGTCTTCAGGAATCGTACTGACCGGTGGAACATCGTTGATGCCAGGCATGGTTGAGCTTGCTGAACAAGTGTTCTTACGTCCAGCGCGTATCGGTACGCCTGAGTACCGTGGCCACCTGCATGAAGTTTTACGTAGCCCACGTTTCGCTACCAGCATCGGTTTATTAATGGAAGGTCAGGCACAGTTATTGCGTGGCCGTCGAGTTTCGCAGTCAGGCGCGTTGCAAAGTGTGATTTCGCGCATGAAGGAATGGTTCGCAGGAAATTTTTAAGTTTTTCGTCGTCGTCAATGTAGTACTTATTACCTAGGAGGGTATATGGAATTTGAAATGTTAGATCAAGAAACAGCCGGCAAAACCATCATTAAAGTGGTTGGAGTTGGTGGTGCAGGCGGTAATGCAGTTCAGCACATGATTCGTCGCGGTGTTAACGGCGTAGAGTTTATTTGCATGAACACCGATGCTGGCGCTTTACAGCGTTCTGAGGCATCTGTGAATTTGCAACTAGGCTCTAGCGGACTCGGTGCTGGTGCAAAACCTGAAATCGGCGCAGCTTCTGCTGAAGAAGCACGCGCACGTATTGCAGATACATTGCAGGGTGCGCATATGGTATTCATTACTGCTGGTATGGGTGGTGGTACTGGTACTGGTGCAGCACCAATCGTTGCTCAAGTTGCCAAAGAGATGGGTATCTTGACCGTCGGTGTTATCAGCAAGCCATTTGACTTTGAAGGTGTAAAGCGCCTTAAGGTTGCGGAAAATGGCGCAGCTGAGCTTGAGTCATATGTAGATTCATTGATCGTGGTTCTCAATGAGAAACTTTTTGAAGTAATGGGTGAAGATGCTGAGTTTGATAAGGCATTCGCATGTGCTGATGATGTTCTTCATAACGCTGTTTCAGGTATTGCAGAAATCATTAACGTACAAGGTTTGATTAACGTCGACTTTGAAGATGTGAAAACTGTGATGGGCGAACAAGGCAAGGCGATGATGGGAACTGCAACAGTTTCTGGTATGGATCGTGCTCGCTTAGCTGCTGAAGCCGCGGTTGCTTCACCGTTGCTCGAAGGCGTTGATTTATCTGGTGCGCGTGGCGTATTGGTCAACATCACAGCTAGCCGTTCATTGAAGTTGTCTGAGACTCGTGAAGTGATGGCAGCGATTCGTGGCTATGCCGCAGATGACGCTACTGTGATCTTTGGTACTGTGTACGACGAGAGCTTAGGTGATGCATTACGTGTAACAGTTGTAGCGACTGGTTTGAATAATCCGCAAGCACGTCAACATCATCAACCAGAAGTAGTTTGGAGACAGGCTACAGGTACGCATGATGCAATGCCAACAATGGCTGACTTAAATAGCTTTGCTCCAGCAAGTGCTTCAGCAGCAATGAGCAAAGTAAGTCTTGATTCAGCTTTGAGCACTAGCGCTGGTTTGGCAATGACGGGTGCAGGTAGTGCGCCTTCAATGGCCGCTCAACCAGCCACTAGCGGTGTTGATTACAGTCAATATGATTTGCCACGGGTATTCCGTAGTTCACGTGAGGCTACACCAGCTCCTACATTAGGTGCTGATAGCTCGCCACAGGCTAAAACCATGTTGGATAAAGGGGCTGATTACTACGAAATCCCAGCTTTTTTACGTAAGCAAGCAGACTAAACCACTGCTCAATACAATAGATTGTGCAGAATGCCAGCGCGGCGCCCCTCCGGACGACGAATCCCGCGCTAGCGTTGGCATACTCATGACAACTATTTCATTGGAGACTTTATGATCGCAGTCGGACAAAAATTACCAAACGCTACTCTTTATGAGTTTTTAGATGAGGCCAGCGAAGGTTGCGCTATTGGCCCAAATGCATTCGAAGTTGAAAAACTCACTGCTGGTAAAAAGATAGTGATCTTTGCATTACCTGGCGCATTTACACCGACTTGTTCAGCAAAGCATGTTCCTAGTTATGTTGAGCACTTTGATGCAATCAAGGCAAAAGGTGTGGATGAAATTTGGTGTATCTCAGTAAACGACCCATTTGTGATGGGTGCCTGGGGCCGAGATCAAAAAGTTGGTAAAAAGATTCGCATGTTAGGTGATGGTAGTGCTGAGTTCACCAAGAAACTTGGCCTTGAGTTGGATTTGACTGCTCGTGGCTTGGGTGTTCGTTCAGATCGCTATGCCATGATTGTTGAAGATGGTGTAGTGACAACTTTGGATCGTGAAGCACCAGGTAAGTTTGAAGTGAGCGATGCCGCTTCAATTCTGAAGAAGCTTTAAGAAACTATTCCTGAATTTATATAAAACTATGATGAAGCAACGCACAATCGCTACTCCGATTAAAACCGTAGGGATTGGCTTACACTCTGGGCGCAAGGTGACTTTGTCTATTAAGCCTGCGCCGATCAATTCAGGAATCTTGTTTGTGCGTGTAGATACTCCAGAGCAATCGGTTGTGCCGGCTACTGCTCTGGCGGTTTGCGATACCCGCTTGGCCTCAGTCATTCAAAAAGATGGGGTACGCGTTTCTACAGTGGAGCATTTGCTTTCAGCGTGTGCAGGCCTAGGGCTAGATAATTTATTGATTGAGCTTGATGGTGAGGAAGTGCCCATCATGGATGGCAGTGCAGCTTCATTCTTGTTCTTAATGGAGTCAGCTGGTATCGCTGAGCAAGAGGCTGCAAGACAGTTTGTAGTAATTAAAAAATCTGTAGAGGTTAAGGAAGGCGACAAGCTCGCGCGCCTTGAGCCATTCTTTGGGTTTAAGTTGGATTTCACAATCGACTTTAAGCACCCTGCAGTAGATAAGACTGGTCAGCGCTTTGTGGTGGACTTTGCAGAACACGCATATCGAAGTGAGATTGGGCGTGCTCGAACTTTTGGTTTTGCTCATGAAGTTGAGGCATTGCGAGAAATGGGATTGGCGCGTGGTGGAAGTTTGGATAACGCGATCGTTCTCGATGAGCATCGTATCCTGAATAACGAAGAGTTACGTTATGAGGATGAGTTTGTTCGTCATAAAATCCTGGATGCCATTGGCGACCTCTATTTAGTTGGGCACCCCATCGTAGGCTCTTATGTAGCTGAAAAATCAGGACACGCCCTCAATAACGCGCTCTTGCGTAAGCTTTTAGAAGACCCGAATTCTTACGAAATCAGTAGCTTTCCAGAAAATAAAGCTCCCGCGGCCTATTCCAAAGAGAGTCAACCCCTCTTTTTCTAGGTTTATTTGGGCTTACTTTGAAGCAGGCGTTCAACCGCCTTGCGCAGATCAGAATCTGGCGCCAATTTCTCGAGTAAAGATTCCCAAGAAGTCCTTGCTACTGCATTAAAGCCTGTTGGCTTTTGGCTAGCCTGCCGCCCCTCTCGAGGCTGAATTTCCCAAGAGGGTGGTGCTGGCTTGAGGCGCACCTTAATACTAGTGCAGACCACCCCTTTTTTTGCTAACTCATTGATTAGGCTGGGTAAAATTTGTTGAAGGCGGGTAGCGATACTTGCCCCATTAACCAATAAAAACAGTTCATTTTGACTACCAGAACGCCATCCAGCCTCAATTTTGGGTGCCAAGTTATCCAAATCCAACTCAAATAGGGCAGCTTTCAAGGCAATTTTGAGTTTGGCTAGATCTTCTGTTTTAGCCAAAATTCCACCCAAGCCCTCTGAGTCACGCAAATACTCCAACCACTCATGGGCGGCTTTCGTACGGACAGGTTTAGGGGCAAAGTTCATATAAAAAGAGGGTGTGGGTGATAAACTCAAGGTCTTAATTTACTTCAATATCCCATGGTAATCGGTCTTCTTAAAACCCTGGTCGGCAGTCGTAACGACCGCCTCTTAAAACAGTATCGCAAAGTAGTTGCAAAAGTTGGTGCTTTCGAGCCTGGCATGCAAGCTTTGGATGATGCTTCCCTGCAAGCGAAAACTGCTGAGTTCAAGTCGCGTTTGGCTGCTGGTGAGTCATTAGATGATATTGCTCCAGAGGCTTTTGCAGTAGTTCGTGAGGCGAGCACGCGAGTGATGAAGATGCGCCATTTTGATGCGCAGATGATGGGTGGCCTTGCATTACATCAAGGCAAGATTGCTGAAATGGGAACTGGTGAAGGTAAGACCTTAACCGCCACGCTTCCTGTGTATTTAAATGCCCTGACCGGTAAGGGTGTCCACGTTATTACGGTCAACGATTACTTAGCTCAGCGTGATGCTGAATGGATGTCAACGCTCTACAACTTCTTAGGTATGACGGTGGGCGTGAATCTATCGCAGATGGATCACACGACTAAGCAAGAAGCTTATGCGGCTGATATCACCTACGGTACCAATAATGAGTTTGGTTTTGACTATCTCCGTGACAACATGGTTCAAGACTTGGGTCAGCGTGTTCAACGTGGCCTAGCTTATGCGATTGTTGACGAGGTTGACTCTATTTTGATTGATGAGGCACGCACCCCATTGATCATTTCTGGTCAGGCGGAAGATCACACCGATTTGTATATCAAGATCAATGCATTGCCTGCTTACTTGGAGCGCCAAATTGGCGAAGAAAAAGCAGATGGCACTGGTGTTGAAAAGTCAGGCGATTACTGGGTAGATGAAAAGACGCAACAAGTCTACTTAACAGAGCGTGGCCACGATAAGGCTGAGACAGTTTTGGTTGAGCTTGGCGCCCTCAATGATGGCGACTCTTTATATGCTCCGCAAAATATTACTCTGATGCATCACGTGTATGCGGCATTACGTGCTCATACTTTGTATAACCGTGATCAACAGTATGTTGTTCAGAATGGTGAAGTCATTATTGTTGATGAGTTCACGGGTCGCTTAATGCAGGGTCGTCGCTGGTCTGATGGCTTGCATCAAGCTGTGGAAGCCAAAGAGGGTGTGCAGATTCAGAATGAGAATCAGACCTTGGCCACTATTACCTTCCAGAACTACTTCCGTATGTACGGTAAGTTGGCTGGTATGACTGGTACTGCTGATACTGAAGCATATGAGTTCAAGGAGATTTATAACCTTGAAACGGTAGTGATCCCACCAAATCGAATCAGTCAAAGAAAAGATCGTCAAGATCAAATCTATAAGACATCTCGTGAGCGTTACGATGCGGTTATCAAAGACATTGAGGATTGCTATCAGCGTGGCCAACCCGTACTAGTTGGTACAACTTCAATTGAGAACTCAGAATTAATTGCGGGCCTGTTAGACAAGCGTCAGTTAGCGCATCAGGTATTGAATGCAAAGCAGCATGCTCGCGAAGCAGAGATCATTGCTCAAGCTGGTAGACCAAAGATGATCACCATTGCTACCAATATGGCCGGTCGTGGAACAGACATTGTTTTAGGCGGTAACGTTGGCAAACAGTCTTCATTAATTGAAGCAGATGCTGGTTTATCTGATGTAGAAAAAGCTGCCAAGATTAAAACTTTGCAAGATGAATGGCAAAGCTTGCATGATCAAGTCTTAGCCTCCGGTGGTTTACATATTATTGGTACAGAGCGTCACGAAAGTCGCCGTATTGATAATCAGCTGCGTGGACGTGCTGGCCGCCAGGGTGATCCTGGTTCTTCCCGTTTTTATCTTTCTCTAGATGATTCACTCCTGCGTATTTTTGCTGGAGATCGTCTACGTGCTGTGATGGATCGTTTGAAGATGCCTGATGGCGAGCCGATTGAGGCGGGCATGGTGACCCGTTCTATTGAGTCTGCTCAGCGTAAGGTTGAAGGTCGTAACTTTGATATTCGTAAGCAACTCTTGGATTATGACGACGTTGCTAATGATCAGCGCAAAGAAACTTACCGTCTCAGAAATGAGGTTCTAGAAAGCGCTGATGTTGGCGATTTAATTGCGAATTTGCGTGAAGATGTCTTGCGTAGCATTTGCGCCCTATATATTCCTTTAGAGTCGATGGAAGAGCAATGGGATTTGCTTGGTCTAGAGAATGTATTAGCCAGCGATTGGGGTTTAACGGTTGACCTCAAAAATTGGGTTGAAAATGCTGAATCCATGGATGACGAGCAAATCGTTGATCGCGTTCTAGCGGCAGCAAAAGAAACTTACGATGCAAAAGTAGAGCTTTCTGGACGCGCGTCTTTTGCTGGATTTGAGCGCTCTGTTTTGCTTTACAGCTTAGATACCCATTGGCGCGAACATTTGGCCGCTTTGGATCATTTACGTCAAGGCATTCATTTGCGTGGCTATGCTCAGAAAGATCCAAAACAAGAATATCGTCGTGAAGCGTTTGAGTTATATGGTGAGCTGCTGAATGTCATTAAGAATGATGTTGTGAAAAGCATCATGACAGTACAAATTCGTAGCGCTAGTGAGTTAGATGAAGCTTCTGAGTCAATGAATGAAGATTTAGCGAAACTCTCAGGTGTGCAATATCAGCACGCTGATGCAGACCTTGAGGTAGCTGGTTCGACCGGCGACCGTGGTGCGGCAATTGAAATTGCACCTGCACCCATGCGCTCTGGCCCTAAAGTAGGCCGCAATGATCCTTGCACCTGCGGTAGTGGTAAGAAGTACAAGAACTGCTGCGGCGCATTAACTTAAATTGACTGGGATTTGAACAGAGCTGCCAGACTCGGCAGCTCTCTAATGCCTCATCTACAATTGTCAGATCATGACAGTTAATCTACCGCTCCCCCAAAAAGACCAACTCAAGCCTGTTCAAGGTTTTCAGATGGGCATCGCTGAAGCTGGAATTAAGAAAGCTAATCGCAAAGATTTATTGGTGATGACTTTGATGCCCGGCTCCCAGGTTGCCGGCGTTTTTACTTTAAACCGATTCTGCGCTGCGCCAGTTCAGGTTTGTAAGGAGCATTTAGCTCTGAATGGTGCCAAGGGTGAGATTCGTGCACTGGTAGTGAATACTGGTAATGCCAATGCAGGAACTGGTGAGCGAGGCATGCAAGATGCTTTAGTAACTTGTGCTGAGTTAGCAAAAGAACTCAAACTCAATCCAGAGCAAGTTTTGCCATTTTCAACTGGCGTGATTCTGGAGCCCCTGCCAATTGATAGATTAGTTTCTGGATTACCTAATGCAGTTGCAAACCTGGCTGAGGATCATTGGCTTGATGCTGCAGAGGCTATCATGACAACCGATACACAACCTAAAGCTGCATCTATTGCTGTAGATACCCCTTCCGGACTGGTGACTATCACCGGTATTTGTAAGGGCGCGGGCATGATTCATCCGAATATGGCGACCATGTTGGGATTCATTGCGACTGATGCTGGATTTGCACCAGGACTTCTTTCCTCTCTGACGCGTGAGATTGCTGATCTTTCGTTTAATGCTATTACGATCGATGGGGATACCTCAACGAATGACTCATTCATCATTATGGCAACCGGCCAGTCATCGGTAAAAATTCAATCAACTACCGATGCTAGTTATGGTTTGGTTCGAACTGCATTAATTGATCTTGCCCGTAAGCTCGCTCAAATGATCGTAAGAGATGGTGAGGGCGCTACTAAATTTATTACGATTGATGTGCAGGGTGGCAAGACAGAAGATGAGTGCCGCTTAGTAGCAGAGGCAATCGCCCACTCACCTTTAGTTAAAACCGCTTTCTTTGCCAGTGATCCCAATTTAGGGCGCATCCTGGCAGCGATTGGCTATGCTGGTATTGCTGACCTAGATGTCAATCAAGTGCAAATGTGGCTCGGAGATGTATGGGTTGCCAAAAATGGTGGCCGTCACCCGGATTACCAAGAGGCTGATGGTCAAAGGGTGATGAAGGCTTCAGAAATCACCATCAAGATTGATTTGGGGCGGGGGTCAGCGCAGCAGACGATGTGGACCTGTGACTTATCGCATGACTACGTTTCCATTAATGCTGATTATCGCTCATAGGAATTTGTGAAATGAATGAAAAACTAGAGCAGCTCTTAAGTCATCTTGAAACATTTTTACCTAAAGCCTTGACCGAAGAGCAGTGGAAATCTTCAACTGCTTTTAGATGGCGTCGTCGGGATAGTATCTTTGGAAGTATTGGATTTTTACAGCCCGTAAAACATGTTGCAGATATTACTTTTGAAGACCTAAAAAATATCGATCGTCAACGCGATGCAATTCGTGACAACACGAAGAACTTCATTCAAAAAAAGCCTGCTAATAATATTTTATTAACTGGCGCACGCGGTACAGGCAAGTCATCGCTCATTAAAGCAAGCTTGCATGAGTTTGCTAGCCAGGGATTGCGCTTAGTTGAAGTTGAAAAAGAGCACTTAGCTGACTTGGCTGATATCACTGATTTGTTAGCTGATCGTCCAGAGCGTTTTATTGTTTTTTGTGATGACCTCTCATTTGAGGATGGCGAATCTGGCTATAAAGCTATGAAGTCTGCTTTGGATGGCTCTGTATCAGCTCAAGTGGACAATATTTTGATTTACGCCACCTCCAATCGACGCCACCTCTTGCCTGAATATATGAAGGACAACGAGGGATATGTGCATGGTGATGATGGTGAAATTCATCCGGGCGAAGTGGTTGAGGAAAAAATTTCCCTCTCAGAGCGTTTTGGATTATGGCTTTCTTTCTATCCGCCAAAACAAGATGAGTATCTCGAAATTGTTGCTCACTGGTTGCGTCATTTTGGTTTGAGCGATGTACAGATTGAAGGTGCTAGAGCTGAGGCATTGGTTTGGGCTCTGGAACGTGGCTCACGTTCTGGTCGCGTGGCTTGGCAGTTTGCTAAGCACTGGGCGGGTTCACATACTGCTTAATTGTTAAAGACGCATGAGTGACTCTAATCGCCCCGTAACAGAAGTTGCTGCCGGCATTCTTCTCGATGCAGAAGGACGCTATCTTCTAGGTCAGCGCCCCGAGGGAAAGCCTTATGCCGGTTACTGGGAGGTGCCGGGAGGTAAGATTGAAGCCGGCGAATCAGTATTTGCCGCACTCAAGCGTGAATTACAGGAAGAGCTCGGAATTGATATTGAGTCCAGCGAAGAGTTGGTCGTCTTGGAGCATGACTATCCACATGCTTATGTCCGTTTGCATGTCAGCATTATTCGAAAATGGACTGGCACACCTAAAGGCTGCGAGAGTCAGGCGCTATCTTGGCAACTACTCGGAGATGCGCCCCCAACGGTTGAACCTTTATTGCCAGCTGCGTGGCCAATGCTTGAAAAGCTGAAGCTACTAAAGCCTTAGAGCTGGCAGAGGGTAAGCCTAAAAGGCACGTCCGCATTCATGATCTGCGGCTTTTTATCTTGATCAATCTTCAAGAAGCGAATGGAGAGTAGATATTTATTCGCACTGATTTCAGAAAAGAGGCTGTCATCTTCTACAGCAATCCGCATCAATTGATATACCTTGCCTGATGGCGCTTGTTGATAAGAGCCTTGATGTGCAACAACATCCTTAGCTTCGCCAGATTGACGAAGTAATCTCAAGAAAATTTGACAAGCTTCATGCCATGGCAAAAGCGGAGCAATGTATTTTTCTAACAACTCTCGGCGCTGAGTCGAAGAGGTATTTTTCCAAGCATGGTAGCTCGGTAAATCAATCGGGCTTGTTCCGCCTGGAATATTTAATCGAGTACGAATAGCATTGAGCCACTCACTCTCAGTAATTGCAGAATTTGGCTTCCCCATCGACTGATTAATGTTCAGTGCAGCTTTATCAATTTCAGAGAGAGTTTGTGTGAGCGCTGCTTGATCAACTTTTTGAGAAGACTTTAAACCATTCAATGCGTATTTTTGACGCTCGAATTCTTTGAGTAGTAATGATTTGATGTCACCTCGTGAACCAATATCACCGAGGTCAAATAACATCGCAATTGCATTGTGGTGAAGCTCGGGATCATCTGATCGAAGGAAGTGATTGAAGCGGGCGAACAAATACTCCAGCCGAAGCATGCTTCGAACTAATTCATTGAAGGGGTATTCGTAGACAATCACAAGCCTATATTCTATGACGAACTTAGGCGTTCTTATTAAATTTTGAGCAATTGTTGGTGCAGACTCAAAACCTTTGATTTGAGCTCATCCAGACTACCCTGATTTTCAATAACGGCGTTAGCTAGCTCTAAACGAGCCTTGCGGCTTGTTTGTGCTTTGAGAATATTCTCTACGTCTAGGCGGGTCATATTGTTGCGGTGCATCACTCTCTGAATTTGGGTATCTTCCGCACAATCCACGACCACGAGATAGTCGATGAGCTTTATCCAAGATCCAGACTCAATGAGTAAGGGGACTACAAAAACAAGGTAAGGCACTCCAGACTTAGCTAACCCAAAGGCTTGTTTGACGGTTTCTTGCTGAATCAAGGGGTGGGTTATTGTCTCCAAAGCTTGGCGAGCATTTGGGTCTGCAAAAACTATGCTCCGCATTTTGGCTCGATTCAGCGCACCTTCAGGGTTGATAAAGTCATCCCCAAATTCTTTAGCAATCAGCGGGATAGCATTTCCGCCAGGGGCGGTGATTTGATGAGAAATCAAATCGGTATCAATGATCCCGGCTCCAAGTCCAGCCAGTAAGTTGCTTACCGCAGTCTTGCCCGACCCAATGCCACCAGTTAAGCCAATCAAAGGAATTTCTCCCTTTAAGGCTTTTAGATCAGCTTGGGTAGGATCCAGGTTGGAATGAGTTGAGGCCATAACAGCTCAATGATGCCAGCAATAGCCAAAAAGGGTCCAAAAGGGAAGGCTTGTTGAAGCTGGTGCCCCCGCCATTGAAGCCAAATGATGCCGCCGACAATTCCTGTGGTGGAGGCAATGAGCAGGATGCTGGGGAGAGTGCCCCAGCCTAACCAGGCTCCCAAAGCTGCCAAGAGCTTGGCATCACCCATGCCAATGCCATTGCGGTTTTTAAGGAGGCGATAGCCGGTATTGAGCACCCAAATCGATGCATAGCCTAGGCATGCCCCGACGCATGCAGAACTTGGGCTGGTAAGTCGCAGATCTGAAGCTGCGTTAAAAGCAATCCCCAAAAAAATCAGCGGGAATGTAATTGCATTGGGTAAGCGAAACGTCCTCCAATCAATATAAGCTAAGTAAAGTAAAGCCAGCATCAAGAGAGATTTGATTATCCAGATGCTTGCTGCCTGATCCACTATACGATTTGTCCTAAATTAAAAATGGGTAGATATAAGATGATGACCAAGCTACCAATAATGGCGCCAACAAAAAGAATGAGTGCTGGCTCCAAACTTTGACTAAGTGTATTGAGTTTGCCACTCAACTGTGCTCCCAGTGAAGCGGCACGTTTATTAAGCATCTCAGCTAATGCGCCACTTTCGGCACCGATATTCAGTAGTAGCAATGTCTCCACATCAAGCAGTCGTGACTTAGGATCTGCCCTTTTGAGTGATTCCCCTAGTGGCCAGCCACGAGTGAGGTGTTTAAATATCTCAGCACTAAAGTCGTGACTCACCCAGTGATTTGAAGATTGCGCAGTGACTCTCAGGGCGTCTGGAAGTGGTAAGCCAGTTTCCAGTAAATGCCCTAAGGTTCGACACCAATGACTCAGTGTTGCCAGTCTAAAGAGATTGCCGAACAAGGGTGTTCGCAATAAGAGAGCGTCACAATATTTTTGAAGTGAGCTAGATTTGATCCAGGCGCATACAAAGCCTGCGGCTATTACGAGCGTGCCGAGTAATATTTCTAGAAAGTAAGCTTGGATGCCACTCGAGATGGAGATGAGAATTCTGGTTGGTACCGGTAGCTCAGCCTGAAAGTGACCGAAGACTTCTTTAAATACAGGCACAACCCAAATCATCATCACTAGCACTAATAGGAAGGAGGTGGCTAAAGTAACCATAGGATAAGTCAGTGACTGCTGCACTTTTCTTCTCAGTTCAATCCGGGCTTCTAATTGCTGTGAGATAGTGCGTAGTGCCAAGCTAAGATCACCCGTTCTTTCGCTAACTCTGATGAGGTTTGAAAACTCTGGCGAAAATTTACCGTCTAGTGAGCTCAAGCAAAAAGAAAAGCTATTGCCTTTCTGAAGCAGTGTATGAACGTCTGCTAACCAAGTCTGCCAGGACTTTGGTGCGGAATGAATTAATAGCTGTATGGCATTCAGTAAGGGAAGTCCAGCCTGAATGAGCGCCAACATTTGTTGGGCAAAATATAGCTGCTCAGACTGACTGAGTTTTTTGTTTAGTAGCATCGGGACTAATGCCATGTACCAAGTTCGGAATCTAGTGAGATCTGATCTATTAAACCGGACTTCAGTAACTGCATTCCTGCTGAATGGATATCGAGAGCTTCAATAGATTGAAATAACTGTTTGGCCCCCAAAACCTCATGGACACCAATGCGACCAAAATAGCCCGATCCCTTACAAAGATTGCAGGGTGACTTTTGTGGAATTGAATTGCACTGCTTGCAGCGCTTTTGAATTAATCTTTGAGAGCTGACACAGCGAAGGCAGGATTCAATTGATTCTTGATCTATACCGAGGCTTTTAAGTCTTGTTAAAGCACCAATGGCGTTACGAGTATGAAGCGTGCTGAGCACTAAGTGCCCGGTTTGCGCAGCCTGAATAGCAAGCTGTGCGCTGGCAGAGTCCCGTATTTCACCAATCATGATGACATCTGGATCTTGGCGCAGAAGAGCGCGAATAATGGTTGGAAAGTCCAAGCCTGCTTTTGGGTGGTAAGCCACTTGATTGACGCCAGGAAGTCGGATTTCAATAGGATCCTCAACAGAGCAAATATTCCGCTGTACTTGGTTCAGGGCGCTTAAGCAGCTATATAAGGTGCGCGTCTTCCCGCTTCCAGTAGGACCTGTTACCAGAATTAGTCCATTGGTTTGGCCAATAGCATCTCGGACTATTGCAAGTTGCTCTGGCAGTAAGCCAATCTGATCTAGTGCCAACTCCTCTAGGCGGCTAGGCAAGATACGAACCACAGCTTTCTCACCATGCAAGGTAGGCAGAATGGATACTCGGCAATCAATATTGGGATGACTAAAGTCATAGCCAATCACAAGGCGTCCATCTTGAGGTAAACGCTTTTCTGCAATATCAAGGCGCGCTAATATTTTGATGCGCGTAATTAATCGCTCATGTAAATCAATAGGGTATTGATTTTGTAGAGTGAGGCGACCATCTACTCTCGTGCGAACTATCGTTTCTTGAGATCTCGCCTCAATATGAATATCCGTTGCCCGATTATTTAATGCATCAACAGCGATCTCATGCCAGGTCCGGATAATGTGAGAGTCATGTAGTGACTTACTCAATCTTGATTGGTCTGAACAAGAGGTTGGTATAGCTTGACTGTTTTCACCCCGTGCTCATCAAACTGAACAATCTCCATCACTACGCCAGCAATCCGAATGCTGACATCGTAATCAGGAATCGCTTCAAGCTTTTCTAAGATCAGGCCATTTAGGGTGCGCGGTCCGTCGAGCGGGAGGTCTAAGTTCAGAAGTCGGTTCAAATCTCGCAATGATGCGCTACCGCTAGCAAGATATGTCCCATCGGCTAACCAATGAGGGTCATTGGACAGATTCGAGAATGAAGTGGTGAACTCGCCGATGAGTTCTTCAACAATGTCTTCAAAAGTGACCAGGCCAAGTACCTCGCCGTACTCGTTCACTACTAAACTCAAGCGCTGTTGGTTGTCCTGGAAAAATTGCATCTGCTGCAGAACAGGCGTCCCGCTGGGAATGAAGTAAGGCTCATTTAGCAAGGATCTGAAGTCTTCATGGTGAAGCTCTGCATTACCTAGCAATGAAAGTGCTTTTTTTACAGACAGAATACCCACGATGCGCTCAGAGTCGCCATCGCATACTGGCAACTTGTTGTGATAGCAAGTCTCCAGTTGCTCAATCACTTCATCAATTGGACGAGAAAGATCTAATACTTCAATCTTGGAGCGGGGCGTCATCACATCATCGACCAAGATATTTTCAAGATTAAAAAGGTTGAGCAGAATATTGCGATGATGGGCAGAAACAAAGCGATTCGATTCTAGAACTAGGCTACGCAATTCTTCTTTACTCATTACCCTAGCATCAGTTGAAGTTTGCAATCCAGAGACCTTCATCAAGCCCGATACAAAGCTATTAATGAACCACAGTAGGGGTTTAAGAATGAACGTGAGGGGAAGAATGAACCAACCCACATTGCTAGCAATTTTTTCTGGGAAGGCTGCGCCAATCACTTTCGGCGTGATCTCGCTAAAAATAATGATGAGCAGTGCAACAACTAATGTAGCAATTGACAATACCAGACCGCTATCGCCAAAAATATGTAAGGCGATGCCAGTAACTAAAATTGGGAGAATGGTGTTGATGAGATTGTTGGAGATCAGTAGCACTGAAAGCAGGGAATCAATCCGCTTTAATAATTTTTCAGCGAGTGCGGCTCCAGCATTGCCACCATGAGCCATTGCACGTAGGCGATGACGATTGGAGGACAGCATGCTGGTTTCGGCCATCGAAAAGAAGCCGGATAGTGCGAGTAAAAACAGGACTAATGCGACTTGGCCAATAAAGGGCCAATCATCAAAAAAAGTGTCCATCAGTGATGCCTACAAAGAATAAGGAATAACCAATATAGCAAAGTGCTACTTCACTAGCTATAGCTACAAGGAAATCCTGTGTGAATTTATTCCGCAATGTATGTCAGAATCTTCGGCATGACTATTTCTACATCTGCTGAGTATTGCGTGATACCCGCCCCTTTTGGGCGCCTAGGGGTGCAAACAGAGCTGGTAGATGGTAGCTTGATGATCTCAAAAATCGATTATCTGCCTCCAGGCGCCACATTAATCACTCCCAAAAATGCCTTGGCTAAAGCATTTTCAAAACAGTGTGCTCAGTATTTCAAAGATGCTGCATTCTTATTTGATGTTCCATTAAAGCCAGCTGGAACAGTTCATCAGCAAAAAGTCTGGAATGCCACCCTGGGTATTGGAGTTGGCAAGACAAGCACCTATGGTGAGATCGCACAGGAGATTAAAAGCGGACCCCGTGCAGTTGGGACTGCTTGTGGCGCCAATCCTTACCCTCTGGTCACCCCGTGCCATAGAGTGATCTCTGCACAAGGTCTTGGGGGATTTATGAAGGAAGATGCCCCGGGTTTCTATCGCCAGGTCAAAATTTGGCTCTTAAAGCATGAGGGTGTGCTTTAGGGAGTTTTTAAAGATAGTTGTCTGAGTTGACTAGATGCTACATAAAAGAATGATTTCATGAGAAGGCTATTGCTAGCCGCAATCTTTGTGAATGCATAAAAGATCCAAACGGTATTTCTGGATAGTTTCACTTCAGACTTATGACTAAACTCCCTTCTGGCGGCAATCTTCTCCAGCGTCATGACTGCGAGGCCGAAGGCAAGAAAGCAGAAGCGCCTCATGCCTTCTTCATTTTCCGGAATGAGCAAAATGTAGCGCATCGAGTCTTGTAGTTTTTCGTAGGCAATTTTAAGAAGTGCAACTTGGGACATGGCTGCTGGTTTCCAAGAAACTCCACGGGCATGATCTTCTGGTGAGTCCTTCAGAATATTGGTCATTTGTAGGGCCTGGCCAAAATCGATTGCAAGCTGCTCATGCCCTTTAATCTGCTTTGCAAATCCAGAAGAGTAGTTGCTAAAGATGGTTGTCAGTAGCTCTCCCACCACGCCAGCCACCGCATAGCAGTACTCCTCAAACTCTGCGAGGTCCTTTAATCCCTTCTGGGTTTGTCGGCCATGGAAGTGCGACATGCCGTTAGACATAATTGAAACGCAACGACTAATTGCTGCCTTGTCTGCATCGGGAAAGGATTGGAGAATACGCAGAACGGTTGGGGTGTGCGCAATTAAATCAAGCTCATCGACATTGGAGTAGTCTTTCAATGCTTCAAGGCAGGGACTTACAAATGCCTCTACCGGAATGTTACCCAGAACAGCCTCTAAAAATAATCTCGATAAATCCTGTTTCTCTGTTGGGCTCAGTTCAGCCGCATCTTCAATTGTGTCAACAATCCGACATAGTAAATAGGTATTGCCAACTACGACTTCAATCGCTGGAGGTAGTAGGGGGATGGTGAGTGCAAAAGTACGTGATACAGAACCCAAAATCGCCTTCTGATAGGCTAAATCGCTATTGGGGTTCTCTTTTGGGTGTATGGCGGAATTCACCCATGAATTATGTCAGACCAGCTCGCCCAATTTTTGCCCCGATTGATTAAATGACATAAGTAACAAGGCCATATAATTTGACCAAATTCCTGAAGGAGAGATTGGGCGATGTTGATTTGGTTTGTCATCATCTATTGGGTGGTATCTGTAGGTATTGGCCTGTGGGCTGCACTACGGGTCAAAAACACAGCTGACTTTGCTGCAGCAGGGCATAGCCTTCCTTTGCCTATCGTTACCGCTACAGTCTTTGCTACCTGGTTTGGGTCCGAGGCGGTCTTAGGTATCCCGGCCACCTTTCTAAAGGAGGGGCTTGGTGGGATTGTTTCTGATCCCTTTGGATCCTCTTTATGCCTGATCTTAGTTGGGCTCTTTTTTGCTCGTCATCTCTACAACCGCCGTATGCTCACCATCGGCGATTTCTTTCGGGAGAAATATGGCCGTACCGTAGAGGTTTTGGTAACACTCTGCATTGTGGTTTCCTATTTGGGGTGGGTTGCTGCGCAGATTAAAGCCTTAGGACTTGTTTTTAATGTTGTGTCTGAAGGCAGCATCACACAAACGGCCGGCATGTTAATTGGCGCTGGTAGCGTGCTGATTTATACACTTTTTGGCGGCATGTGGTCAGTGGCAATTACCGACTTCATCCAGATGATCATCATTGTGGTGGGCATGCTTTATATCGGCGGCGAGATAACATCTCAAACTGGCGGTGTTGGCGTAGTGTTTGAGCATGCAGCTGCTGCTGGTCAGTTTTCCAACTTCTGGCCAGAGATGAATCTCGCTTCTATCCTCGGCTTTACAGCCGCTTTATGCACGATGATGTTAGGTTCTATTCCGCAGCAAGATGTATTTCAGCGGATTACATCCTCTAAGAATGTGAATATTGCAGTGCAAGCCGCTTTGCTAGGTGGAGTGCTGTATTTCGTCTTCGCATTTGTTCCGCTCTATCTGGCTTACTCTGCAACCATCATTAGTCCAGATCTAGTGAAGCAGTACTTATATACAGATCCACAAATGATTTTGCCAAAGCTCATTTTGAATCACGCGCCACTGATTGCACAGGTAATGTTTTTTGGTGCCTTACTATCAGCTATCAAGAGTTGCGCCAGCGCTACATTGCTTGCGCCATCAGTTACTTTTGCGGAGAACATTGTGCGCGGCTTCTTTAAGCATTTATCCGATCAAGACTTGCTAAAAGTCATGCGCATTACCGTTCTCTGTTTTACAGCAGTAGTAACTTTTTTTGCTATTAACTCTAATTTATCGATTTTTAAGATGGTCGAGAACGCTTACAAAGTCACTTTGGTCGCAGCTTTTGTACCACTGGCTTTTGGGGTGTACTGGTCTAAGGCAAATTCCTTAGGTGGATTGTTATCCGTGGTTTGCGGACTTGTAGTCTGGATTAGCTGTGAAGTACTTGCCCCTGAGGCTATTCTCCCCCCTCAGTTAGCAGGTCTTTTAGCCAGCATCACCGGCATGCTTTTGGGTGGTTTAGTGCCCAGAGCTAGATTGATCGCAAGTTGACCCAAATTGCTTAAATATTAGGCACAATATTTTGTTGCACCGCAAAATATTCTCATCTAATATGACACTAATTCAAAATTTTTTATCTTTATGGAGTTCTTATGAAAATCTGTGTGATCGGTGGAGGGGGCGCTATTGGCGGTTACCTTGCTGTTATGTTGGCGCGCGCTGGCAATGACGTTACTGTAGTTGCGCGTGGCGCCACATTAGCCGCAATTAAAGAGCGTGGCCTTGCATTAATTATGGATGACCAGCCTGAGCCTCTAGTGGCGCAGGTAAAAGCAGTTGAAAAAATTCGCGATGCTGAAACTCCAGATGTGGTGATTTTGGCAGTAAAGGCGCACCAGGTTGAGCCGATCATCGAAGATCTTGCTGCCATCATGGGGCCAGAAACCATTTTGATTCCGATGCAAAACGGAATTCCTTGGTGGTACTTCCAGAAGTTGGGTGGCGACTATCAAGATCATTCAGTTGAAACGGTTGATGCTGGCGGTGTTGCTAAGAATGCAATCAATCCAAACAACATTATTGGTTGCGTAGTGTATCCAGCTACCTTTACTCAAGCACCTGGTGTGATTCGTCACGTTGAAGGTAATCGCTTCCCATTGGGTGAGCTGGATGGCAAGCAGACTGAACGTATTCAGAAGATGTCTGAGATGATGTCGTCGGCTGGATTTAAATCACCTATATTGGATGACATTCGTTCTGAGATTTGGCTCAAGTTGTGGGGCAATATGACATTTAATCCAATCAGCTCTTTGACTCATGGAACATTGGAAGGTATCTGCCAATATCCACTTACCAAAGAGTTGGCTCGCAACATGATGGCCGAAGCGCAAACTATTGCTGAGAAGTTGGGCGTCACTTTCCGTGTGGATATTGAGCGTCGTATTGCTGGCGCTGAAAAAGTGGGTAAACATAAAACATCCATGTTGCAAGACTTGGAGGCTGGTCGTAGCTTAGAGATTGATGCCTTGTTGGGATCCGTGATTGAGCTTGGCAAGATTACCGAAACACCAACGCCTTGCCTCAATACGGTTTTTGCATTAACAAAGTACCTTGATGAAAATGTCCAAGCCTCTAAAGGTAGCTTGGCTCTGCCATCAGTTTCTGGTTACTAAGAGTTTGCAGAAATATTGAGATTGAGTATCTAAAGTAATCGAGTAATAAAAAACCCTCACCACTGAACATGGTGAGGGTTTTTATTTTTGAGGTTTCGGATTTAGATCAACAGTCTTGATAGCTTATTCGAAGCGATTATCTAAGCGTCCAACCCCATCAATGATGATGCTGACATTGCTACCGGGTTTCATGGAGCCAACACCCACAGAGGTTCCGCAGGCGATGATATCCCCAGCTTGAAGTGGTACATCTTGAGAGATCAGGCTAACTAATTTTGCCGGTGGAAAAATCATGTCAGCGACGGGATAGTTTTGACGCTCTTGCTCATTCAAGATCGTTTTAATCGTGAGTTTGCTTGGATCTACATCGGTAGTGATGTAAGGGCCGAAGACGCCAAAGGTGTTGAAGCTCTTGGAGCGCGTCCACTGAGCATAGCCAGGATCACGATTCAAAATCTCAATGGCTGTGACATCGTTAATACAGGTATAGCCAAAAATGGCAGCAGCAGCTTGCGCCTCATCTACTTCATGGCAGGCTTTGCCGATGACGATGCCGAGTTCGCCTTCATAAACGACTTTTCCAGAGTAAGACTTTGGAGTGCGAATAACTTGATTGGCTGCTAAGAAAGAATTATTACCTTTCAAGAAATATAAGGGTTCTGCTGGCACAGCATGCTCGAGTTTGGTAACCAGCGCATGAAAGTTATCTACCATCGCAACCATTTTGGATGGAGTGCATGGGATATCGATAGTGACATCGGATAGCTTTAGGCTCTCGCCAGTAGCTTGGGGATGATTAAATAAATCACCGGTATACACGGCGATCTGATCGCCTTGAACTTGTCCTAAGCCGGATTTGCCTTGATGTTGAAATCTGAGCCATTGAGCCATAATGAATTCTCCTGATAGTTAATATTTGATAAGCAATATCTTACAGGGATGGATTAATGACCAAGAATTCTGAATTGCAATTTGCGCCTGAATTGGACCAGCCAGTTCGCTACATTGAGCGAACCCGTAACTACTATCTAGGCTTGGGATATGAGACACCCTATGTTTGGGCGCATTACATTGATGTACCTTTTATCCAACCCCAAAAGCCCCTCAATCAGTCGATCCTGGGTTTAGTCACTACGGCGGTACCCTTTGATACCAGCAAAGGTCCTCAAGGACCAGGCGCTCCTTATAACGCTGCAGCTAAGTTTTACGATCCCTATGCTCGCTCGATTGATGTGGATGCAGACTTGCGTATTGCGCATGTTGGTATTGATAGGCGTAACGCTAATATGCAGGACAGTAATTGTTGGTTCCCATTAGACGCGGCAAAACGGGCTGTTCAAAAGGGGCGTATTCAATCCCTATCTAAGCACTTTTACGGACTACCAACCAATCGTAGTCAACGCCATACTCTGGAGATTGACGCACCCCTCATTTTAGAAAAGCTACGTGAGGATTATGTTGATGTGGCTGTGCTAATTCCGAATTGCCCCATTTGCCATCAAAGTCAAAGTTTATTGGCGCGGTATTTAGAGGCTGCTGGTATTCCTACAGTCATCATGGGTGCAGCGAAAGACATTGTGGAATATTGTGGCGCCCCCCGTTTGCTCTTTAGCGACTTTCCGCTAGGCAACGCGGCTGCACTCCCCAATAATTTGCAATCGCAAGACTCCAATTTTGAATTGGCTCTGCGTTTGCTTGAGGGTGCACCCGGACCGCGCACAACGGTGCAGTCGCCTTTAGTGTGGGCTTCAGACTCTGCTTGGAAATTAGACTATTCCAATTTAGAAAAGCTTAGCGCACAAGAGATCGAACGCCTGCGTGATGAGGCTGAGAAAGCGCGCATTACTGCGCGCGATATCAGAGTAAAAAGTGTTGGCGCTTAAGTTTGCCGAGACAAAGAGTATTTGCACAAGGCATGTAGAGCTGTTGTCGCCTCATTTTGAGGAAAGTCTTTGAGGCATTCGAGGGCGAGATCAACCTCTCGTTTTGCAGCGGCTTGGGTGTAATCCAAGGCGCCAGAATTTTGGACTGCATTCAGAATCTGTTGAAAGACATCATCGGGCAAATCTTGATTTTGTTCGATTGCTGCACGAACTAATAGGCGTTCTTCTGTGCTGCCATTTTCAAGAAGATAAATGAGTGGCAGCGTCGGCTTTCCTTCCCTCAAATCATCACCGGCATTTTTTCCCATTTGGGATGCATCAGCGGTGTAATCCAAAAGGTCATCCATTAACTGGAAGGCGGTACCAATATGGCGTCCAAAAGCGGCAGATTGTTCTCGTTGCTTGGCATCAGTGCCAGCCAAAATTGCCCCAAGCTCGGTAGATGCTTCAAATAACTTGGCGGTTTTATAGCGAATCACCCGCAAATAGCTCTCTTCGTCTACTTCAGGGTCGTTCATGTTGAGGAGTTGCAAAACCTCCCCCTCGGCAATCGTATTGGTTGCATCAGACAGGATTTCCATTACCCGCAGATCATTGGGGCCCACCATCATCTGAAAGGCCCTGGAATACAGAAAATCGCCTACCAGCACACTTGCAGCATTGCCAAAAGCGGCATTCGCAGTCTCGCGACCCCTTCTCAGAGTGGATTCATCGACAACATCGTCATGGAGTAGGGTGGCTGTGTGGATAAATTCCACCACGGCTGCCAGCTCTAGGGCATGAGGGGTTTCTCTACCATTAGCTAAAGCCTTGCTAACTAGTAGCAAAAGGGCTGGTCGAACCCGTTTTCCACCTGCTTGGATGATGTAAGTCGAGATTTGGTCAATTAAAGCCACTTTCGAGGCTAAGCGTAGGCGAATAACCTCATCTAAGGCCTTGAAATCTAAGGCAATTGGGGCCAAAATTTGGCTTAATTCATTGATTTTGACAGTGCTCGTCATGCAAGATATAATAATCGGCTTAGCTCATCCAGGGTGGATTAGCTTAAATGTAGATATTAATTGAGGTTTCAAACCATGTACGCGGTCATAAAAACCGGTGGCAAACAGTATAAAGTTGCTGCAGGCGAAAAATTGAAAATAGAACAGATACCAGCGGAAATCGGCAGCGAAATCACTCTTGACCAAGTCTTAGCCGTAGGCGAAGGCGCTTCACTCAAATTGGGTGATCCATTGGTTAATGGTGCAGCTGTGATGGCCACTGTCGTCTCCCAGGGACGTCACGATAAAGTGACAATCTTTAAGATGCGCCGTCGCAAGCATTATCAAAAGCACCAAGGCCATCGTCAGAATTACACAGAAATTCTGATTAACACGATTAAAGCCTAATTTAGGCTAACGGCTAAATAGCAGGAGAAAGATATGGCACAGAAAAAAGGCGGCGGCTCGACACGAAATGGCCGCGACTCAGAATCGAAACGCTTAGGCGTTAAAGTTTTTGGCGGCGAGCAAATCAACGCTGGCAGCATCATCATTCGTCAACGTGGTACACGAGTACATCCGGGTATGAACGTTGGTATTGGTAAAGATCACACTTTGTTTGCCTTAATTGACGGACAAGTGGAATTTGGCGTTAAGGGTGCTTTGAAGAAGGCCCAGGTTTCAGTTCTCCCGCGTTCATAAGACGCCTGACTGAGACACGTTTGATTCAGATTTATTCCGAATTTAACTCTTAGGAACAGGCCTCGCTAAGCGAGGCTTTTTTTATTCATGAAATTTATAGACGAAGCTCGTATTGAAGTCATAGCTGGCCAAGGTGGCGCCGGGAGTGCCTCCATGCGCCGCGAAAAGTTTATCGAATTCGGTGGACCCGATGGTGGTGATGGCGGTAAAGGCGGAAGCGTTTGGGCTACTGCTGACCGCAATATCAACACCTTGATTGACTATCGCTACGCTAAAACGCACACTGCAAAAAATGGTGAGCCTGGCCGTGGCGCTGATTGTTATGGTCGCGCAGGCGATGATATCGAGTTGCGTATGCCAGTTGGCACCATCATTTCTGATTACGAAACTGGTGAGCCGATTGCCGACTTAACTACCCATGGCGAGCGTCTTTGCTTAGCCCAAGGTGGCGTTGGTGGTTGGGGAAATATTCACTTTAAGAGTAGTACAAACCGCGCTCCTCGCCAAAAGACAAATGGCAAAGAGGGTGAGCGTCGTAAGCTCAAGCTCGAATTAAAAGTATTGGCTGACGTTGGTTTGTTGGGTATGCCCAATGCAGGTAAATCGACTTTGATTACTGCGGTATCTAATGCGCGCCCAAAGATTGCAGACTATCCATTCACAACGCTGCACCCGAATTTAGGTGTGGTACGCGTAGGTGCTGAGCGTAGCTTTGTGATTGCTGATATCCCAGGATTGATTGAGGGTGCTGCGGAGGGTGCTGGCTTGGGTCACCGCTTCTTAAGACACTTGCAACGTACAGGCGTGCTCTTGCATTTAGTCGACATTGCACCATTTGATGACAACATTGATCCAGTGGCAGATGCTGTAGCCATCGTGAATGAATTACGTAAGTACGATGAAGCTCTAGTTGAAAAACCACGCTGGTTAGTGCTAAACAAAGTGGATATGATTCCCGAGGAAGATCGCAAAAAAGTAGTTGCAGACTTTATTAAGCGGTTTAAGTGGAAGGGCCCTGTCTTTGAGATCTCTGCTTTAACAGGTTTGGGTTGCGATAAGCTGTGCTACTCATTGCAAGATTATCTAGACTCTATTCGTAAGGATAGGGATGATGAGGATGAGCGCGCTGCTGACCCACGTTATCAAGAGCAAACTCAAGCAGAAGATAAAGCCCCGGATTAATCAACAGTCATTTGAGCGCCACATTTGATATGAATATTCAGAAAGCTAAACGAATCGTTGTGAAAGTAGGTTCAAGCCTAGTCACTAATAATGGTGAGGGCTTGGATCGCGCTGCAATCGGTATGTGGGCTGAGCAAATGGCTGCCTTGTTAGCCGGTGGTCATGAGGTATTGATGGTGAGTTCCGGTGCGATTGCTGAGGGCATGCAACGCCTTGGCTGGGGTAAGCGCCCAACAGAAATTCATCAGCTACAAGCTGCAGCTGCTGTTGGTCAAATGGGTTTGGTACAAGTTTACGAGAGTTGTTTTGCGCGCTTTAATTTACGTAGTGCGCAAGTCTTGTTGACTAATGCTGACTTAGCACATGCAGAACGTAATGCAAATGCCAAAGCAACTTTGGATACTTTGCTAAAACTCGGCGTAGTTCCAATCATCAATGAAAACGATACCGTAGTTACTGATGAAATTAAATTTGGTGACAACGATAGCTTGGCTGCTTTAGTGACCAATTTAATTCATGCAGATTTACTGGTGATCTTGACTGATCAAGGTGGCTTATTTACAGCCGATCCACGCCAAGATGCTTCCGCTATTTTATTGAGCGATGCTACTGCTGGTGATCCTGCTTTAGAAAAAATGGCTGGGGGTGCTGCCAGTGAACTTAGCAAGGGCGGCATGCTGACCAAAGTATTGGCTGCGAAAGTCGCTGCTCAAACAGGCGCTGCAACTGTCATTGCCTCTGGGCGCGAGCCTCAGGTTCTCACGCGCTTAATGAGTGGCGAAAAAATCGGTACCCGCCTGACCGCTGCTTAAGCTTTAAAACGCAATCAATAGTTTTTAATTAATTACACCAAAGGAATTGGTAGGCTTTATCTGCCCGGTAAACCCATTCGGATTGAGTGAATTAATGATGTTCTTGATATTCTTTTCTTGATTATTGAAGTTGCAGAATGCGCCTTGAGCTAGTGCTGCCTGGTAGCGATTGGGTATGTTGTTTTGGATTGTGCGCCAAGTAGACAGAGGATTTTCTTGCCATGCGCTATTTTCAAAAGTGCCATAGAGGCGCCATTGAAAAGAATCGCAACGAATACCTTCGTACTGCACTTGGCTGTTGCCATTAGGGCTTGTCAAAATAACGATATATCTAGTGATGCCATCGTTACCAATCAAAATAGAGTCGGTGTCCACGGCAAACTTAAAAATAGTTTGTTGTGAGACATAAAAAGGCTGAATAGTTGCTTTATTGGGAGGATTCAGGGGCATTGCCGTAGCACCCTCTTTGAAGACCATCGGCGCAAAAGGATCAACCCCGCTTTCCAAGGGATCACCTGCACATCCTGCTAGGGCTAAGCTGAGAACTAGGCCAAGAGTTGAAAGTCGAAGACTGGAATTAGAGAGTTTCATCATGGCTTATCAGTGGGTTTTGCTTCTTTAGGTTCGTCTTCATCGCCCCCATAAAGGGATTGAAATAGGTCGAGCGGGGATCCCCAGGCAAGCTGCTGCATGCGCATGCCGCGGGACAAATAGCGCGCAAGCTCAGAAAGGGCCAATTGATAGACCTCGCGCTTGAAATCGATGACGGAATCGAGTTGGATCCAAAAAGGTACCCAGCGCCAAGCATCAAATTCAGGATGTTCTGAAGCGCGCAGATGAATATCACTGTCTAAACCCACCAAACGCAGCAAAAACCAGATTTGTTTTTGGCCGCGATAGCTGGCCCGATGAGTTTTAGAGGCATGTTGACGACGCAAGAACTCCTCCGGGACGTCGTAACGAAGCCAGTCCCTGGTTCGTCCAATAATTTGGACATGTTCCGGCAGCAAGCCAACTTCCTCATGCAATTCGCGGTACATGGCTTGCTCTGGGCTCTCACCATGCTGAATCCCGCCCTGCGGGAACTGCCACGAATGCTGCCCAACGCGTTTTCCCCAGAAAACCTCGTTATGGCTATTGAGGAGGACTATGCCGACATTGGGTCGATACCCTTCACGGTCAAGCATGAGATCGTGCCTCAAATCCTTTAAAATCAATGATTTGATTATATCCATACATGAAAGCTTCACAGTCATTTCTCGCCACGCTAAAAGAAGCCCCCTCTGACGCTGAGGTGGTTTCGCACAAGCTCATGGTGCGCGCCGGTTTAATTCGCAAGCTGAGCGCTGGCATCTACAACTATTTGCCTTTGGGTTTGAAGTCTATTCGCAAGGTTGAGAACATCATCCGTGAGGAAATGAATCGTGCAGGCGCAATCGAATTACTCATGCCCATGATTCAGCCAGCCGAGTTATGGCAAGAGACGGGTCGCTGGGAAAAGATGGGGCCAGAGTTACTCCGCATCAAAGATCGTCATGATCGTGACTTTTTAATTCAGCCAACCTCTGAAGAGGTGGTGACTGATTTGGCGCGCAATGAAATCAAGAGCTACAAACAGTTGCCGGTGAACTTCTATCAAATTCAGACGAAGTTCCGTGATGAGCGCCGCCCACGTTTTGGAATCATGCGTGGGCGTGAGTTCAGCATGAAGGATGCTTATTCATTCGATCGTGATACCGAGGGATTGAAGAAGTCTTACCAAATCATGTTTGATGCTTACACCCGAATCTTCAAGCGCATGGGCTTGAAGTTCCGTGCAGTAACGGCGGATAACGGTGCTATTGGCGGCTCTGGTAGTCAAGAGTTTCATGTGATTGCTGATACTGGCGAAGATGCAATTGTGTATTGCCCCAATTCAGATTACGCTGCCAATTTAGAGGCTGCTGAGTCAGCCTCATTAATTGCGGTACGCGGTGCTGCAACGCAAGCAGTGACAAAGGTTGCGACGCCAAATCAAACAAACTGTTCAGAGGTTGCCAAGTTTTTAAACCTGCCGCTAGAGCAGACTGTGAAATCCTTGCTGTTTGCTGCCGATCAGGAAGAGGGTCCGGCTAAATTATTTATGGTGCTGGTTCGTGGCGATCATGAGCTCAATGAAATTAAGGCTAGCAAGATTCCTGGTATGGCGGAGTCACGCTTTGCTAGTGAAGCTGAAATCAAACAAGCCTGTAATGCACCAGCGGGCTATTTAGGCCCCGTTGGAATTTCTGCGGATGTGACTGTAGTTGCAGATCATACCGTTGCCAATATGGCTGATTTTGTGTGTGGTGCGAATGATGCTGGTCATCACTTAACCGGTGTGAACTGGGGTCGTGATTTACCAGAGCCTTTAGTAATGGATTTGCGTAATGCTGTCATTGGCGATCCCTCGCCTGACGGTAAAGGTGTTGTGGATATTTGTCGTGGCATTGAAGTGGGCCATGTATTTCAGTTGGGTACACGCTATTCCGAGGCAATGGGTTGCACTTACTTAGATCAGCAAGGCAAAGCGCAGCCCATGGTGATGGGTTGTTACGGCATCGGTGTAACGCGTTTGCTTGGCGCTGCAATTGAGCAGGGCAATGATGAGCGTGGCATTATTTGGCCGATTTCGATGGCGCCATTTGAAGTGGTGATCTGTCCAATGGGCTACGATAAATCAGAAGCTGTGAAAGCTGCTGCCGATCAGTTGCATGATGAGTTGCTTGCTGCTGGAGTGGATGTAGTGCTGGATGATCGTGGCGAAAGACCGGGTGCCATGTTTGCTGACTGGGAATTGATCGGCGTTCCATTCCGCGTAGTGATCGGTGATCGTGGTTTGGCAGATGCTCAAGTGGAATTTAAAGGCCGTACTGATGCTGAATCAGAGAATATTCCACTGCCGGAAATTAAAGCAAAAGTGATTGCTGCGGTTGATGCAGCCAAGAAACTCGTTTCTTAGCTGATCTGTTTTTAACTATTATTTTTTGAAGAGTCCGCCAATACCCTTGGCGGCTCCTTTGGCTGCCATGGATGCCATGGTGCGCGCCATTTTGCCGCCCTTAAACTGCTTCATCATAGTTTGCATTTGCTCAAACTGCGCCAGCAGACGATTAACTTCTTGAACCTCTACGCCTGCACCAGCTGCAATGCGACGTTTGCGAGTTGCTTTTAGTAATTCTGGTTTTGCACGCTCTTTTGGGGTCATGCTATCGATGATGCCGCGCATGCGCCGTGTTTGTTTATCAGCCGCACTTAAATTGGTTTTGGAGGCTGCTTGTGCCATATGATTTGGTAGCTTATCCATCAAGCTAGCCATACCTCCCATTTGCTGCATCTGCGCCAGTTGATCTCGGAAGTCGCCTAAATCAAATCCACCTTTAGAAATCTTAGTCGCCAGTTTCTCTGCTTTAGCAACGTCGACATTTTGTTGGGCTTGCTCAACTAAGGCAAGAATATCGCCCATACCCAAAATACGGTTTGCCATGCGGTCGGCATCGAATGCTTCAAGGCCGTCCATTTTTTCGGCAACACCAATGAACTTGAGCGGCACACCGGTAACTTGGCGTACTGACAGCGCAGCACCACCACGTGAATCACCATCTAACTTAGTGAGGATGACACCAGTGAGCGGGAGTGCTTCATGGAATGCTTTGGCTGTGTTGACAGCGTCTTGACCCAACATGGCATCAACCACAAACAGTGTTTCAACCGGATTGAGATTGGCATGCAAGGTTTTGATTTCTTGCATGAGCGCCTCATCAATACCAAGACGACCGGCTGTGTCGACTAAGAGCACATCAAAATAATGACGACGCGCCCAATCAAGGGCAGCCGCGGCAATTTCACTGGGTTTTTGATTGATATTGCTTGGGAAGAATTCAGCGCCAACTTGTTTGCTGACAGTTTCTAGTTGCTCTATAGCTGCAGGGCGATATACGTCACAAGAAACTGTGAGGACTTTCTTTTTCTTTTTTTCTTGCAGAAACTTGGCCAACTTACCTACTGAGGTAGTTTTACCTGCGCCCTGTAAGCCCGCCATCAAGATTACTGCTGGAGGTTGAGTGGCTAAGTTGAGTTCGCCACTTTGAGAAGTGTCCCCACGCATGACCTGGGCTAATTCACGCTGTACTACCCCGACTAGTGCTTGGCCTGGGCTCAGGCTACCAACCACTTCTTCGCCAAGGGCTTTAAATTTAATTTGCTCAAGTAAAGACTTCACCACGGGAAGCGCAACATCGGCCTCCAGCAAGGCTAGGCGGATCTCTCGTAGCATTTCTGCTGTATTGGCTTCGGTCAGGCGAGCTTGACCCCGCATTGTTTTAACAACGCGAGATAGGCGGTCGGTGAGATTCTCTAGCATTTATCGATTAGACTTTCCAGATGGATATTTTAGGTTACTCAGGCTCTGGATGGCTTCCATCTGCACTTTATTTGCTTCTTTTGGTCTTTTTAAGTTTGCGACCTAAGGGGAAGATTGAGTCCCCGGCTTTTACAGGCCTGGTTCAGGCCTTCATTCTCTTGATTTTATTGGTGCACGGGATCGTGTTGCACGACTCGGTCTTTACGCCTGAAGGGTTTGTGTTTGGTTTCGCCCAGGATCTTTCTCTGATTGCTTGGGTTGGCCTTGCCTTTTATTGGTTTCAGTCTTGGTTTTTGCCAATTTCTAGTTTGCGCTGGCTGGTTTTGTGTTTTGCGCTGATCTGTTCGGTATTGCCCGCCATTTTCTCTGGCACCCTGATTTCTCCAAAGGCTGTCTCTGATCCTTGGTTTAAGGGGCACTTTATCGTGGCTACTATCTCGGTTGGATTATTGAGTTTGGCTGCAATGCACGCCATGTTGATGAGTATTCAGGATCGAGCATTGCATCGTCAGCTGGCGATCATCCCAAACAGTCGAGTAGCCCACTGGTTGGAAGATTTGCCGCCCTTGATGACAATGGAAAGCCTGCTTTTTAATTTACTTTATGTGGGCGTGGCACTGTTGAGTTTGACCGTTTTTTCTGGCCTACTCTTTTCCCAAACCTTATTTGGTAAGCCGCTAGTTTTTGACCATAAGACTATTTTTGCTCTGATTTCCTGGGTTTTGTTTTCTGGGCTCCTGATCGCCCGTTGGCGTGTCGGCTTACGAGGCCGCGTCGCTGTGCGTTGGGTCTTGAGTGCTTATACCGCCTTGCTCCTAGCCTACGTTGGCAGCAGATTTGTTTTGGAAGTCATTCTTCAGAGAGCATGACGATTTGATTAAGTGGCTTCTACTATTTGCTGGCGCAGGCGCCTTGTACCTTTGGATAAAAGGGAAAAAACAAACGAAGCTCAATAAAGATGAGGCTGCCAAGATCAAGGCTGAGCGAAGTAAAGCTGCTGAATCAGAAGTGATTGTTCAGTGCACCCATTGTTCAGTGCACCTTCCAAAGTCTGAGGTAATCAAGCGAGAGGATCGCTTCTATTGCTCGCAACAGCACCTCAACAGTATGGATGATCGCGGCTGGCTGGGTTCTGCTGCCTGGCGAATCTCACCCAATCAAGACGCTCGACCAGTGGGCATTGCGCCAGATTTGGTGGTGATTCATCACATTAGCCTACCGCCGAGCGGTTTTGTGGACGGAAATTCCACCGAATTTATTGTGGATTTTTTTCAGAATAAGTTAGATTCTTCATTACACCCTTACTTTGAAGAGATTGCGGATCAAAAGGTATCAAGTCATTTCTTGATTTCACGCGGTGGTGAGGTGTATCAGTTTGTCTCCACTCAAAACAAAGCCTGGCATGCTGGCGTTTCATCCTTCTTGGGTCGTGAAAAGTGCAATGATTTCTCCATTGGGATCGAGTTAGAAGGCGATAGTGAGCATCCTTTTGAGGATATTCAATACTCGGCTCTTGCTAAATTAAGCGCTCAACTCAATGCTACCTACCCGAATCTTCACTTTGCTGGGCACAGCGATATTGCCCCAGGAAGAAAGGCTGACCCAGGCGTGCAATTTGATTGGAAAAGGTTTCAGAATAAAAACAACATTCCCGTCGAAAAATTACCGTTTGGTTTAGACCCGCGCTAGGTCTCTAAATTAGTATGTGAGCACACGCTCACTTTCTTGCCCTTTGGCTAAAAAGGGCTGCAAAAATTGCACCAAATTGAGCCCTAATTTATTGAAAATATAGGGAAAAATACTTATAAATATTCGTCAGAAATATCTTACTAAATTCCGAATATTTCCCTATACTTAGTGTCAAATGCACTTCGAGACACTAGATGTAGTGTTTGAATACAGCAATACCCTATTGTTTTTTAACGATTTTTTGTCCAAATAACTATATAAAAGCAGGAAAAATATGACATATGCCAACCCCCAGACAGCAGGACAGACTGCAGGCACAAATAATCCAGGAATGAACCCCTCCGAAGCCATGAACCAAGCCCCTTCTGCTGGCTTTGTTGCTGGCGGTGTTGGCGGTGGTCAAGCAACCCAATTATCTGATTACAAAATCATTCGCCGTAATGGTTCGGTGGTGGCGTTTGAGCCATCCAAGATCGCGATCGCGGTTACTAAAGCATTTTTAGCGGTTAATGGTGGTCAAGGCGCGGCTTCTGCACGCGTTCGTGAGCAAGTAGAGCAATTAACCCACGCAGTAGTGCGCGCCTTGTTGCGCAGCCGCCCAAACGGTGGCACTTTCCATATTGAAGATATTCAAGACCAGGTTGAGTTGGCATTGATGCGTAGTGGTGAGCACAACGTTGCTCGTGCCTATGTTCTGTATCGCGAGAAGCGCAATCAAGAGCGTGCAACACAGCAAGGCATTACTCAAGAGACGCAAGCTGCAACTCAAGTTGGTGAGTCTGGTATCAAGGTAACTGACAACGGTGTAGAGAAGTGGTTGGATATGGCCGCTTTGCGCACTATTATTGGCGCGGCATGCGAAGGTCTTGGCAACAATATTGATGCAAGCCCAATCATCACTGAAACCATCAAGAATTTGTACGATGGCGTACCAATGGCTCAGGTGTATGACTCCGCAATTTTGGCATCACGTACATTGATTGAAAAAGATCCTGCGTACAGTCAAGTCACTGCACGCATCTTGATGCACGTGATTCGCAAAGAAATTTTAGGTCGCGAAGTATTGCAAGGCGATATGCAAGCGGAATACAGCACTTACTTTGCTAAGTATATTAACGAAGGTATTTCTGCTGAACTCTTAGATCCGCGTATGCGTGAGTTTGACCTGCCACGTTTGGCTGCCGCTTTGAATGCTAGCCGTGACTTGCAGTTCAACTACCTCGGTCTGCAAACTTTGTATGACCGCTACTTCTTGCATATTGAAGATCGTCGTATTGAAATGCCACAGGCTTTCTTTATGCGCGTTGCAATGGGCTTATCTTTGAATGAGTTAGATCGTGAGCGTCGTGCAATCGAGTTCTATGAAATCCTCTCTACATTTGATTTCATGTCCAGCACACCAACTTTGTTTAACTCAGCAACAACACGCCCACAGTTATCCAGCTGCTACTTAACGACAGTGGACGATGACCTTGATGGCATTTACGAAGCTTTGAAAGAGAATGCACTCCTATCTAAGTTTGCCGGTGGTTTGGGTAACGACTGGACAAATGTGCGCGCTTTGGGCAGTCATATCAAAGGCACTAACGGTAAGTCACAAGGTGTGGTGCCATTCTTAAAAGTAGTGAACGACACAGCGGTTGCTGTGAACCAAGGTGGTAAGCGTAAAGGTGCGGTTTGTGCGTACCTAGAAACATGGCACTTAGATATTGAAGAGTTCCTCGAGCTGCGTAAGAACACCGGTGATGATCGTCGCCGTACGCATGACATGAACACTTCTAACTGGATTCCAGATTTGTTCATGAAGCGCGTGATGGAGGGTGGTGAGTGGACATTGTTCTCGCCTTCAAATACACCAGACTTGCATGACAAATTCGGCAAGGCATTTGAAGAGGCTTATGTTGCCTATGAGAAAAAAGCGGATGCTGGTGAATTGAAGCCATTCCGTCGTATTCCTGCGCAACAATTGTGGCGCAAGATGTTGGGCATGTTGTTTGAAACTGGTCACCCATGGATCACATTTAAAGATCCTTGCAATATTCGCAGCCCACAACAACACATCGGTGTAGTTCACTCCTCTAACTTGTGTACAGAAATTACTCTGAACACAAACGAGAGCGAAATTGCAGTATGTAACTTGGGTTCTGTGAATTTGACAGCGCACATGACTACCGATGCATCTGGCAAGATGATTTTGGATCACGAAAAGCTCCAGAAAACAATTCGCACCGCAATGCGTATGTTGGATAACGTGATTGATATCAACTACTACGCTGTTGCTAAAGCGCGTAACTCGAACTTGAAGCATCGTCCAGTTGGTATGGGCATCATGGGCTTCCAGGATTGCTTGCACATGCAGCGTATTCCTTATGCTAGTGATGAAGCAGTGAAGTTTGCAGATTCTTCAATGGAAGCAGTTTGCTACTACGCCTACCAAGCCTCTAATGAGTTAGCTGAAGAGCGTGGCGTTTACAGTACATACAAAGGATCCTTGTGGGATAGAGGTATTCTTCCACAAGACTCAGTTGCATTGTTGGCAGCAGAGCGTGGCGGCTACCTTGAAGTAGATGGCTCTTCCACAATGAATTGGGATGGTTTGCGTGCCCGCATCAAGCAGCACGGCATGCGCAACTCCAACTGTGTGGCGATCGCACCAACTGCAACAATTTCTAATATTATTGGCGTGTCAGCTTGTATCGAGCCAACTTTCCAGAACTTGTTTGTGAAATCCAACCTTTCAGGTGAGTTCACCGTAGTAAACGAGTACTTGGTTCGTGATTTGAAAGATCGTGGCCTCTGGGATGAAGTCATGATTGCTGACTTGAAGTACTTTGATGGCACTTTGTCCAAGATTGACCGTGTTCCACAAGACTTACGTGACTTATATGCCACGGCATTCGAAGTGGAGCCAAGTTGGTTGGTTGAAGCTGCCTCACGTCGTCAGAAGTGGATTGACCAGGCACAGTCACTCAATATTTACATGGGTGGCGCATCAGGCAAGAAATTGGATGACACCTATAAGTTGGCTTGGTTGCGTGGCTTGAAGACCACTTATTACCTCCGCACAATGGCTGCAACGCACGTTGAGAAATCGACTGTTGCAAGCGGCCAGCTAAATGCAGTATCTAGTGGTGGCGGTGTGAATGGTACGGATGCATCAGCAGCACAGGAATTAGACGGTCCTGCTTGCACAATGCGCCCAGGTGACGCTGGATTTGAAGAATGTGAAGCATGTCAGTAAGCTATTTGCTAACTGATCTATAAAAGAAAAGAATTTAGGAGATTGTTATGTTGAATTGGGAAGAAGAAGTTGCACCGGCACTAGCGAAAGCGGGTCTCGCACAGCAACCAGTTGTGGCTGAGCCGCAACGCCCACAAGCAGATGAGGTCGCAATTGCACCTCAAGTTGTGGCACCTGCAGCAACTGCGAGTGCAGCGTTATCTGGTGGCGCAGCTTTGCGCGTCAACGCTGCCGATAAGCGTGTGATTAATGCCAAGACTGACGTAAATCAGCTGGTTCCATTTAAATATAAGTGGGCTTGGGAGAAATATCTGGCCGGTTGCGCAAACCATTGGATGCCACAAGAGATCAATATGAATCGCGATATCGCGCTTTGGAAGGATCCTAATGGTTTAACTGAAGATGAGCGTCGCATTATTAAGCGCAACCTCGGTTTCTTTACAACTGCAGATTCTTTAGCGGCCAACAACATTGTTTTGGGCACTTATCGCCACATTACTGCCCCAGAATGCCGTCAATACCTATTGCGCCAAGCGTTTGAGGAGGCAATTCATACTCACGCCTATCAATATATTGTCGAATCTTTGGGTTTAGATCAGAGCGAAATCTTTAATGCGTACAACGAAATTGAGTCTATTCGCGCCAAAGATCAGTTCTTAATTCCCTTTATTGATGTGTTGACTGATCCCAATTTCAAAACCGGGACACTAGAAACTGATCAAATGTTGCTTAAATCATTGATCGTTTTTGCCTGCGTAATGGAAGGATTATTCTTTTATGTTGGTTTTACGCAAATACTTGCAATGGGTCGTCAAAACAAAATGACGGGTGCTGCTGAGCAGTATCAATACATCCTTCGCGATGAGTCTATGCATTGCAATTTTGGTATCGATTTAATTAATCAAATCAAGCTGGAGAACCCGCAGTTATGGACTTCTGCGTTCAAAGATGAGATCAAAGCCATCTTCGAAAAAGCAGTGGAATTAGAGTACCGTTATGC
The DNA here is from genome assembly GCF_018687575.1 of Polynucleobacter asymbioticus. Classification (NCBI taxonomy): domain Bacteria; kingdom Pseudomonadati; phylum Pseudomonadota; class Betaproteobacteria; order Burkholderiales; family Burkholderiaceae; genus Polynucleobacter; species Polynucleobacter asymbioticus. Next base: position 190,675 of record NZ_CP061297.1, read on the forward strand.
AGAGGATACGATGCCTCGTGGAGTGCTCGGATTGAACGCGCCGATGTTCAAAGGGTACCTAAGATACATCTGTAATCGTAGATGTTTGCAAATAGGACTTGACGCGATGTTCCCAAATGAAGAGAATCCATTCCCATGGATGTCAGAAATGATTGATCTGAAAAAAGAGAGAAACTTTTTTGAGACACGCGTTATTGAGTATCAAACTGGCGGTGCGCTAAGTTGGGAATAAGTAGTTAATTAGAAAGCGCATGGCCGGCTAAATAGGAGATTAGACGGTTGGATAGTTTTAAAAGTCAGCAAAACCAGACTCAAATCCGAAAACCCTTGTCCAAGGGTGTCTGGACTACTCTCTCTATTTTTTCCAGCAAATTTAAGAAGCCGTTGTCCTTTGGGGCCACGGCTTTTTTTCCAGGATTCATTAGCGTGCAGCACTTAGCATCAAGCCGCGCGCCGATGAATGGCTCGCTCGTCGGCTCCAATCGGTTGCAAAACCAGGCGGAAATGAATGGTCGGGTCTTCTTAATCGGTAGTTTGTACTAATCCTCACGTGAAGGAGCATTACTATGGCAATCGCCAAGAAGAAAGTTGCTGCAAAGAAACCAGCTGCGAAGAAAAAAGTAGCTGCTAAGAAGCCTGCTGCTAAAAAAGCTGCTGCTAAGAAGCCTGCTGCGAAGAAAAAAGTAGCTGCTAAGAAGCCTGCTGCTAAGAAAGTAGCTAAGAAGAAGCCTGCTGCTAAAAAAGCTGCTGCTAAGAAGCCTGCTGCTAAAAAAGTAGCTAAAAAGAAGCCTGCTGCTAAGAAAGTAGCTAAAAAAGCTGCTGCTAAGAAGCCTGCTGCTAAAAAAGTAGCTAAGAAGCGTGTAGCTGCAAAAAAAAAGTAAGTAAGCCTGCTGCGAAGAAAGCGGGCAAAGCTGTAAAAAAGCCCGTGGCTAAAAAAGCTGCCGCTTCAACAACGTTGAATCCTGCTGCTGCTTGGCCCTTCCCAACTGGCACACGCCCATAAGCTCTGCTTGTAGGCGGGTGAAGTTCAAAGGGATCTCTCGCGAGATCCCTTTTTTATTGGCACTTCCGAGAATGATTGGGTTTAGAGGGCAAATCCAAAAGCGGTTTTGAATTGAGCGGCGATTTTATCTTTGCTCATTTGGTGATTTTGTGGTCCCTGATGGGTAATTTTGATTGAACCCATCAAGCTAGCTAAGCGGCCTGTGGTTTCCCAATCCATACCATTTTCCAATCCAAACAATAATCCACCTCGGAATGCGTCACCGCAACCAGTTGGATCAACTACTTTTGAGGCTGGTACTGGTGGAATTGCAATACATTTGCCATCAAAGTAGATATCTGCACCTTCAGCACCCTTGGTCACAATCAAGGCTTTCACTCTTTCAGCCACTTTTGCCAAGCTCAGCCCCGTCCTTTGAGAAAGCATTTCGCCTTCATAGTCATTTACGGCGAGATAGCTCGCAATGTCTACGAGTTCTAGAAGTTCTGGACCGTTAAACATCGGCAAGCCTTGGCCTGGATCAAATACAAATGGAATGCCCGCCTCCGCTAGTTGATGGCAGTGCTCCCACATTCCTTGGCGACCATCTGGGGCAACGATGCCAAACTTTGCTGCACCTTTTGCATTTTTGCTACGTTCAGCTACTACCGCAGAAACTTGATTTAGATGAGATTCACCCATGGCACCTGGGTGAAAAGCAGTAATTTGATTGTTTGCTTGATCGGTGGTGATCATGGCTTGAGCGGTAAATGCCTGCTCAATTTGACGAATGTGCGTTGCATCAATCTTGAGTTGCTTGAGGCGATCAAGGTAAGGCGCTGCATCACCGCCCACTGTGGCCATGATGATGGGATCGCCACCAAGTAGATTCAGGTTGTAAGCGATATTGCCTGCGCAACCACCAAATTCACGGCGCATTGTAGGAACTAGGAAGGCGACATTCAGGATATGAATCTGCTCTGGCAGGATTTGATCAGCAAATTTGCCTTCAAAGTTCATGATGGTGTCGTAAGCAATAGAACCACAGATCAAGCTAGACATAAATAATTACTTTCTAATAAAAATCAATTGAAATGAGTGTGAAGTGGAGTTTGGGGTCTACTTTTCGGGGTAAAAAATTCGGACGCGATAGCCCGCAGCATTTTGTGGATGAGAAATTGGGAGTTCAGAGGAAAAAATTTCACCAGAAGGCGCACCTTGGCGTAAAAAATCAGGATGTGATTCTTGCCAAGTTCTTGGCAACCATTCTTGCGGAGTAAATTGAATGGTTTTGATCTCCGATTCTTCTGCATCAGTGAGAGAAATTTCTAAATTCGGGAATAAAACAGCTAAGGCAAGACGATTTTGTATTTCAACTTGCAATACAAATTGATTTGAAGCGTTTTTAAGGCCCTCTCGCGCGTTTTCAGGCGAAAGAGTGACTGAAGTTATTTTCCAAGCGGCAAAATCGCTTAGAGGGCGATCTACGCACCCTAGTGCACGACATAGTTGTTCATCTAACTTCTGCAAAAGAGAAAAGGCACTGCTTGCAATCGGAGAAGAGCTGCCATCAACCCGTGTTGCTAATGTCGGCAGTAGAGAATTTCTAGAGAGGTGCTCGCCAAAAAACAGGAGCAAGAGTAAAAAAAGACCAAGAAAAATTAATTTAAGACTTTTTTTTTGAGCCGGCACTGAGATATCTGTGTTTTTGTCGGTCAGACTTACTTTGTTGCCCTGTGTAGCTAGCGTGCCGTGCAAACAGACCCAACCTTCACTTTCTTTCCAAACAGAAAGGTTTAACCATTGGCTGTAGGTGGCAATGACTTCCTCTGCTTGGCGCGCAAGCACGCCTGAGAGAACAATTTTTCCACCGGGGCGCATCTTGTTTACCAATGCTGGGGCTAAAACCTGCAGTGGATTGGCCAAGATATTGGCCATCACGATGTCGTATTTAGTTTCTGCTGCGAGTTCTGGTGCATTTTCGTTAGGTAGGACAAAACGAATGCTTGTATTGTTGATTTCTGCATTGCTGCGCGCCGCAACCATAGCTTGTGGATCAATATCAGTGCCTACCACTGGTTTGCATCCCAGTTTTGCAGCGGCAATAGCCAGAATTCCAGATCCACAACCGTAATCGAGCAAGCTTTGGTTCGCAAGCTGGGTATTTTGTTCAAGCCAAAGAAGGCAAAGGTGTGTAGTCGGGTGACTACCGGTTCCAAATGCTAAGCCTGGGTCGACTGCCAAGCAAATTGCGTTGGGGTCAGTAGGTGCTTCATGCCAGGAGGGTACTACCCAAATACGCTCACCAATCTGAATCGGCGCAAATTGGCTTTGGGTTAGGCGAACCCAATCTTGTTCTTCAACAATCTTTTCTTGGGGGGCTGGGAGATTGAATCCCGCCTCCTTCAGAGCAGCAAGAAGCTCGGGGATAAAGTTCACCGCATCCGAATCATCGATCTCTGGATTAAATAATGCGGTTACAGAAGAGCGATCCCAGGCCTGAACTTCAGGTGAGAGTCCTGGCTCGCCATAGAGCGGGTTTTCATCATAGCCACCCGCAGCATCATCTTCCACCGTGACCGAGAGTGCGCCCACTTCCAATAAGGCATCACCCAAAGGCTCTGCAATCTCTGCTGGGACCGTGAAAACGAGTTCACGATAGGACATGCTTACTCCAAATCAACATCAATTGGCCTAAGACTTCGGGTTGCCGCGGCTAGCGGCTTGCTCTTCGAGACGATGCTCTAAGTAGTGAATGCTAGTTCCGCCTTCCATGAAGTTCGGATCAAGCATGAGTTCACGATGTAGGGGTACGTTAGTCGTAATGCCATCAATCACCATCTCGGAAAGCGCGATCTGCATACGACGAATCGCTTGTTCACGAGTATTACCGTAAGAAATCAACTTGCCAATCATGGAGTCGTAATTCGATGGCACCACATAACCGCTATAGGCATGTGAGTCGACACGAATACCAGGACCGCCTGGCATATGGAATGAACTAATTTTTCCTGGGCTTGGCGTGAACTTGAAGGGATCTTCTGCATTCAGACGGCATTCGATGGCATGGCCACGGAAAACGATGTCTTTTTGGCGATAGCTGAGTTTCAAGCCAGCAGCAATACGAATTTGTTCTTGGACAATATCTACGCCGGTAATCATTTCGGTGACGGGGTGCTCTACTTGAACGCGGGTATTCATCTCAATAAAGAAGAATTCACCATCTTCGTACAAGAATTCGAAAGTACCTGCACCACGATAGCCAATTTTTCTACAGGCTTCAGCGCAACGCTCACCAATTTTGGCAATCAAGCGACGATCAATGCCTGGCGCTGGAGCTTCTTCAATTACTTTTTGATGGCGACGTTGCATAGAGCAATCACGCTCGCCCAACCAAATGGCATTGCCATGGGTATCAGCCAAAATTTGAATCTCTACATGGCGAGGCTTCTCTAAAAACTTCTCCATATAGACTTCTGGGTTGCCAAAAGCGCGACCAGCCTCTTCTTTGGTCATATTGACCGCATTCAGAAGGGCAGCTTCGGTGTGAACTACGCGCATACCGCGACCACCACCACCACCGGCAGCTTTAATGATGACCGGATACCCAACTTTTTTTGCAGTAGTAATAATTTCTTTTGGATTGTCTGGCAATGCGCCTTCTGATCCCGGAACGCAAGGAACACCTGCTTTGATCATGGCGCGCTTAGCTGAAACCTTATCACCCATCAGGCGAATTGAGGCTGCAGTAGGCCCAATGAATGCAAAACCGGATTTCTCAACACGTTCAGCAAAGTCGGCATTCTCAGAGAGAAAGCCATAACCTGGGTGAATTGCTTCAGCATCGGTTACTTCCGCCGCTGAAATGATGGCAGGCATATTGAGATAGCTCAGTGGTGAGGGAGCAGGCCCAATGCAGACGGCTTCGTCTGCAAGCTTCACGTATTTAGCCTCTTTGTCTGCGGTCGAGTAGACCACCACAGTTTTAATTCCCAACTCGCGACATGCGCGTTGGATACGGAGAGCAATTTCTCCGCGATTGGCAATCAGAATCTTATCGAACATGTCGGCTCTGAGTTAAGTAACGGTGGATTGGAATAAATCTAAGGAGAGGGCAATTAAGCAATGATGAATAGCGGCTGATCAAATTCAACGCCTTGACCGTTTTCACACAGAATCTGTTTAATGACGCCAGCTTGCTCGGATTCGATCTCATTGAGAAGCTTCATTGCTTCAATAATGCAGAGTGTTTGGCCCACTTTGACTGTATCGCCGACTTTGACAAAGTCTGGAGACTCAGGGTTTGGTGCGCGATAGAAGGTGCCGACCATAGGTGAACGAGCTACGAAACCAGTATCTGCAGGTGCTTCTTCAGCAACTGGTGCAGCCGCTGGTGCAGCTGTGGGAGCAGCTTGCATTACTTGAGCTGGTGCAGGATTGGCGTAAACCACCTGACCAGCAGGGGCTGAAGATCCGGCATTCACAATGCGAACGCGATCTTCACCTTCATTCACTTCCAGCTCAGAAATTCCTGATTCAGAAACAAGGTCAATTAGGGTTTTTAGTTTTCTCAAGTCCATGGAAAGGCTTCCTCTCTTGTAATTCTTAATTAATCTTTACTTTTGTAAACGTGCAATTGCTGCTTGAAGGGCTAATTCGTAACCAATAGCGCCTAATCCACAAATAACGCCAGTGGCAATATCCGACAAATAGGAGTGTTTGCGGAACTCTTCACGTTGGTGAATGTTCGACAGGTGTATTTCGGTAAAGGGTATGGCAACTCCAGCCAATGCATCGCGTAAGGCAACGCTGGTGTGGGTAAATGCACCAGGATTAATGATGATGAAATCCACCCCGTCTTGTTTAGCCTTTTGTACTCGGTCAATGAGCTCGCCTTCGTGATTACTTTGGAAGGTAGATAAATCGACTGAGTGAGACTTGGCGATTGCGCCAAGCTTTGTATGTATATCCGCTAGGGTAGTTTTGCCATAAACCTCTGGCTCACGAGTGCCCAGCAGATTGAGGTTAGGGCCTTGGATAACGAGAATTGAAGTATTTTTCGACATAAATCGATATTTTTAGAGGCAGTTAGGTTTAATTACGTTAATAAGGCATTTCTCTAAAACTGCTTACTTCATGAAGAATCTTCTTCACCAAGCACAGGGAAAGTATACCTCCAGAACCTGATGACGAACTCAAAAAATAGGCTGAAAACTAGCTAATTTTAGTGATTTTAAGAGCAGATATTGCAAAATTCAGATAAGAAATAAGTAATTCTCGCCTGAATGTTGAATACTAATTGTATCTAAAACACTTTATAAAGCTGATTTAATTGACTTTCTGAGCTCTTCTTCGCTTATCTTTCCTAATTTACTGCTAGTAGCTTTGCCTTGTGCATTAATGATGACGGTGTAGGGTAGGGCGCCTTGAGAGTTGCCCATCTGCTTGGAAAGATTGCTACCCTCAAGCCCGCCAATCACAATGGGATAGGAAACGGGGGTCATTTCTAGAAATTGACGAATGTTAGATGGTGAATCGATGCCAATACCGACAAATAAGACATTTTTACTCTTGAACTCGGCTTGCAGCTTGTCCAAAGTCGGCATTTCTTCAACACAGGGAGGGCACCAGGATGCCCAAAAGTTCACCACGAGGACTTTTCCACGCCACTCCTGGGTATCGACTGATTTTCCATCCGGTGTTTGCCATGGATTCGCAAAAAAAGCTTTAATTGCAGGATCGTCTGCTAGTTCTGTTTTGAAGATCCATTGGGAGGTAGCGACTCCCGCAGCAAGGGCTACGAGGTTAAATCCAATGATGCTAATCCACTGTCTACGATTCATTGCTACTCCTTAGCTAAAATTCCCCAATGCATATTCATATCTTGGGCATTTGCGGTACTTTCATGGGCGGCATTGCCGCAATCGCTCGGCAGGCCGGACATCGCGTTACTGGCTGTGATGCCAACGTGTATCCGCCAATGAGTACTCAGCTTGAAGCCCAAGGTATTGAGCTCATTGAGGGATTCTCGCCCGACCAATTATTACAGTTTGAAACGATGCCGGATTTATTTGTCATTGGTAACGTCGTTTCTCGTGGCAATCCGCTGATGGAAGCCATCCTCAATCAAGGACTTCCTTACACATCTGGGCCACAGTGGTTGGGAGAGCGGGTACTCTTTGGCAGACATGTTTTGGCTGTTGCCGGGACGCACGGCAAAACAACTACCTCGGCTATGCTGGCCTGGATTTTGGAGTTCAATAATTACAAGCCGGGTTATTTAATTGGTGGCGTGCCATTGAATTTCACCGTATCGGCTCGCTTGGGTGAAAGCCAATACTTTGTGATCGAAGCGGATGAATACGACACGGCGTTTTTTGATAAGCGTAGTAAGTTTGTTCACTATCGTCCGCGCACTGCTTTGTTAAATAATCTCGAGTTTGATCACGCAGATATATTCGCCGATCTGGCTGCAATCGAAACGCAGTTTCATCATTTGGTCCGCACGGTACCGGGCAATGGTCTCGTAGTGGTCAATGGTGAAGAGCCTGCTCTAGAGAGAGTGATTGCTAGAGGCGCTTGGGCGCCTGTTGAAAAGTTTGGCCAAGATAAAAATAATGCCTGGTCATTAATTTCTCAAGCAGCAGATGGCTTCATTGTTCTGCATGATGGTAAAGAAGTTGCAACGGTGACCTGGGCCTCAGACTCTGGTGTCATGGGTCGACATAACCAACTCAATGCATTGGCAGCAATTGCTTCCGCAAATCATATTGGCATTTCGCCGGCTGATGCGGCACGTGCGCTTGCTGGGTTTAAGAATGTGAAGCGCCGCTTAGAAACAATTGGCGTGGCGAATGAGGTGACGGTCTACGATGATTTTGCACATCACCCGACAGCAATTATTACTACGGTAGATGGCTTGCGCCGTCGTGTAGGCCAGTCTCGTATTTTGGCAGTCTTAGAGCCACGTTCTAATACCATGAAGCTCGGCGTCATGAAGGCCCAGTTACCAAATAGCCTAGAGGCGGCCGACAAGATTTTTGCTTATGGCGCCAGCTCTGGTAAAGATTCTTTAGGTTGGGATTTAAATGAAGTCTTGGCCCCATTAAATACGAAGAGTGACGATCGTGCTACAGCTTTTGATGATCTATCCGCTTTGGTTGAGGCCGTTGCAAATGAAGCAAGGCCTGGCGACCATATCTTAGTGATGAGTAACGGCGGCTTTGGTGGTGTACACCACAAAATATTGACCGCAATACAAGAGAAAGCAAAGTGATGGGCATGAGATTAAAAGATAAAGTAGCCATCATTACTGGGGCGGCAAAAGGAATTGGTTTTGCAACTGCAAAACGTTTTGCGCAAGAAGGCGCGAAGGTCATGATTACCGATGTCAATCCTGAAGCTGTTGAGACTGCGGTTGATCTGATTCCTGGCTCAGAAGCCTATGTTATGAACGTGACTGATCGTGCAAGCGTTGAAGCGGCTGTTGATCAAATCATGCAGCGCCATGGACGCATTGATATCCTCATTAACAATGCTGGGATTACACAAGATGCACGCTTAGTCAAAATGACAGAAGCGCAATTTGATGCGGTGATTGATGTCAATCTCAAAGGTGTATTCAATTGCACCCAATTGGTAGTGCCGCATATGTTGGAAGCAGGCAAAGGTGCTGTTGTTAATGCTTCAAGCGTTGTCGGTATTTATGGAAACTTTGGCCAGACAAATTATTCAGCCACCAAATTTGGTGTCATTGGTTTTACTAAAACTTGGGCGCGTGAATTGGGTGCAAAAGGCATTCGGGTAAATGCAGTGTGCCCAGGCTTTATTGCCACTGAGATGGTCAAGGCTATGCCAGAAAATATTCTGAAGGATATTGAAAGACGCAGTTGGCTAGGTCGCTTAGGTACTCCCGAAGAAATGGCGAATGTCTATTTATTCCTAGCAAGCGATGAAGCTAGCTATGTGAATGGCGTAGCACTTGAGGCCAGCGGCGGGATCTCACTCTAACAATGCATCTTTTATATGAAGAGGGTGGCGACATTAAGGTCGCTACAGTCCAGTCTGCCTCTGGCGCTGGAGATGCTGAATCTTGGCAAGCAACTAGTTTGTCTGGAAAAAAGATTAAGTTAAAGGCAAAAGAAGTTTGGCTTCGTTTTGAAAAGCCAGAGCCTCAGGCGCTGATGGATGAGGCGAATGCTTTATCTAAAGAGATTGATCTGCAGTTCTTGTGGGACTGTGCCCCTGATGAAGAATTTGCTTTGGTGGATGTTGCCCATGAGTACTTTGGTGCACAAGCAAGCATTGTGCAGCAGACTGCATTAGCCATTGCCTTACAGGGTGCGCCAGTATTTTTCCGTCGGAAAGGGCGGGGACGTTTTCAGCGAGCGCCGCTGGAGCAACTACAGGCTGGTTTAGCAGCGCTTGAGCGTAAGCAAAAAGAACTAGAGCAGCAAGCTGCATGGCAACAAGAGCTGGTGGCTGGCGTGTTTCCAGAAACACTCAAGTCTCAAGCAAATCAACTCTTATTTTCACCCGATAAAAATACCTCTGCCTACAAAGCATTGATTGCTGCTTGTACTGAGTCAGGTGAATCGCCTGCACAGTTGATGATCCGCTGTGGCGCGATTGATTCGCCCTTGCAATATCACCAGGGGATGTTCTTAAAGGCGCATTTCCCTCAGGGTGCTGCACATGACCCAAGTTTGGTGGTTGATCAGACTGCATTAGATGCAGCTATTTCAGAATTACCTTTAGCTAAAGTGACTGCATTCTCAATTGATGATTCGGGCACTACTGAAATTGATGATGCTTTATCGGTTACTGCACTTGATGGTGGCGGACATCGTATTGGTATCCATATTGCAGCGCCAGGCTTGGTGATTACGAAGGATGATGCCTTAGACAAAGTTGCGCGCACTCGCATGTCTACGGTGTATTTCCCCGGCGACAAGATTACGATGTTGCCCGATACAGTGATTGCACAGTTTTCCTTGGATGAGGGCGCTGCTCGTCCAGCTTTATCGATTTATGTGGATATCGATGCAGCTGGAGTGGTCGATAAAGAGACTCTGCAGTTGCGCGCCGAGATGGTTCCGATGGGTGCAAATCTGCGCCTTGAGAATTTAGAGCATTTGGTGACAGATGAAAGTTTGGCTGATGAATCAGCCGACTATGCTTATCGTCAAGAGCTCAGCGTCTTGTGGGCCGCAGCTAAGTTATTGCATGCAGGGCGCCAGGAACAGCGTGTGGCTAATGGATTGCGTGCTGAGCAATTAGGAGTATTGGATCCCAATGCCCTAGCGAGAGACTTTCATTTTCAAATTAAAGAAGTAGATGGTTCGCAGCGAGTAGACATTACTCCGCGTCAACGTGGCTCCATCCTCGATACCATCGTTGCTGAGTGGATGATTTATTGCAATAGCGCTTCAGGACGCTTGTTAGCAGATCATGGAATACCTGGTTTATTCCGTACTCAAAAGGGCTGGGGCCCTTTGCGTACACGAATGCAGACGACACCTGGTCCACATGAGGGATTAGGCTTGGACTACTACGCCTGGTGCACTTCACCCTTACGCCGTTATTCGGACTTAGTGAATCAGTGGCAGTTGATTGCGATAGCCAAGCATGGCATCACTGCCAAAATGGTGGCGCCATTCCCTCCGCGTGATGCTGCATTAATGGGTATCGCCGCCGACTTTGAAGCTTGCTATTCAGCCTACGGCGAATACCAGGATCGTCTTGAGAAATACTGGTGTTTGCGCTGGGTTGCTCAGGACGAAGTTCCTAAACAAGTCTTTGCAAGACATCTCAAAGAAGGTATGTCTCGAGTAGAGCCCGTTCCACTGCATTTACCAGTCCCAGAGTTGGCTTCGCACCCGCGGATGACTCGAGCTGAAGTGAGTATTGCTGATGTAGATCTTCTGCAGCTCACTGCGGGAGTACGAGTAATTCATATCGAAACACCAGAAGTTCCCGAGAGTGATGCAAGTCCCACCTAAGTTTGCTAAGTTAGTGGAGCGCTTAGATAGCAGTTGGCGCCGCTACCCATTTCGCTATGCCTTGGGCCTCTCGATTTTGGCTCACTTGATTTTTCTATCCTTTCGCTGGGGTCTTGGTGAAATAGAAAATCGTCGTTTAAATACGCCGCTTAGGGTTGTCTTAGTCAACGCTAGTAATCAAGTAGCACCTAAGCAGGCGAACAAATTGGCACAGGCAGATCTGCATGGGGGCGGCAATACCCCCAACCAAGATGCAAGCGCATTACACCGAGCAAGGCTTGGTGCGGATGCTCGCCTTGAAGTTTTGGAGAAACAGCAAAAGCAAATGTTGGCTAAGCTCGAAGCAGATCGAGCGCTCTCGGGTGGACGTAAAAGTGGTGATGAGAAAAAAGCGACATCGCAGTTGAACTCCTTAGAGGCTGAGCTGGCCAAGCGTTTACAGGTCAATGGTCGCGAACCCCGACGTAAGGTTTTAACTGGAGCTAGTACAAAAGCAGTTGTCTTTGCGCAGTATTACGATGCCATGCGTCAAAAGATAGAGGCTTATGGAAGTGCATTTTTCCCGCGAGCCAACGGACGTCCTTTGTATGGCAGTTTGGTAATAGTCGTGAGCGTCGATGCCCAGGGACGCATTGCTAACAATGCTCAGGGTAAAGATGGCTTGAGCATTGGGCGAAGCTCTGGCAATCCTGAGTTAGATCGCCAAGCCTTGGCGATTGTTCGTGCTTCTGCTCCCTTTGGAGTTTTCCCTATAGAAATGCGCAATCAGATTGATGTCTTGGATTGGGTTTCCACTTTTGATTTCACGCGGGATGGATCTGATCGCTTAGATCTACGTCCTTAATTCATAGGCATTACTCAATTTCGCTTATCCTGTAGTCACTATGAGTCAAGCTACTTCCGCTGAGTTACATACCGACCCCACCCAATTTCCTGGTGTGGATGTCTATGCGGTCGCAGGCAACCCCATCTCACATAGCAAATCGCCTGCCATCCATAAACGGTTTGCTGAGCAGTCAAATCAAAAAATGCATTACGGGCTTTTGCAGCCTGAACTTGGTGAATTCAAAACCGTTGTGCAAGCGTTCTTTGCTGCTGGCGGAAAAGGGATGAATGTCACCGTACCATTTAAGTTGGATGCCCAAGCACTTGCGGATGTATTAACACCGCGTGCGCAGCTCGCCGGAGCTGTAAATACTTTGCGCATTGAAGATGGAAAAATCTTTGGTGACAATACTGATGGTGCTGGCTTAGTCAGAGACTTATTGGCGCAGGGAATTCAGATTCAAGGTGCTCGAATCTTATTGCTGGGAGCGGGCGGTGCTTCACGTGGAGTGCTTGGACCTTTGCTAGAGCAGTCGCCTAAAGAGCTCATCATTGCCAATCGATCGAATGCTAAAGCTGATGAATTAGTGCAATTGTTTCGTGATTCGGCTAGCTCCCTCAATGTTGTTCTACAAGCAGTGACTTTGGGTGACCTGGAGGATGCTGCTAAGACTACATCTCCTTTTGATCTCATTATTAATGCAACTGCAGCCGGCCTATCCGATGCATCGCCGATTAGCGATCTAGCTGCAAGCAATATCTTTATTCCAAAATCGTTTGCCTATGACATGGTCTATGGCAAAGCTACTGCGTTTATGCAACAAGCATTACATCGCGGTGCACGGGTGAGTGATGGCTTGGGCATGCTAGTAGAGCAGGCTGCTGACGCCTTCTTAATCTGGCGCGGCTCTCAGTTTGCTGATGCGATTGATCCTCGCGCTGTATTGGCAGAGCTTCGTACTTCCTAGTTTCTGGCTGAGCTTTGATGCGCTGGCTTTCTTATCTCCTGAAATGTTTGCTGGGTGGTTTTATTGCCATGCAAATCTACTTTGTCATTCAGATTGGAATGTGGGCGGCGCTGGATCCAAGTAGTACTGCATTTCAGAGGGCGGAGCGTTGGCGCCTTTGTGGCCTGTCTTGGTCTTGCTCAGTGAAGTCAAACTGGGTTCCTTACGAAAAGATCTCTAGCAATCTCAAGCGTGCTGTTTTAGTGAGTGAAGATGACATCTTCTTTCAGCATATGGGTGTGCGATTTGAGGATATGAAAAAAGCTTGGACTAAAAATGCACAGCTCAACCAACCAGGGGGTAAAGCTAAAACCGCTTTACGTGGTGGCTCCACTATTACTCAACAACTAGCAAAGAATCTTTTTCTCTCTTCCGAGCAGAATTATTTTCGCAAAGGACAGGAACTCATCATTACAGGCTTACTCGAGGTCATGCTGCCCAAGCAGAGATTATTCGAAATCTATTTGAACTCGGTAGAGTGGGGTGAAGGAATCTTTGGTATTGGCGCCGCCTCTCAGCATTACTATGGGGTTAAGCCGGCATTGCTTGATCGAGAGCAGTCTGCAGCTTTGGCTTCAGCATTACCAGCGCCGAAGTGTTTTGACAAAGCGCAATACTGTCGTAAGGCCAATATTCACTTCCCGACACGGCAAGACTTTATTTTGGAAAATATGGATAGAGTGGCTTTAGCGCCCACTCCAAAACCAAAGGCGCGATAGGTCTGTTGTAACTCGATCTAACATTTTTATTTACTAGCTGCAGCACTTAACGCATCTCTAGTGGTGATGGCTGCTTTTCTAGCGGCTTCAGCAAAATCACTGCCTGAGCTCGCATACAAGATTGCTCTGGAAGAGTTGATCATCATGCCCGTGCCTGGCTGATTGGGGATGCCCCCAGCTTTAACGGTGGCATCGATATCGCCACCCTGAGCACCAATGCCGGGAATGAGTAATGGCATCTTGCCCACAATAGATCGTACTTTGGCAATTTCTTCAGGGAAGGTTGCGCCAACTACGAGACTAATTTGGCCAGAGGTATTCCACTGTTGTGCTGCGAGTTTGGCAACGTGCAGATAGAGCGGCTCACCATTCGGGGTGACATTCAGAAACTGAAGGTCAGAGCCCCCTGGGTTGGAGGTGCGGCATAAAACAATCACACCCTTGCCTGCGTGCTTTAGGTAAGGCTCGATTGTGTCAAAGCCCATGTAAGGGTTAACGGTCACCGCATCTGCACCGTAGCGCTCAAAAGCCTCTAGGGCATAGTGGTCGGCAGTGCTGCCGATATCGCCGCGCTTGGAGTCCAGAATAACGGGGATATGGGGGTATTTGTCTTTCAGGTATCGAGTCAGCTTTTCAAGCTGGGCTTCAGCTCTTTGGGAGGCAAAGTAAGCAAACTGGGGCTTAAAGGAGCAGACGGTATCCGCAGTAGCGTCAGCGATCTCGCGGCAGAACTCAAAAATCCCCTCAGTCTTACCCTGAAACACAGCGGGTAGACGCTGAGGATCCGGATCAAAGCCCACACACAACATGCTGCCTTGGGAAGCCCATGCAGACTGGAGTTGTTGGGTAAAGGTATTTGGGCTAGAGTTCATTGGGATTAGGCTTATTTTAGTGAAACTGTCATGAGCTATAGGATAAACTAGCGACCATTCCTTAGGAGTTCACCATGATCAACTTGTTCGTCCTGCAAAATGGCCGCCTCTCTCAAGAGCAAGTGGAAGATCGCAATGAATTGTTGCAATACTCCAACCCTATCTGGATCGATGTAGTTGACCCTGAAGAGGAAGAGCTTCTATGGATTAAAGAGGCTTTTGGCGTTCTTTTGCCTGAATTGGATGATTTGGGTGACTTAGAAGCTTCTGCGCGTTATTTCGAGGCAGATGACGGCCACCTCCATATTCGTACTGATTTCCTATTGGATGAAGAAGAAACTTCTCGTAACGTGCGAGTTGCTTTCGTCATGACCAAGCAAGTTTTGTTCTCTATTCATGATGAAGATTTGCCAGTATTCCGTTTAGTGCGTTTGCGTGCCCGTTTGCGTCCTGGTTCAGTAAGTAATGCAAAAGACGTTTTATTAGATTTGTATTCCACTGATGCTGAGTATTCCGCCGATGCTTTGGAAGAGGTTTATGAAAACCTCGAGCAAGCAGGTAAGCGCGTTCTGCAAGATGACATCACTGATAACGATGCAGAAGAAGTGCTCGAAACGATTGCCAAGGAAGAAGATACCAACGGACGCATTCGTCGTAATGTGATGGATACCCGCCGCGCATTGTCTTTCTTAATGCGAAGCAAGTTATTGTCTGATGAGCAGCAAGAAGAAGCGCGTCAGATTTTGCGAGACATTGATTCACTAGAAAACCACACTGCCTTCTTGTTCGATAAGATTAACTTCTTGATGGATGCGACAGTCGGTTTTATTAATTTGAACCAAAGTAAGATCATCAAGATCTTCTCAGTAGTATCTGTTGCTTTAATGCCGCCTACTCTATTGGCTAGTGTGTGGGGTATGAACTTCCGCTACATGCCAGAGCTAGAAGAGACTTGGGGTTATCCAGTCGCCATTATTTCTATGGTGATTTCAGCGATGATTCCACTAGGCTACTTCCGCCATAAGGGCTGGTTAAGCTCACGCTAATTCTGTAGTACTGCCTTATTAGGCATTTTTTGGTTTAAGTAATTCCAGAAATTTCGAGAGCGCAAAATCACGCGCTTGTTCTCGCACAATTTGGCGATCGCCGTTGAAGTGCTTAGTCAGCGTGGCGGTATTGATGACATCATTTCCAATACTTTCTTTAATCGCCCAGCCAAAGCAGACAGTGCCAACTGGTTTTTCTGGGGACCCACCTGTTGGCCCAGCAATGCCAGTAATGGAGATGGCAGCGTTGACATTGGCATTACGAAGTGCCCCCTCAGCCATGGCTTTAGCAACTTGCTCGCTAACCGCGCCAAAGGATTCAATCATTTCTACTGGAACATCTAAGCATTCAGATTTCGCAGCATTGCTATAGGTGATGTAGCCTCGCTCTAGCCAATCGCTTGAGCCAGCTAAATCCGTTAGAGTTCCGCAGACAAGGCCGCCGGTGCAGGATTCAGCCAGAGCAATTTTCCAAGCTCGACTGATTAAGGTCAGCGCAATCGCTCTCGCTAATTCATGCTGAGGATCGTTGTTATTTTTCATGAGAGGTAGCTCAATCCAATATGTAAAAGCGCAATGGTGAGTAGGGTGAAAAATGCTGCAGCCAAATCGTCGGCAATGATTCCAAAGCCGCGCCAAAGTATTAAACCAAAATTGGATGGAGAGGAATTATCGCCATCTGCTAATTTTTTAAAGTGTCGATCAATCATTTCAATCGGACCTGGCTTGACGGCATCAAAGAATCTGAAAAGTACAAACGCCAAAATCTGCATCCACAAGTTTGTAGGCATGATGAAGATCAATACAAGCCAGAAGGCGACAACTTCATCCCACACAATTCCGCCAAAATCTTTTTTGCCTAACTCTTCGCTGACTTGTCCGCAGATCCAGCAGCCTAGCAGTATTCCAGTTCCAATGATCCACAGCCAAGCTTCGGTAGAAAGAAAATATTCTCCTATCAGGAATGCGACCCAAGCCCATAGTGTTCCTGCGGTGCCAGGGGCGAATGGCGCTAAACCACTACCCATGCCGAATGCTAGGGCGCGACTAGGTTTACTAAATACCCATTTGAGGCTGGGATTTAATGAGGAGGAGTCTGGCGCATTAGTTCGGGTATTCATGCGAAGTGATCAAAAGATTTCAATAGTAAATTGGCTTCTTGAATGTTTAATGGTTTCCCATCGTTACCGATGATGTGTATCTCAGGTGTTGAGTGTTGCATGGATTTGATGCTGCCAATTTGAGTCAGCGGAAGATTGAGTTCTGCACTGATTTTGGCGATGGCATCTCGCTGATTACCAGGAGCGGTAAAACACAGCTCGTAATCATCCCCGCCACTTGCGGCGCATTGGTTTTGGATGGCTTGTGATTGCTTGAGTAGGATGCTGGATTTCGGAATTCTGCCTAAGAAGACTTCAGCGCTTTTGCCAGACTCATCGAGGATATGTTTGAGATCGCCTAATAGGCCATCAGAGACATCCAAAGCGGAGTTGGCAATGCCTCTTAAGGCAATGCCTAAATCCAGCCTCGGAGTTGGTCGATGCATGCGCCCTTCAATGCTTGCCAAATCCTCTTGAGGTAATTGAATTTCATGACGCAGTGCAGCAAGAGTAAGTCTGGCATCGCCAACAGTTCCTGAAACCCAAATGTCATCACCCTCTAATGCCCCTGATCTACGAATGGCTTTCTCTGTCGGAATACTGCCAAAAGCAGTGATACAAATATTGAGTGGGCCGGCAGTGGTATCGCCACCAATTAGCGGGCAGTTGTAATGATTTGCAATAGCAAATAATCCCTTGCTAAAGGCTTCCAGCCATGCTGAATTAGGCCCTGGTAAGGCTAACGCTAAAGTAAAGCCCAATGGCTTAGCACCCATGGCTGCCAGGTCTGAGAGGTTGACTGCTAGGGCTTTCCAGCCCAGCCACTCTGGATTGGCGTCCGGGAAAAAGTGTCTGCCTGAGACCAGCATATCGCTGGTTATGGCAATTTCTTCGCTAGGGTCGATTTTTAGTAAGGCGCAGTCATCACCAATTCCCAATTTCACGGAGCCGGGATTCTTTCTGAGCATGAGTTCTGACTGCGTTTTAAAGAAGCGCTGAATCAGGTCAAATTCGCCAAGTGAGGAAGTTTGAGATTGCATGCCCCATTTTATGGCTCTTGGGAGTCCTCCACCCGAGAGGAATAGAATTAGAAGCTTGAATACGTCTGATTGATGAGTGAACTGATGAGTAAACCAAGCAATAGCAGTAAAGAACAGCAAATAGCGGATTTAAGAGCA
Organism: Polynucleobacter asymbioticus; assembly: GCF_018687575.1. Lineage (NCBI taxonomy): Bacteria > Pseudomonadati > Pseudomonadota > Betaproteobacteria > Burkholderiales > Burkholderiaceae > Polynucleobacter > Polynucleobacter asymbioticus. Next base: position 208,405 of record NZ_CP061297.1, read on the forward strand.
GCCGCTCTCCACTATCACGAGTTTCCTGTCCCAGGAAAAATCGAAATTGCCCCAACAAAGCAGTTAACCAATCAGCGAGACCTAGCGCTGGCCTATACACCTGGTGTTGCTGCAGCCTGCGAAGAGATTGCTAAAGACCCTGCCAACGCATTCCGTTACACAGCCCGCGGCAATTTAGTCGGCGTAATTACTAACGGTACAGCTGTCTTAGGCTTAGGAAATATTGGTCCATTGGCAAGCAAGCCGGTGATGGAGGGTAAAGCAGTTCTCTTTAAGAAATTTGCTGGTATCGATGTATTCGATATTGAAGTGAATGAAAATGATCCAGACAAATTAGTTGAAATCATTGCTGCGCTTGAGCCCACTTTTGGTGGTATCAATTTAGAGGACATCAAAGCACCAGATTGTTTTGTAGTCGAACGCAAGTTACAAGCGCGCATGAAGATTCCGGTCTTCCATGACGATCAACATGGAACTGCGATCGTGGTCGCTGCTGCAATTCTCAATGGCTTGAAGGTTGTTGGTAAAGACGTGGGTAACGTGAAGCTAGTTACCTCGGGTGCTGGCGCTGCCGCATTAGCTTGTTTGGACTTATTGGTTGACCTCGGTATCCCACGAAAAAATATTTGGGTAACTGACTTAGCTGGTGTTGCCTATAAAGGCCGTAAAGAATTAATGGATCCTGAGAAGGAGCCGTTCTGCCAAGAGACAGAACTGCGTACACTCGATCAAGCAATTGAAGGTGCAGATATTTTCTTGGGTCTTTCTGCTGGCGGTGTTCTCAAGCAAGACATGGTCAAGAAGATGGCGCCTAAGCCATTGGTCTACGCCTTAGCAAATCCAACCCCAGAGATTCTTCCTGAAGAGGTAAAGGAAGTTCGTCCTGATGCAGTGATGGCAACTGGCCGTACCGATTATCCAAACCAGGTTAATAACGTATTGTGCTTTCCATTCATCTTCCGTGGTGCATTAGACGTTGGCGCCACTACCATTACACGTGGCATGGAAGTCGCCGCTGTTAAGGCTGTAGCGGAATTGGCACAAGCTGAGCAGAGCGAAGTAGTCACCTCTGTGTACGGTATTGAGAACTTATCTTTTGGTCCAGAATATTTAATTCCGAAGCCATTTGACCCACGTTTGATTACTGTTATCGCACCTGCAGTTGCTAAGGCGGCGATGGATGATGGTGTTGCTCAACGTCCGATTAAAGACTTTGATGCGTACCGTAATCAGTTACAACAATTTGTGTACCATTCCGGCACCTTGATGAAGCCATTGTTTAGCATTGCTAAACGAGTGCCTGCTGCACAAAAACGTATTGTGTTTGCTGAGGGTGAGGATGAGCGTGTATTGCGCGCAGTACAAATCATCATTGACGAGCATTTAGCGACACCAATTTTGATTGGCCGTCCTGCAGTCATTGAGCATCGCATTGGTAAGTTTGGCTTGCGCATTAAAGCGGGTGAAGATTTTGAGATTGTGAACCCGGAGAGTGATTCACGTTTCCGTGATTTCTGGCAAACCTACTTAGCTTTGACAGAGCGTAAAGGTGTTACTGAATCTTTCGCTAAGCTTGAAATGCGTCGTCGTAATAGCCTCATTGGTTCAGTGATGATTACCAAAGGCATGGCTGATGGAATGATTTGTGGAACCGTTGGAAACTTAGCAACACACTTGAAATATGTTGACGAAGTAGTGGGTCGTGAACCTGGCGCCAATGTTTATGGCGCAATGTCAGGACTGATTTTGCCGGGACGCCAAGTATTTTTGTTAGACACCCACGTTAATATTGATCCAACTGCAGAGCAATTGGCTGAGTTGACATTGATGGCCGCGAGCGAAATGCGTAAATTAGGCTTGGCGCCTAAGGTTGCACTCTTATCCCATTCCAACTTTGGTTCAAGCAGCGCTCCTTCCGCAGTCAAAATGCGTGAAGTATTGGCTTTGATTCAAAAGGCAGATCCAACTCTCGAGGTTGATGGTGAAATGCATGGCGATAGCGCTTTGGATGAAACCATTCGTGCTACTGCAGTGACTTCGTCTCCTCTAAAAGGCGATGCCAACTTGCTAGTGTTGCCGAATATTGATGCTGCCAACATTTCCTACAACTTGCTCAAGACTGCTGCTGGTAACGGTATTGCAATCGGCCCATTGCTCTTAGGTGCTGCTAAGCCGATTCATATTCTGACGCCATCTGCTACTGTGCGCCGTATCGTCAATGTCACCACTTTGGCGGTAGTTGAGGCAGCAAGTAACGCCAGAGGTGTAGCTTAAGGCTTAGTAGCAGACCTTTATTTATGTTAGTTAGCAATAACTAACATAAATAATTATTATATAAATCAATGGTTTATATAAAATGTACTGTAAATGGGCTTGATTTGATGGCGTGTTAAGGGTAACCTAGCACCCATCATGAATAATCGCTCTGAAAACGGCACTACAGTAAGCTTCGACGAACACAGTCGCGCTGAAAGTTGGGATAGTAACGATCGACTTGAAACAGAGTCGTCTGCTGCCAACATCTATGCTGAGGGTGGTTTATCTCGTTTACAAACCTATGCAGCAAATCAAGTTTCGGGGAAAAAAGTGACAGCTTCTTGGCGTGCCGCTTTGGCCGTTCGCGATGCCGGACCGCCGGCAATGTTGCGCAGTGTGCGCCCTAATATCGTGCAATCTATTCGTGCTTTCCGCACTCCTGATCTCCAGGAGGCGGCTACAGAGCTTGGTCAGCACTTCATTTACGCTAATTGTGCAAATGCAATGACTAAAGGCGAAGTGTTGGAAGCGATTGCGATTGCCTATACATTTACCAAGCAACAGGCTAAGAATTTCGATCCTTTGCTAGATGCTTTGACGACTACGGTTGATAAGTCTGGCCCACAGCCAGGTTTCGTAGTGGTACTAGAAGGTTTGCCTTGTACTCAGAAGTTTGACAAAGAAGCTCGCGAGACCCTCTTAGATGTATTCCGTGATGCTGTGGACTTCTGGTCTGAGCGACGTACGCCTTATCGCGTGTTCTACTCTTTTGCTTAAGCAGTAAATCCATAAAACAGCACAAATCGCCTCTACTTGAGGCGATTTTGCATTTCTGGATCCCAAATGCTATGAACAGCAGTAATTGCCACAATGCCAGCAGTCTCAGTTCTCAATACCCGGTCCCCTAAAGAAACAATCTGATAGCCAGCTGCTTGAGCTTGCGCCTCTTCTTCGGGCGAGTGTCCACCTTCAGGGCCAATCATCAAAATAATATCTTGTGGCGGACTGCTGATTAAGACTGAATACAGGCTTTTGTCGGTATCAGGGCTTAAAAGTAGTTTAAGTGTTGCTTTTTGTGGCTTCTTTAGATAACTTTCAAAACTTTGTATGGGCTCTACTGAAGCTAAAACGGTTCGATCGCATTGCTCACAGGCTGCCTGAACAATGCCCTCCCAGTGCAAAAGGCGTTTTTGAGCCCGCTCCGCATCACTGGAGCGTGTTAATTTGATGACTGAGCGCTCACACTGCAGTGGGGCAATGACTTGAGCGCCGGTCTCAATAACCTTTTCTACCACCCAGTCCATCTTGTCGCCACCAGCTAGGCCTTGTGCAAGGGTGATGGCGTAGGGGCTCTCACGATGGGTATCTTGACGAATATTACTTAACTCTGCTTCCCCCGACTTATTGCCAAGAGCAAGCAATTTTGCCTGGGCAACTTGGCCTTTGCCATCAAAGATTGGGAAGGATTCACCAACTTGGATACGTCGCACGCGCAAGTGATGTGCGAGCTCAGGGGTGAGGGTATTTGGCTTTTGGGTTTCCCATGGCCCGGGAAGATAAAATTGAGGCATTACTGAAATATAGCTAATTAATTTCCTAGAGACCCAATTTACGATGTCAAACCTTCAAATTCGTATGGCAAACGCCATTCGTGCTTTATCCATGGATGCAGTTCAACAAGCCAATTCTGGGCACCCCGGAATGCCAATGGGTATGGCTGATATTGCGGTCGGTCTTTGGAATGAGCACTTGCAACACAACCCAACAGATCCGCATTGGATGAATCGTGACCGCTTTGTTTTATCTAATGGTCACGGCTCGATGTTGCTGTATTCCTTATTGCATCTGACTGGTTATGACTTGCCGATGAGTGAGTTGAAAAACTTCCGACAGTTACACAGCAAAACTGCAGGCCATCCGGAATATGGAATTACTCCCGGAGTAGAAACCACTACCGGTCCCTTGGGTCAGGGTATTTCAAATGCAGTGGGTATGGCACTTGCTGAAAAATTATTAGCGCAAGAATTTAATCGCCCAGGTCATGACATTGTTGACCACTACACCTATGTATTTTTAGGTGACGGTTGTTTGATGGAAGGCATCAGTCATGAAGTATGTTCATTGGCTGGCACACTCAAACTGAATAAATTGATTGCACTGTGGGATGACAATGGCATCTCGATTGATGGCAAGGTTGTTTCCTGGTTTAACGAAGATACGCCAAAACGTTTTGAGGCTTATGGCTGGAATGTCATTCGTGATGTTGATGGTCATGATGCTGAAGCAGTATCTAGCGCCATTGCTAAAGCTAAGAAGAGTGATAAACCAACATTGATTTGTTGCAAGACGGCAATCGGTCAAGGCTCTCCTAATATGGCGGGCAGCGATAAGGTACATGGCTCGCCATTGGGCGCAGCTGAAATTGCTGCAACCCGTGTTGCATTGAACTGGCCATATGCGCCGTTTGAAATTCCAAATGATATTTATGAGGCTTGGGATTTCAAGAAGCGTGGCCAAGCTGCTGAGCATGAGTGGAATAAAGAATTTCAAGCCTACAAAAATAAATATCCAGAATTGGCTTCTGAATTACAGCGCCGTATGCAGGGTGATTTATCTAAAGACTTCTCTAAGACCTTAGATGCTTACTTAAAAACTTGTGAAACCAAGGCAGAAACAATTGCTACTCGCAAGGCCAGTCAAAATGCCATCGAGGCATTGGCGCCAGCATTGCCGGAGTTCATGGGCGGCTCTGCTGACTTAACAGGCTCTAACTTAACCAACTGGTCCTCATGTAAAGCTGTACGCGGTGACCAATGGGGTAATCACATCAATTACGGTGTGCGCGAATTTGGTATGAGCGCCATCATGAACGGTATCGCTTTACATGGCGGATACATTCCATTTGGTGGCACCTTCTTAACCTTCTCCGATTACAGTCGCAATGCCTTGCGCATGGCTGCATTGATGAAGTTGCGTAGCATCTTTGTCTTTACGCATGACTCAATTGGCTTGGGTGAAGATGGTCCTACACACCAGTCTGTTGAGCACGTCGCGAGCTTGCGTCTCATTCCAAACCTGATGGTTTGGCGTCCCTGTGACACCACCGAAAGTGCGGTTGCCTGGGGTGCTGCGATTGAACGTAAGCATGGCCCAAGTGCTTTAATTTTTAGTCGTCAAAATTGCCCATTTGTGTCACGCAATAGCCAGCAAGTAAAAGATATTGCGCGCGGTGGATATGTTTTGCGTGATCCCAAGAAATCCAAGATCGATGCAGTGATTATTGCCACTGGATCTGAAATTGCCTTGGCATTGCAAACGGCAGAGCGTTTGGAAGGTGAAGGCTTTGGTATTCGTGTGGTGTCTATTCCATCAACGACAGTATTTGATCAACAAGATGCCGCTTATAAAGCAACAGTCTTGCCGGCTGCTATTCCACGTATTGCTGTTGAAGCGGGTGTGAGTGATTTCTGGTGGAAGTATGGTTGTGCAGCAGTGCACGGTGTTGATACCTTTGGTGAGTCAGCTCCAGCGCCTGTGCTCTATGAATACTTTGGCTTGACTGTGGATCAGATCACTAAAACCGTGAAGCAATGCATCGCAAAGAAATAGAAAAGATAAGAAAAAGTATTTATTTAAGAATTCAAAATTAGCAAGGGGAATGGAATGACAATTCGTGTCGCAATTAATGGTTATGGTCGTATTGGTCGCATGGTCTTACGTGCTTTATATGAAGATCAAGTAAACGGCAAGCCAAGACGTGATATCAAAATCGTCGCAATCAATGCTATGGGCGATATCGATATCAATGCGCACCTGACGCAATATGATTCTGCGCACGGTCGTTTTCCTGCTGAAGTAAAAGTGGATGGTGATTGCATGGTGGTTAACGGCGATCGCATCAAAATGTTCTCCACTCGCAATCCTTTAGAAACTCCATGGGGTGAGTTGGGTGTGGACTTGGTGCTCGAGTGCTCTGGCAAGTTCACTTCAAAAGAAAAAGCCATGGTGCATATCTCCCAGGGTGCGAAGAAAGTATTAATTTCTGCTCCCGGTGAAAAAGATGTGGATGCCACAATTGTTTACGGTGTAAACCAGCAAGTTCTCAAACCAAGCGATGTCGTGGTTTCTAATGCGAGCTGCACAACTAACTGTTTGGCTCCATTGGTTAAGCCACTGTTAGAAAAGATTGGTATCGAGTCTGGCTTGATGACCACGATTCATGCATTTACGAATGACCAGGTTCTAACTGATGTGTATCACAAGGATATGCGCCGTGCGCGTTCTGCTGTGAGCAGCATGATCCCAACTAAGACAGGCGCAGCAAAAGCAGTTGGTTTGGTATTGCCAGCCCTAGCAGGACGTTTTGACGGTTTTGCGATGCGCGTGCCCGTGATTAACGTTTCTGTTGTGGATTTAACCTTTGCCGCTAGCCGTGCTACTAGTGTGGATGAGGTGAACTCCATCCTCAAAACAGCAAGCGAAGGTGAATTGAAGGGTATCTTGGGTTTCAACACCTTGCCTTTGGTATCCATTGACTTTAACCATGACCCACGCCCAAGTATTTATGACGCTTCCCAGACTCGCGTTTCAGCGGATGGCAAGCTGGTCAAAGTGCTGGCTTGGTACGACAACGAGTGGGGTTATTCAGTGCAGATGCTCAATGCCGCTGAAGCATTGATGGCTGTAAAGTAAGTAATTAAGTGGGTTTTACCCCTAAAATCTCTTAAAAACTTACTTTATATGTAAAAAAGACCTCAATTGAGGTCTTTTTTCATTATCTGCTCTTATCTTCCTAAATTAGGGCTTGGGCTTATTGCGGCAATTCTTCTTTTGGCAGTGGCCATACATCGCCAAAGAGTGCTCCTGAAGCTTAAAACCGAGGTTTTTGGCAATGTCACGCTGCCTTTTTTCAATGGCCTCGTCGACAAACTCCTCTACATGCCCGCAATCCAAGCAAACCAAATGGTCATGGTGCTGCCCCTCATTTAGTTCATAAATAGCTCGGCCATCGCCTTTGCTGGACTCAAAATGACTACGGAGCAAGAGCCCTGCTTGTTCAAACTGGGTGAGGACCCGATAAACCGTGGCCAAACCAATTTCTTTGTCTTCCTTGGCTAAGGCTATAAACACATCTTCAGCGCTAAAGTGGGTGCCGCCATTTTGATGGAAAAAGTCCAAGATTTTCATGCGCGGACCTGTTGCCTTAAGGCCAATGTCGCGTAAATCTGCCGGAGTTGGGTTTTGGTTCATATTCATGGGTTTGGGAGCTAAAATCAATGTCTTAATGATACGGCCTGCCATGCAAAATTGCCTTCAACTTTTTACCCGTCTAATGAACTCCATTTATGGGCTTTTTGACCTCGCTCGGACAGGATTAGTAATTGCTGCGCTTGGCTCAGTAATGATTGTTACAGGTTGCACTAGCGCTGTTGATGATACGCAACGCGCTTGGATGAATAAAGTCTTTCAACCCTATGTTCCTGATGTGGTGCAGGGCAACTTTATTTCGAGTGAGCAGTACGCCAAGTTGCAAGTGGGTCAGAGTCGCGAGCAAGTCCGCCAAATTCTGGGAACACCTTTGTTGGCTAGCTATTTCCATGCCAATCGCTGGGACTACGTTTTTGAATTTAAGCGTGCTAATCAGCAAATGAGTAAAGAGCGTCGCGTCACCGTATTTTTTGAGGGTGATAAGTTGGTGAAGTTCCAAGGTGATGCCTTGCCGACGGAAGTGGAGTTGGTTGCCGAGATTGATGGTTACGCAAAAACCAAACGCTCCTTCTGGGATGTCATGACCGGATCGAACAAGCCTCCAGTAAAAAAGCCATTACAGCAACCTGAGTTACTGGTGCCCAGTCCAACTAATAATTTGCCAGCTGGTGCAGCTGTGCCTGCGGCTCCCGCTGGCAGTTCTTTTTGGGACTTTTTTAGTTTTTCAAAAAAATCGCCAGACGCTCAGCCAGTGCCTCAACAGTTAGGTCCTGGCGCTCTCAACGTTCCGCAGGCTAGTGAAGTTAAGTAAAGATAAAGTTGTGCTGATGTCGAATGATTTCTTTCGACAACCTTGAATAAGAAACGAAGATACAAATGATGAAAATCGCAATCGCTGGTGCAACCGGCCGCATGGGAAAAATGTTGATCGAGGCTGTGCTCAATTGCCCCGATGCTGAGCTAGTTGGCGCGTTGGATCATGAGTCTTGTCCGCTGCTTGGTGAAGATGCCGGTGCGTTCTTAGGAAAAAAAACAGGCGTAGCCATTACATCGGATATTGCGAAGGCCTTGACTGGTGCTGAGTTCTTAATTGATTTCACTCGCCCAGAAGGCACGATGGCCCATTTAGCCGTTGCGCAAAAGACAGGCAGCAAAATGATTATTGGCACTACTGGTCTTAGCTCAGAACAAATTGATAGCCTGAAAAAAGCTTCTGCCAATTTGGCAATTGTTTTTGCGCCAAACATGAGTGTGGGTGTGAATGCCACATTCAAATTATTAGAAATAGCTGCAAAGATGTTGAACGAAGGTTACGACATTGAAATCATTGAGGCTCATCATCGCCATAAGGTAGATGCCCCATCAGGCACTGCACTCAGAATGGGTGAAGTAATTGCTGATGCACTTGGTGAGAAATTAGACGATGTTGCCGTCTATGCCCGCGAAGGTCACACCGGCGAGCGCAAAGCTGGCTCGATTGGTTTTGCAACGATTCGTGGCGGAGATATTGTGGGCGACCACACTGTGTTGTTTGCAGGTGAGGGCGAGCGGATTGAGATTAGCCATAAGTCTTCTAGCCGCCAGTCTTATGCCCAAGGCTCCTTACGTGCCGCACGCTTTTTACAAAGTCAGCATTCGGGCTTGTATGACATGCAAGATGTTCTTGGTCTGCGCAAGTAACTCACCAAATACGATTACCACTAACTAAAGAATAGAAGAAAAGAGTTGTATTGAATGAGCAAGGATTACGATCACCGCAGTATTGAAGCTGCAGCACGCGCTGATTGGGAGAGCGCACAAGCCTATCGGGTTACCGAGAATGCAGTAGATGCTTCTGGCAAGCTAAGACCAAAATACTATGCCTGCTCAATGTTGCCCTACCCATCAGGTAAGTTGCACATGGGCCACGTTCGTAACTACACGATTAACGATGTAATGGCGAGACAGTTGCGTATGCAGGGCTATAACGTACTCATGCCAATGGGTTGGGATGCGTTTGGTATGCCCGCAGAAAATGCGGCGATTCAGAATAAAGTACCACCAGCTAAATGGACCTACGACAACATTGCTTATATGAAAAAGCAAATGGCGGCGATGGGTCTGGCAATAGATTGGTCACGCGAAGTGGCTACTTGTAGTCCTGATTACTATCGCTGGAATCAATGGCTCTTTTTGAAGATGCTGGAAAAAGGTATTGCTTATCGCAAAACCCAAGTCGTGAATTGGGATCCAATCGATCAAACAGTATTGGCTAATGAGCAGGTGATTGATGGGCGCGGTTGGCGCTCTGGTGCCTTAGTGGAGAAGCGTGAGATTCCTGGGTACTACTTCAACATTACGGCCTATGCAGAGCAACTACTGACTGGTTTAGATGGTTTGGGTTGGCCTGAGCGCGTCAAGATCATGCAGCAGAATTGGATTGGCAAAAGTCGTGGCGTGCGTTTTGCGTTCAAGCACGAGATCCAAGACGCACACGGCAATTTTGTTCAAGATGGTCAGCTATATGTGTTTACTACGCGTGCTGACACCATCATGGGTGTTACTTTCTGCGCAGTTGCAGCGGAGCATCCTTTGGCGACATTGGCCGCTGCTAATAATCCAGAGTTATCTGCATTTATTGAGAAATGCAAAACCGGTAGTGTGATTGAAGCTGATCTTGCCACTCAAGAAAAAGAAGGCATGTTCACTGGTCTGTATGTGACACATCCACTGACCAATGAGCCAGTACCAGTTTGGGTTGGTAATTATGTTTTGATGTCCTACGGCGATGGCGCTGTCATGGGTGTACCTGCACATGATGAGCGTGACTTTGCTTTTGCGCTCAAATACAACTTACCGATTAAGCAAGTGATTGCTTTACGCACTCCATCGGAGATGTTCAACACCAGCCACTGGCAAGATTGGTATGCCCAGAAGGATGACGTCGTTTGTCTTAATAGCGGTAAGTACGATGGCCTATCGCATGAAGAGGCGGTTGATGCAGTAGCCAAAGATTTAGAGCAAATGGGTATTGGTGAAATCAAAACCACCTATCGTTTGCGAGATTGGGGTATCTCTCGTCAGCGCTATTGGGGAACACCAATTCCGATTATTCATTGTGGTGATGAGCAAAACTCAGGTTGTGGCGCTGTGCCAGTGCCTGAAGCAGATTTGCCAGTGGTGTTGCCGGAAGATTGCGTACCAGATGGCAGTGGCAATCCGCTCAATAAGCGTGCTGATTTCCTAAATGTTAAGTGTCCAAAATGTGGCAAGCCTGCGCGTCGTGAGACTGACACCATGGATACTTTTGTAGATTCATCTTGGTACTTCATGCGTTACACCGGTCCAGATGCAAAGACTATGGTCGATGAGCGTAATGAATACTGGATGCCAATGGATCAGTACATTGGCGGTATTGAGCATGCGATTTTGCATTTACTCTATGCACGCTTCTGGACTAAGGTCATGCGCGATCTCAATCTCATTACTTTTGATGAGCCCTTCCAGAACTTGCTCACCCAAGGTATGGTGCTCAATGAGACCTATTACTCTGAAGAAGTCTCTGGCAAAAAGACTTGGTTAAATCCCTTGGATGTAGAACTTGAGCTCGATGAAAAGGGCCGCCCTCACAGCGCTAAGCTGAAAGGCGATACTTCTGGCACACCAGTCATTATTGGTGGCGTTGAGAAGATGTCTAAGAGTAAAAATAATGGCGTTGATCCTCAGGCTTTGATTGATCAATACGGTGCTGATACTGCACGTCTCTTCGTGATGTTTGCTGCTCCTCCTGAGCAGCAGCTTGAATGGTCTAGTGCCGGTGTTGAAGGAGCTTCTCGGTTCTTGCGTCGCGTATGGATGTATTCCAGCAGTCAGGCTGATACAATCCGCGCTGCCGGTGAAACCTTGCCAAGCGATTTGAATGATGCTGAAAAAGAATTGCGTCGTGAAGTGCATACCATTCTGAAGCAGGCTAACTTTGACTATCAGCGTCGCCAGTACAACACCGTAGTTTCTGCAGCAATGAAGATGCTGAACGTCTTAGAGCCCGTGAAATTAGGCGATAAGTCTGCAGTGCGACCTGCTGTATTGCGTGAGTGTTTAAGTATTTTGATTCGAGTGCTGTACCCAGTAGTGCCGCACTTGACGCATGCTCTTTGGAATGAGCTTGGGTGTGATCAAACTTTTGGCTCGTTATTAGATGCGCCATGGCCCGTAGTAGACGAGACTGCGCTGATTCAAACAGAGTTGACCATCATGTTGCAAATTAATGGCAAGTTGCGTGGCGATATCCGTGTGCCTGCCGATGCCACTAAAGAGCAAATTGAGGCTTTGGCATTACAAAGCGAGCCTGCTGTGAAAGCACTAAACGGCGCAGCACCTAAAAAGGTGATTGTGGTGCCTGGTCGCTTGATTAATATTGTTGCTTAAATTGTTCAAACGTACCTTAACTACGGGCTAATCACATGCACACCGACCTCCTTCGAAGAACTGTGCTTGGTATGTTAGTCACGATTCCGCTCAGTGGCTTATTAGCTTGCGGATTTCGCGTTAGGGGTATGGTCGATTTACCTTTTAAAGTAATAGCAATTACTGGTAATCCATCGCCACCATTGCGCACTGATCTACAGACAGCCATACTGACTGGTACCGATGCGAAGTTGGCAATTAATCCTAGGGATGCCGACCTTATCTTGGAGATTACCAATGATCTGAATGGTCGCGAGGTGTTGGCTTACAACTCGAATGGGCAGGTTTCTGCTTATCGCTTAAACATTCGTGTTGGATTTAGAGCCTATGATAATGCTGGGGCGGATATTGTTCCTGAAGCTGAAATTTATATGACTCGCGATATGGACTTCTCGGTATCGACTGTGTTGGCAACGGACGTTCAAATGCAGCAATTTCTATCTTTGATGCGTCGAGATCTTGCAGTACAAATTCTGCGTCGAGTCTCTGCATCTGCTCGAGCACCGCAGGCTCGCAGTTTTTAAAAAATGATGAGCAAATCGCATGGTTAAGAGCGATGCCCTGCAGGTTCATTTGAAGTCGCTTAATTCGGCGGCTTCATTAAAGCCCCTCTACATATTTAGCGGTGATGAGCCTCTCCTCATGATGGAGGCGATGGACCAATTGCGTTCTACTGCCAAAAAAATGGGTTACACCGATCGTGAAGTTTTATTGCAAGAGCGTGGATTTGATTGGGGTGCTTTATTAAGCGCAGGCCAAACCATGTCCTTGTTCGGAGACAAGCGCTGGGTTGAGCTGCGTATACCCACAGGTAAGCCTGGGCGTGATGGTGCAGATGCGCTGAAGCAGTTCTCTGCCCAAATTGGGTCTCAGTCAGTGGGGTCTGAGGGCCCAGACACCATTTTTTGCATCATTCTGCCCAAATTAGATGGGAAGACTAAAACCTCTGCTTGGTTTACTGCTTTGGATGAAGCAGGTATGGGGATTCAATTGGATTCCTTGGATCGTACGCAATTGCCGCAGTGGATTGCAGGCCGTCTAAAAAAGCAGGGTCAAGAAGTTCAGTCAGGCCCAGATGGGCAGCGTGCTTTAGCCTTCATTGCTGAGCAGGTAGAGGGCAACCTCATTGCTGCTCATCAAGAAATTCAGAAGCTGGGTTTGTTGCATCCTGCGGGTGTTTTAACTGAGGAACAAATTCGGTCTGCTATTTTGAAGGTCGCTCGTTATAACATCTTTGAATTGACAGAAGCAATGTTAGCTGGCGATCTAGCTCGCCTTAATCGCATGTTAGATGGCCTCAAAGGTGAGGGCGAGCCTTTGGTCTTGATTCTGTGGAGCGTAACTGAAGAGCTTCGGATACTATCGAAACTGAAGGCGGCAAGCGATGCTGGGGAGTCGGTTCAGAATTTAATGCGTGCTAACCGCATCTGGGGTAACAAAGAGCGTTTATATCCGATGGCCTTAAAACGGGTGCAGCCTTTGAGGTTGCGCAGAGCGATGCAGGTGGCTGCAGGCTTAGATCGTCAAGCCAAAGGATTGCATGCGGCTGAATTACCAGCGGATCCTTGGGATGGTTTGCGTTTAGTGGGCAATCTATTGCGCTAGATAAAACAAGATTAATTTTGACATAGTAAATATATGAGTAATTCAACAAATACCATTCAGCAAATGATGCAAGACATTGGCCGTCGTGCTCGTCAGGCTTCACGTGCCATGGCGCGAGCATCCAGCGAACAAAAAAACAAAGCTTTATTGCATATCGCCAAATTAGTTCGTGAGCGCTCTGATGAAATTATGCGAGTCAATGCACTTGATGTTGCTCGTGCAAAGACCAATGGTCAAGACGCTGCATTTATTGATCGTCTCACCATGACACCAAAGACGATCGAGTCGATGGCCTTGGGTTTGGAGCAAATTGTTTCTCTGGACGATCCGATTGGCAAAATAACGCCATTGCAAAAACAGACCTCCGGTATTGAGCTCGGTCAGATGCGTGTGCCTCTGGGTGTGATCGGCATTATTTATGAATCTCGTCCAAATGTGACGATTGATGCTGCTGCACTGTGTCTCAAATCCGGAAATGCAGTGATTTTGCGCGGCGGTTCAGAGGCGATTGATTCAAATGCCTTGCTAGCGCAATTGATTCAAGAAGGTTTGGATGCGTCCAATCTACCCATGGATGCGGTACAAGTTGTAACCACCACAGATCGCGCTGCCGTTGGCGAAATGATCACCATGACTGAATATATTGATGTGATCGTTCCACGCGGTGGCAAAAGCTTGATTGCCCGTTTGATGGCAGAAGCGCGCGTGCCGATGATTAAGCATTTGGACGGCATCTGTCATACCTATATTGATGCTGATGCGGATGTCGCAATGGCAATCAAGGTTTGTGATAATGCAAAGACCCAGCGCTATGCGCCATGTAATGCGATGGAGACACTCTTAGTCAACAAAACTATCGCACCTCAAGTATTGCCAGCTCTTTGCAAAATCTATCAAGATAAAGGTGTGGAGTTGCGTGTTGATGTACAGACCAGAAACACTCTTGAGGCGGTAGGTTTTAAAGATTTAATCAATGCTACTGAAGAAGATTGGCAAACAGAATATTTGGCACCGATTTTGTCAATTAAGACTGTTGCGAATATGGACGAGGCAATGAGCCATATTGAGCAATACGGTAGCAAACATACCGATGCCATCATTACCAACAATCAAACGCAGGCCAATCGCTTCTTACGTGAAGTGGATAGTGCTAGTGTGATGGTGAATGCCAGCACCCGTTTTGCCGATGGCTTTGAATACGGTCTAGGTGCCGAGATTGGCATCTCGAATGACAAGTTACATGCCCGTGGCCCCGTTGGCTTAGATGGTCTCACTTCCCTTAAATACATCGTCATGGGTCATGGCGAGATTCGTACTTAATGAAGCCTTATTAACGAATTACAGAAAAATACAGAACGGAAATTATTCATCATGGGCAATGCATATTTATGGACTAAGACACTTCACATTGTCTTGATTGCCTCTTGGTTCGCAGGTTTGTTTTATCTCCCGCGTATTTTTGTGAATCTCGCAGATGAGAAAAATCCAGAGGTGTATGCGCGTCTTCTCGGTATGGCCAGTCGTCTGTTTCGTTTTATGACTATTTTGGCTGTGCCTGCAGTCTTCTTAGGTCTAACACTTTGGTTGCATTTCAGGATTGGTGCTGGAGAAGTTTGGATGCATGCCAAATTTTTCTTTGTCATCTTGGTTATCGGCTATCACCATGCTTGTTGGAGCTTGCTTAAAAAGTTCCGCAATGGTGTCAATACCCGCTCTGGAGTTTGGTATCGCTGGTTTAACGAGGTGCCAGTAATTCTTTTGTTAATCGTGACAGCCTTGGTTGTGATTAAGCCTTAACGCTGATCCCCAGCTAATTGTTGAATTGTTTTGATTTTTTACTTTCCCTTTTTTAGATTGCTAGCCTCATGAGATTTTTTGTTGTTTGTCCAGGCGGACTGGAAGTGCCACTTGCACAAGAGCTAGCAAGTATTGCGCAGCGTCCTGACTGCAAGGCTTTGGGCGCTTGGGTCATTGACCCAACACCTACGAGCCCTACTGGTGGAGTGGGTTTGGCGGCTCCTATCTCTGCAGCGATGGCTTTGAACTTACATTCCCGCATTGCAAGTCGAGTCTTGCTGCAAATGGCTGAATCCCCATATCGTCAGGAAGAAGATTTATATAAGCTGGCTAGCGGTTTAGCTTGGGAGGAGTGGTTTTCCTCTAAACAAACCCTGCGCGTTGATGTCACTGCACATCGCTCCCCACTAAAGAGTTTGAATTTCGCAACTCTGAAGATTAAGGATGCGATTGTTGATCGTCTCCGCGATGTCACTGGTGACCGTCCAAGTATTGATACCGCGTTTCCAGATGTGCGTGTTCAGGCTCATCTGACGGCAACACATGCCACAATCTATTTGGATACTTCTGGTGAGGCCTTATTTAAACGGGGCTGGCGTGATGAAAAAGGTGATGCACCTTTAAAAGAAAATCTCGCAGCAGGCATCCTGTCAATTACTGGCTGGAAACCTTCACAATCTTTATTCGATCCAATGTGCGGTAGTGGAACCTTTTTAATTGAGGCTGCACAAATGGCCTTAGCTATTCCGCCAGGGGCCATTCGGGCGGGGATGTATGGCGATGATGCCAAGCCGAGCCGCTTGGCTTATCGCCCATTGGTTACTTCAGCCCATGGCTTTGGTTTTCAACGACTCAAGCCTTTTAATGAGGCTGCTGAGCAAAAGCGCTGGGGCTCTCTGAAAGACGCTGCACATGCTGAAATGATGGAAAAGCGTAAACAGTTCCCAGATTCAGAATCGTTGGGGATTAGCGGTGGCGATATTAATGAGCGCCTAGTGGCCATGTTTAAGGGTAATTGGCAGCGTGCGCAGTTGCCTGGGCTGCCAGTGACTCGTCAGATTGACGCTTTAGCTAGCAAGCCCCCAGCAAATGCTCAAGGTGGTGTGATGCTCTTGAATCCCCCATACGGCGAGCGCCTAGTAATCAAGGGTGGACGAGGTCAAGATCGTAATGTAGGTGGCGATATAGAGCGAGATGACTATGAGCAAGCCGAGGAGCCAGAAGATCGCTATGCCTTTAATCTAGAGACAGGTCGTCAGAGCGCTAAACGCTCTAGCCGCGAGTCTCTCAAAAAGTTACAAGCTCAAGAAGAGCAAGATCCAAAGTTTGTCGAGTTCTTAAGACAGTTTGGTCAGCACCTTAAGGATGATTTTGGCGGTTGGAATGTTTTTGTATTAACGGCAGATATGGCCTTACCAGGGCAATTGCGCATCAAGGAATCTAAGCGCACACCATTATTTAATGGCCCCCTGGAATGCAGGCTGTTCAAGTTTGAGATGCATCAAAAACGCGATGCAGTAGCAGATTTAAAATAAAAAATATAGACAAGGAAGACGGCGATGGAATTTAAAACATACATGTGCTTAATTTGCGGCTGGGTTTACGACGAAGCTGCTGGCTTACCGGAAGAGGGTATTGCACCGGGCACGCTTTGGAAAGATGTGCCCATGAATTGGACTTGCCCAGAGTGTGGCGCACGTAAAGAAGATTTTGAAATGATGGCGATTTAATCGCTCCACATTAATTAACTACAAAAAATACTTTAGCGAAAGCAGGGCAGCATCTTGGGACAAAACGACATCTTATTTGAGCGTGCACAAAAAACGATTCCTGGAGGGGTGAACTCTCCAGTGCGCGCTTTTCGTCAGGTGGGTGGTACACCCCGTTTTGTTGCTAAGGCTAAAGGTCCTTATTTTTGGGATGCCGAAGGTACGCGCTATATTGATTTGATTATGTCTTGGGGTCCGATGATTGCGGGTCATGCGAATCCAGAAGTGGTTGAGGCGGTCAAGCAGGCAGCAGAAACCAGCTTTAGCTACGGCGCCCCTACCGAAGGTGAAATTGCATTAGCTGAACGCATCTGCCAGTTAGTCCCTAGTATTGAGCAAGTTCGTATGGTCTCGAGCGGAACTGAAGCCACTATGAGCGCTCTGCGTCTTGCACGTGGCTATACCGGTCGTGATCTCATTATTAAATTTGAAGGTTGCTATCACGGTCATGCTGATAGTTTGCTCGTTAAAGCGGGTTCGGGTCTTTTGACCTTTGCAGATTCCACTCAAAATGCTCCATCATCTGGTGGTGTGCCACACGATCTGGTAAAGCATACGATGGTGTTGCCATACAACGATGTGGCAGCGCTGAAGGAAGTCTTTCAGAAGCAAGGCAACCAGGTTGCCGCGGTGATTATTGAGCCGTTTGCTGGCAATATGAATCTCATTAAACCCTCAAAAGAATTTCTGACAACACTGCGTCAATTGACTAGCCAGCATGGCAGCGTATTAATTTACGACGAAGTGATGACGGGCTTTCGGGTTGCCTTGGGTGGCGCTCAATCTCTGCAAGGGATTACTCCTGACCTGACTTGTCTTGGCAAAGTCATGGGTGGCGGCATGCCGATGGCTGCCTTTGGCGGTAAAAAAGAAATCATGTCTAAGCTAGCCCCGCTGGGTAATGTGTATCAGGCGGGCACCTTATCAGGCAATCCGGTAGCCGTTGCTGCAGGCTTAAAGACCTTAGAGATTATTTCTAGAGAAGGTTTTTATGAGTGCCTGACTAGTCAAACTGAAAAGCTCATGGCTGGTTTAAAACTAGCTGCTGACGATGCGGGTGTGCCATTTTCGGTAGATAGCGTTGGTGGCATGTTCGGCTTTTACTTTGCCAATGAGGTTCCAACTTCTTTTGAAGCGGTGACTAAAACCGATATCGAAGCGTTTAAGAAATTTTTCCACCTGATGCTGGATCAAGGTGTGTATTTAGCACCGTCGGCATATGAAGCTGGATTTACCTCAATTACGCATGACAACGCCGTACTTGATGAAATCATTACTGCAGCAAAAACTGCATTTAAGAAGTTATAAGAGAATTTCTTAGTAAGGAGCTGCTAGCAAGCATTACATTCTGAGTGGATGGTCGTAGCCATCTACTTGGATAATCTTGAGATTCTTGCTGGGCTTGCCTGATTCTGGAATTTCCATTGCGGTGAGTTTTCCACCCCAGACGCAGCCTGTATCTAGTCCAATAACATTCTCATGTCGCAGTAGTCCTAGCGTTGACCAGTGCCCAAAGTAAATGAGGGAATCTTGGGTTTTTCTCTTGGGAGACTTGAACCAAGGGATATAACCCTTCGGACCATCTTCAAAACCTTCTTTACTCTCAAACTCCATGGTGCCTGTAGGGGTGCAAAAACGAATACGGGTTAGCGCATTGGTAATAGCGCGTAAACGGTCATACCCCTTGAGTGAGTTACTCCACTTATGGGGAGCATTGCCATACATATTCGCTAAAAAATCTTTATAGGATTTTTTGCGAAGCACTTTTTCTACTTCTTGTGCGCACTCAATTGTTTGTTGGAGATCCCATTGAGGTACCACGCCTGCATGGACGGTCAATACCTTGCCATTGCTTAATGCCATGGGTCGATGGCGTAGCCAATTAATTAATTCCGCTCTATCGGGTGCATCTAGAATGGGTTGTACGGTATCTAGCCCTTTAGTTCTTCGAATGCCAGCATCTACTGCAAGTAAATGAAGGTCATGATTTCCGAGAATGCACTCAATACGTTTTTCTTCTTGTAATTGCTTGAGGTAGCGTAAGGTGCCTAAAGAGTCGGGACCTCGATTAACCAGGTCACCCAAAAAAATCATCCTAGATTGAGTCGGGAGTTTTTTGACGAGTGCCTTCAAAGAGGGCGCGCAGCCCTGAATATCACCTACCGCATAAATCTTGTTCATACCCTATCTTAAAGCGGAACGAACTAAGACCCGCAATTAAGTTACCGAATCCTCAGAAGTCACTTTTTTAACTACGCTATAGCGCACTAATGTCTTTTTGCGTGCTTGGTCATGATTAACAACTGGTAGGGGGTAGTCACGACCCAGAAGGATTCCAGCCGCTTCTAGTTCAATGTGACCAGCTTCCCAAGGCGCATGAATGGATTTTTTGGAGAGCTTGTCGAGTTGCGGTAAATAGCGACGAATGAACTTTCCTTCGGGATCAAACTTTTGGGATTGGGTGATTGGGTTAAAAATGCGGAAGTAGGGTTGTGCATCACATCCTGAGGAGGAGGCCCATTGCCAGCCACCATTATTGGACGATAGCTCAAAATCGTTGAGGTGTTTTGCAAAATACATTTCGCCCCAGCGCCAATCAATTCCTAAATCCTTAGTAAGGAAGCTGGCAACTACCATGCGAAGACGATTATGCATATAGCCACTTTGATTGAGTTGATGCATTGCGGCGTCTACTAGTGGGTAACCAGTTTTGCCATCGCACCAAGATTTAAATAGTTTTTTGGCAGTGGCACCACTTTCCCATTCGATATTGTCATAGTCTGCTTTGAAGGCTGCACCTTCAGCAAGACGTGGATGGTTCGCCAGAATCATGAAATAAAAATCACGCCAGATCAGTTCGCTTAACCAGATCGTTGCACCCATGCTGCCTGCCAGCATGCGGCGGTGGGCTTCACGTACCAAGCCTCTAATCGAGAGCATACCAAAGCGTAGGTGTGTCGACAGATAGCTCACGCCCTTAATGGCCGGGAAGTCGCGACCGATTTGATACTGATCGATGCGATGGAGGAAGTCTTCTAAGAAGCTCTGGCCACCCTCAGATCCTGGCGGGAGATAAGTTTCAATTCCAGTCGGGCTAAAGCCCATTGATTGTAGAGGTGGAATAGGAGATTCCAAAGTATGTGGGATGGCTGCGAATTGCCCTTTCTTAGGAGTGCAGTCATATGCTGCGATATCTTTTTCTTGTAGCGTTTTGAGCCAATTATTCTTATAGGGGGTAAAGATTGAGAACACCGTATTTGAGTTAGTTAGAATTTCTTTCTTCTCAAAAATCACTTGGTCTTTAAAAGAGTCGAATTCAATGCCCCGCTTTTCTAGTGATTGCCTTACAGAGTCATCGCGGGCAATTGCCGATGGTTCATAGTCATGATTAGCATAGACGCTGTTGACGCCTAATAATTTCGCGATTTTAGGAATGCATTCCGTAGGTTTGCCATGCTGTACAACAAGTCCGCCACCTTGTTTTCTTAAGGCTTCATCAATCTGTTTTAGCCCTTGCCAAATAAAATCTACACGTCGATCATGCCTTAAGCCTGTCTCGTCCAAATCCTCGCTGCGGAGTGGTTCTAGGATGTCAGTATCGAAAATAAAGGTCAGCCATACCTGCGCATTATTTTTAAGGGCATGATGGAGAGCGGCATTGTCATAGAGGCGAAGGTCACGACGGAGCCAAACGAGAGCTTTTTTCATAGCCAACATCTTAGGGCTTATTGATGAAAAGTGCTTGAATTCAGTGGAATTTCTGTAAAATCAATCCCATATGAGCATGGCCAAAAAAGCCTCCACAGAAGCCGTTCAGGCTTCGCATTTAGCTAAGATGCTAGATTCATCAATTTCCTTTTCTGCAAACCACCTTGCCAATCAATTTTTGATTGCTATGCCAGGGATGTTGGACCCCAATTTTGAAGGCTCTGTCATTTACCTTTTTGAGCATACCGAGCGCGGTGCCATGGGTTTGGTTGTTAATCGTCCGACCGAGGTCGATTTGGCAACTTTGTTTGATAAGGTTGAGCTGAAGCTAGAAATTACCCCATTATTGGATCAGCCCGTGTACTTTGGCGGTCCTGTCCAAATCGAACGGGGGTTTGTTTTGCATGAGACCTCCACAGAGGTGGCGTATAGCTCTTCATTATCCGTTCCAGGCGGCCTCACGATGACTACTTCTAAAGATGTGCTTGAGGCTGTAGCAGCAGGTAATGGCCCCAGTAAGTTTCTAATGACTTTGGGGTATTCAGGCTGGGGTGCGGGACAGCTTGAAGAGGAAATTACCCTCAATGGCTGGATGAATGTTCCTCTATCTCAGCAGCAAATGATCGATATTATTTTTGATACCCCCTCTAGTCAGCGCTACGAGAGAGCGATCAGTCATCTGGGCTTTGACCCTTCCTGCTTATCAGGTCAAACGGGGCATGCCTAAGGATATGGGCGCAAAAGAGTTAACCATCATGGCTTTTGACTATGGCACTCGCCGTATCGGCGTAGCAGTGGGCAATACCTTGACCCAAGCGGGACAGCCCTTGAAAACCATTACAGAGGCTTCTAGTGATGCAAGTTTTAAGGTGATCGAGGAATTGCTTAAGGAGTGGCTGCCTAACCAGTTAGTGGTTGGTTTGCCATGTCATCCAGATGGCACCGAACATGAAATGAGTGCAAGGGCGCGGCGTTTTGGCAATCAGCTTCATGGACGTTTTGGGTTGCCAGTAGCCTGGGTGGATGAGCGCTATACCTCAGCAGTTTTAGAATCAGACCCAGAGATGCGGGACAATTTAGATGCCAAGTCAGCAGCCTTAATTTTGGAGCAGTATTTTCTTGAAAAGAATTGGATTGGTTGAGATGAATGCAGAGCGGTCGTATCGGAAACTATTAGAGGTAATCAAGCTTCGTAAAGATGCAAATGAGGTCTTTGAGTTGGCTGGTCTTGCGATGGGTGGTGCTTGGATTGCGGAGCGTTTGGCTGTCGATCTCAATTTGCCCCACTACGGTGTGATTAATGTGGCTTTTCATCGGGATGATTATGCAGAGAAGGGGATGACCGCGCTTCGTACTGCTAGCACGATGTCGACGAATCTTCCCTTTGAAGTAAATGGTGCAAATATGATCTTGATCGATGATGTTTTATTGACGGGTCGTACAGTTCGAGCAGCCCTTAATGAACTATTTGATTTTGGTCGGCCGGCACAAGTGCAGTTGATGGTATTGGCCGATCGTGAGAATCGTGAGTTACCAATCTCTGCTGATTTTGTGGGGGAGCAAGTGAGTGTTCCAGACAATAAAATATTAGTTTTAGAAAAAGATGATGCTGGCAAGTTCAGCTTTCAATTAGAGGCGCGCACAGCATGAGTCTAGATACCACTTTAGTGAATACTCCATTGAGCAGCCCCGTAAACCAATTTAATAGTTCTGGTGAGCTAACTCATCTTCTCACCCTAGAGGGTTTACCTAAGGAGCAGATTCTACATATTTTGGATACCGCTCAGCAGTTTGTGAGCATTACGGATCCTGCTAGAGAGGTAAAAAAAGTACCTCTACTGCGAGGTAAAAGCGTATTTAATCTCTTTTTTGAGAACTCTACACGCACGCGAACTACTTTTGAGATTGCTGCCAAACGTTTATCGGCCGATGTAATTAATCTGGATATCTCCACTTCTTCTACGGCTAAAGGTGAGAGTCTTTTAGATACCATTGATAACTTGGTAGCTATGCAGGCAGATATTTTTGTTGTACGCCACAGCGTCTCTCGGGCGCCGATTGAGATTGCTCAACATGTTCCACCACATGTGCACGTTGTGAACGCGGGTGATGGTAGTCATCAGCATCCTACGCAAGGCTTGCTTGATATGTATACGATGCGCCACTTTAAGAAAGACTTTAGTGGACTAAAGGTCGCTATCGTTGGCGATATCGTGCATAGCCGTGTTGCTAAATCCAATATCTGTGCATTGAGAACTTTGGGCTGTACTGATATCAGGGCTATTGGCCCTGAGAGCCTGCTACCAAGTGACTTGGATATGCTTGGGGTTAAGGTCTTCCATAGCATGGAGGAGGGTCTTAAAGGTGTTGATGTGGTGATGACTCTGCGTATTCAGAAAGAGCGCATGGAAGCTGGTCAGGTACCTGAGGGCGATGCCTTCTTTAAGCAATATGGCTTAACCCCTACACGCCTAGCCTTAGCTAAACCCGATGCCATTGTGATGCATCCAGGCCCAATGAATCGTGGCGTAGAGATAGATTCAGCAGTTGCAGATGGCCCGCAATCTGTCATCTTGAATCAAGTGACCTTTGGTATTGCGGTGCGGATGGCGGTGATGTCGATTGTTGCGGGGAACTAGAGGCAATTCATGGCCTCAACAGCAGTTCTATGAAGATGTACCGTCTTGAATTTCTTTAAATTTAGCAAGAATAGTCTTTGCCATTTCATCATAAGAGAAGCGGCCTTCAATGAAATCTCTTCCTAATGCTGCAACATTCTCAATTTTTTTCTTGTCATCAAGCAGCATAGAGAGTGATTGCTTGAATTCATCAATATTATTAAAAAGAATTAAGTTCTGATTATTAATTAATTCTGGATGGAGTTCATCGTAATTGTCAGAGCAAAGAATTGATCCCGAAGCCAAAATTTCGTAAGGCCTCATGTTGATTCCGCTTTGAGCCTCTAGTGCATTTTCTGGCCTTGCAATAATGCTCAGAACAACTTTGGATGAGTTGTAGAGCTTATTTAACTTTTCCCCATAGCATTCAATGCCTTTGATTGCTTTAAGTAGCGACGGCTTAGATAAAGCAGGTGCCACCCACCTTGAGCCATAGAGACTAACTTTATTGGTTACCTCTAATGCCGCTAGAATAAATTTCTCCCGGTGTACGCTATGTTTGCCAACAAACGAGATATCAATTGATTTTTTAGTGCCAGGAATATAGCGGAATTCATGATGATCGACTGCGTGTGGCAAATAACTTGTATTTGTAAATCCCAGCTCATTCAATACTCTTATCGCAATCTTGCTATAAGAAAAATACCAATCAAGATCCTTAGAAAATAAAGCTAGTCGATTAGGGTCTTGAACTGGGTCAACTAACCAGGCAATCTTAGGGACATTAATTTGGGTGAGCGTTGATTCTGAATAATGAATGCCGTGTATAAAAAATACGAAATCAGGATTATTTTCTTTGTAAAACTTCACTAGCTCTGTATTGAGATAGTTCCAATGCGTTAATGGGTGTCTTGAAAAAAGAAACTTCCCCTTTTTAAGAATCCGAAGGTTGTGAGCCCACTTATTAATCGCGTGGAATACGTACTTATCGACCCAATGGTGATGTTCATTTGCCAGGAAGGTAATTGTTTCTACCCCAGCATTTTCAAACCCCTTTTCCAGTCCTGGAACGATGGCTGGCTTAGATTGATAAACAATAAGAATACGGGTCATGAGGGGTGAGGCCTTGGTGGCGATGATTTGTAAGTTTACAATGCCATTGAATACTTCTTTTGTTGCTAAGAGAAACTTTAATCAATGCCAGAGGCTATATGAGGCTCCTAAAGTATTTTAAAACCCTGAAAATGATGTTTCGGTCTCTTAGCCATATTGTAGATATGGAAGAGGTTGAAGATTTAGAGCCTTTCTACTCTAAATTCCGCGCCAAAACGTCTAGCAATACAAATTCTAAGACTTTGGATCTAGGGTGCGGGGGTATTCCTAGGAATCCATTTAAGGCAGATCTTCTTTATGGGATTGATATCCGAGATAGCGCTAATCCCAACATTACTAGATCTGATCTTGCGCAAGAGGGAATTCCCCATGGGGATGCCTCCATGGACTACATTACCGCATTTGATTTTATCGAGCACGTCCCTCGGGTTGTTTATTTGCCGCAAATTCGCTACTCTTTTATAGAGTTAATGAGTGAGATTTATCGCGTTCTTACTCCTGGAGGGCTCTTTCTGGCTCAAACCCCTGTGTACCCATTTTCCGCATGCTTCACAGATCCAACCCATATCAATCCAATAACGAGCGAAACGTTCTCCCAATATTTTGATGATCAGCTTCAGTGGGGGAGGATGTATGGATTCAATGGCGCCTTCAAGATAGAGAGTCAAGTTCGCCATTCGACCCATTTAATCAGTGTGCTGAGAAAAGTTTGAGCTTGGTGAGAGACGCTGCACTCGAATCTATGGTGGAGGCCAATAAAGTATTGGTGCTCTACCATTACTTTGAAAAAGACCAGTCATACATTGATAACTTTGCCCACTTTTTGAGATATGGGTATGACCCAAGCTTAAATTATTTAATTATTGTTGCCGGAGAATATTCAATTGAACTGCCAGTTTTGGATAATATTGAGTACCTATTTACTGAAAATAAAAATTTTGACTATGGCGGGTATTGTGTGGCCATAAAAAATTTAGGTCTATGGCGACAATACGATTTTTATTTCTTTATTAACTCATCCGTGCGCGGCCCTTTTCTTTTGGGCTACTGCAATCAAAAATGGACTGACCTATTCATTGAGAAGTTTTCGGATGATGTTGGAATCGTCGGATCTGTTATCAGCATTACTCCCCATGAGCATTCTATTGCAAAGATGTACTATCAAAAGTACGGAATTCTTGACCGAAATGATCGGTTCTTGGGTCATGTTCAAACCACGTGTTATGTATTGAGTCGTCATGTTCTCAACCGGCTTATTGAGAGCGGTTTTTATGAGGGGGTTGACGCTCTCAGTAAGGATGAAACGGTACGAGACTATGAAATTCGGCTCTCTCAACTCATTTTGGATATGGGTTTGAATTTTCAATGCATGCTTCCTGAATACAACCAAGTAGATTACCGAGAAGCCTTGGTAGATATAAATCCTAGCTCAAGAGAGGGGGATAGTGGGTTTCAGGGTTCTTATTTTGGGAGAAGTGCCCACCCTTATGAGACCACCTTTATTAAGACAAGTAGAAATACTTTTTCTGATGAAGAGTTGCAGCGTTTTGCATTTTCTATGTCGACTCAATTTAAAGCTAATGACTATTTAGCGCAGCAAGGTCTAATAATGACCTATATTCAAAAAATTCAATCTTGCGCATTGAGGGTGGATGAAAATACAAAGCTGAATCAGCGCAATTTACTTAAACATTTTTTTAGGAGATTTAAGTAAATTTCGAATTACTTGCAGAAGTAATCGGCGATTTGTTGTTTGAATATTCTCGGCTCATCTTGTAACCACTTCCTATAAGTGCCAAAGTCTACATAGTGTTTTGGAAAGTTTTCCATCACATCGTTAGCGAGTTCACCGAAGGCTTCCACAAAGTTTGGGGCATTGCTATCAAATTTGTATTGCGATGGTATCGGTAGGTCGATTGCATTTCCGGCTGAACCCAATTTTCCTGTGATCAAGCAGCATCCATGCATTGCCGCCTCGCGTGGCATACGGTCCCTACCAGGATGGTGCCCAAAATCAATATATAACTTTGCGCTGTAGAGTTTTTCTGAGAGCTGGTCTCGGTTTAAACCCTTGAGGGGCAGAAATTGCCATTGAGGATAGCGCGCAATCAGTTGTTGTGTCACCTTCCAACCCTTGGTTGGGTTGTACAAAATAATATTTTTCTTGTGATCAATCTTGTCTAGATATTTATCCGTGAGGAAATCTTCATTGATGGAGTCGATTAATGGAATTGGGTCAATGCCACACGATTTTAGGTATTGAGTAGAATGCTCGGTCTGTGAAAAGTGCAAAAGACTTTTGAGATTCTTTGCTCCACCCCAGGGCCTCCGCTTTTGCAGGACTCGCTTGAAGTAACGTACGCGATCATGAAGGGGCCAAATATGTCGGCGTTCCAAGAAGTTTTCTAAGGATAACCACCAAAGAGCGGCTTTTGCATGCTTAACCTTAAGTGCAAGCATGGGATCCACTTCAGGGAAAATGATCAGGTTGCCTGGCGCATCCTCATAGGGTGCTGATTGAGTTTGATAGCGCTCATAAGGTGCGGGTGGCTTTGCTGTCTCTGAGAAAGGGAGGTAGCACATATAGGCTGGTAGGCCTAGACTGTTCATGTGTGCTGTCAGTTGGTGCAGCGCTTCGGGGCCGCCGGTAACTGCGCCAGCCGGGCAAACTACGAGTATCTTTTTATAGTTATGCATCTAAAAGTATTTGATTCTCAGTAAGTGATATTTAAGACTGTGCTGAATCTAATTGCTTATAGAAGCGCCAAGTATCCTCGCACATTCGCTCAATTCCATGTTTTGCTTCCCAGCCTAAGACTGTTTTAGCTAGGTCTGAATTTGCATAATACTCCGCCAAATCTCCAGATCTCCGCTCTACTAAATCGTATGGAATTTTCTTGCCACTGACTTTTTCAAAGGTGGCAATCATTTTAAGAACACTATAGGGTTTTCCAGTTCCCAGGTTGACTGTGAGTGCCCCAGGGTGATCCTCTAGATGCTGTAAGGCCAGTAAATGGCCTTGGGCTAGATCATCCACGTGGATATAGTCTCTGAGGCCAGTGCCATCTGGTGTTGGGTAATCATTTCCAAAGACTTTCAATTTTGGGAGGATGCCTAAAGCAATCTGACCAATATAGGGCATTAAGTTATTCGGTGTCCCAACAGGGTTCTCGCCAATCAAGCCTGATAGATGGGCTCCTACGGGGTTGAAGTAACGTAAGCAGGCGACTCTGAGTCCAGGATTGGCTTTTGCACTATCCCTGAGGATTTCCTCAACCATGAGTTTGGTGCGGCCATAGACATTAATAGGGGCGGTAGGCATACCCTCTTGGTATTGAGTAGTCCCTGGCTCTCCATATACGGTTGCAGATGAAGAAAATACAAAGGTATCTACTTTGGCTTGAATCATCTCTTCTAGGAGTGTGATGCTGCCAGCCACATTATTATCGTAATACTTAAGTGGCTCGCTTTGGGACTCGCCCACCGCCTTTAGTCCTGCAAAATGAATCACCCCATCAATAGGGTGATTTGCAAAGATATTCCTCAGTAAAGTGCGATCTCGAATATCACCTTGGTAAAAAGTAGGGGCTTGGGCGCTAATTTTTTCAATACTGTTAAGGGTGATTGCTTTGCTATTGCAAAGGCTATCTAGTATCACAACTTTATAGCCACTCTCTTGCAGGGCTACTACAGTATGTGAGCCTATGTATCCCGTTCCACCAGTGACCAAAATTGTCTTCATATTTCTCTAGATATTAAAAGTAAGGTGACGCTAGGTTCCTAATGGTATTCTCTCTATGGAATGTCCCTGGGGAGTCGAAAACACATTAATTAGGCATTATTTCCATAAATAATAATCCCCAGCAACTGATGATTACAGTAAATTTCTAGAATACCCATGAAACAGAATATAAATCACACGTATACAAAGCTCGACTGGTTTGTAATTTTGTGTGTTTTTATGTTCCCAGTGACATTTTTAACTGTTCGTCATGGCGTGCATGTCTCATTATTCGCTTTGCTCCTGGTTGCTGCTTTTCAGTTCTGGCATGCTGGTGTAAAAAATATCCAACTTGATTACCCGCGGGACTTTTTCATCCTGTTCATTTTTTCGGGCTTGCTTCTTTCGGTTTTAATTTCCCAAATATTTCGTGGGGCCATTCATCCTGCAGCATTTGATGGACCATCCCGAATCTTGTTTGCCGGGGCAGTCTTTTTATTGCTTAAGAATCTAAACATTCCTTACATAAAAATATTGGGTATGGCGATCCCAATTGCACTTATATGTATTTTTACTGTGATTATTTTGAGCCCCCTTGATCCACATTGGATGGGTAGATACTCCATGTATTTTGTTGATCCGAATACCTTGGGATCTCAAACCTTCATTCTTGGCCTCCTATCTCTCCTGATGATTGGTTGGAGTGGAAAAAAATCCGCCTTATTAATTGCCTTGCAAGTGCTTGGCGGCTTGCTGGGCTTATATGTTTCTATTGGCTCTGGATCGCGCGGTGGCTGGCTCACTGCACCATTTATCCTTTTGCTTATTTTATTGCTAAGGCTTGGTGATATTTCTCATGCCAGCCAATCGCAAAAGCAGAAAATGTGGCTACAGACGATTGCGGTTTGTATTGCTATCTTCCTTGTATTTTTAATGGGATTTTATTTTTCAGAAAAGCTATCTACTCGAATTATTAGCGGTTATTTTGAAGTTCTCCATTGGTTTAGTGGGGCTAATTTAGATACATCTGCTGGTACTAGACTAAGTATGTGGAAGTTTGGCTTTCAGTTTGCAAACGAGAGTTTGTTATTTGGCTACGGCGAAGAGAAAAATATGATGCAGGTTTTACAAAACAGCCCGCTTAATATCGCTGCTAACGAAACTGCCATTAACACTATGGCATTAACTGGCCCACACAGTGATATTCTGAGCAAGCTCTTGTCTGCAGGCCTCTTTGGATTGGGTGCTTATTTAGGCCTATTGCTCGTACCATTTTCTATCTTTTGGAAGCAGCGTAATGCCCAGGATTTCAACGTAAAGCAAGCCGCCAGAATTGGTCTTTTTTATATCACTGGCATATTGATTGCTGGGCTTTCAAATGAGCAGTTGTCCCTCAAGTACTTATGTACTTTTTATGGGCTGATGATTGCTGTGCTATTGGCGCAGGTACTACATAAGCCTTCAGCAGGGCGTATCAATTAATGTGGCTTTGATCTATGACTGATGCAAAAGTCATTCTATTTTCTGACTCGTCTATCAATATTGGTGGTCAAGAGTTGCAAGAGTTACAGCAAATGCGCTCGCTCAATGCATTGGGGTTTCAAACAATTTTGCTATGCAAACCCATGAGTGCAATATCTACTCGTGCCAAGAGTGAAGGCTTGGATGTAATTGAGATTCGCTTTCGAAATGCTTTTCATATTCCGAGCTTGCTGCAGCTCTTCCGCTTGGCCAAGGAGAAAAATCCCACAGCAATGTTTTGTCATGGCAGTCATGACGCATTAATTTCTGCGCTAGTGGGTATGGTGCAAGTGCTTCTTGGTCGTAAGCGTATTCCTGTTTTTCGAGTAAAAACTTTTCAGCATGGTTACCCGCTATCGTTTGCCTATAACTATCTTTTTTCTGGGACGGTAATTCCTAGTGACTACCTACGTTCACGGTTTTTGGCGAATTCCGCCATCAACCCTCAGAAGCTCAAGGTTGTTTATCCGGGAATCGATTTTTCAGCACTGGATTGCTTGGCAGATCAACTGCCAGATCCTGTTTTGAATTGGTTAGATACCCATCCGGGACCGGTGATATCGCATGGCGCAATTCTGAGGAGTGAAAAAGGGCACAGCACGATTTTGAAGGCTCTCGTTGAGGTAAAGAAGGTGATCCCAGATGTGCGCTATTTAATCGCGGGAGAGGGGCAAGATAAGCCGCTGTTGGAAGCCGAGATTGCAGCGCTTGGTCTTGGTGAGAATGTATTGTTAACGGGAATATTAAAAAAGATCGCGCCATTACTCAGGAAGAGTGACTTAGCTGTTTTTCCTTCTTTAATTGAGCCTCTGGGGATGTTTCAGATTGAAGCGCAATATTTAGAGGTGCCGACTATTGCAAGTAAGGTGGGTGGCATTCCAGAAACGATGCTAGATCAAGAGACTGGCCTGATGATTGAGTCCGGCAATGTTGAGCAGTGGGCTAAGGCCATCGTCTGGATGCTATCGAATGCTGACCATGCAAAGCAGATGGCAAAAGCAGGAAAACACATGGTTGTGGAGAAATTCTCTCTTAATGCAAATACCAAAAGCCTGATTAGCTTGTTTGAAAAAGCTTAATTAAATCCACTCAAAGGCATTATTTTTTCTGAGTCCATGTATGGACATGCCATGCTCTTTGACTTCATTTCGGCTCGCTTCAGCTTGTTGCTTTTTAGCTTGAATCTTCCCAAGCTTTCTTTGCATCCAGCTCTGATTCAGTAATTTGTAGTTGTAGCGATTCGCTAAGCCATCTTTTTCTGCGAGCCCTCTTTCTTGTTTCATAGCAGTTTGGGTGATCGAGCCAAAGTGATGTAGCCACGATGCACCAGTAATCGCAGTTTGAATATTCGACTTCTTGAGCTCATTGAAGAACAAGGTGTCTTCATAGCCAAGGAGCTTAGGGATTGGCTGGAAATAGCCTACGTCCATCCAGACTGACTTATGAATGGCTAGGCACACTGCATGCTTACTGCCAAAGCGATGTACATCCTTCATTTCTGAGCTAGCGTGAAGGTTGAATGCTTCAAAGTCGTAGTCCAGTGGCCCCTCAATGAGCGCTGGGCTAATGACTTTGAGGTTTTTGGATTCTGCAGCGTGAATCAGGTTCTCAATCCACAGGGGTGACACGAGAACATCATTGTTCATGATGATGCTCCATTCGCTTTGAAGTGCGAGCGCCCCTTGATTCCAGGCTGTCCCACATCCCAAATTAGTGGAGTTGAGGATTCTTCCGCCTAAAGGCAGTGTCGAGAGGTAGTCGCGCGTCCCGTCGGTAGAGTAGTTGTCCACCACTACAAGCCGATCTAATGGGGTGCCATGCTTCACCATGCTATCAATACACATTTTTGTGTATTCAACAGAGTTGTAGCAGGCAAATGTCAGGCTATATTTGTTAGGATTCACGATTTGATGGTGGTAATGTTTTGTTAAAATGTACTTATAAGCTGAAATTCAGGGTTGTAGGGCTTTAATCTGAATTAAATAATGCTCTTAGCTATCCTTATCGTATTACATTTCGCACTTCATTTATTGGTAAATCATGATTTTAATAACGGGCGGTGCAGGTTTTATTGGTAGCAACTTTGCCCTAGATTGGCTGGCCGATCCAAAGGCTGAAGGGCTGATTAATCTCGATAAGCTGACCTATGCCGGCAACCTGGCTAATTTAGCGGCCCTGAAGGATGATCCCCGCCATATTTTTGTTCATGGGGATATTGGCGATAAAGAGTTGGTTGCCAGCTTGTTAAAAGAGCATCAGCCCCGTGCCATTGTCAATTTTGCTGCTGAGAGCCATGTGGATCGATCAATTCATGGTCCTGCTGAGTTTGTGCAAACCAATATTCTGGGTACCTTTAACTTACTGGAGTGCGCAAGAGCTTATTGGAATAGCTTGGATGAGTCTGCCAAGAAAGCATTTCGTTTTCACCATGTCTCCACTGATGAAGTGTATGGGTCTTTGTCATCCACCGATCCTGCTTTTACCGAAAAGAATGCTTACGAGCCCAATAGTCCTTATTCTGCATCTAAGGCTGCTTCAGATCATTTAGTGCGTGCTTGGTTCCATACCTATGGTTTTCCGGTAGTCACTACCAATTGCTCCAATAACTATGGCCCATATCACTTCCCAGAAAAGTTGATCCCGCTGGTAATTCTCAATGCCCTGAATGGCAAGCCTTTGCCAATTTATGGTGATGGTCAGCAGATTCGTGATTGGCTTTATGTTAAAGATCACTGCTCCGCTATTCGTGAAGTTTTAGCTCAGGGCTCATTAGGTGAGACCTACAACATTGGTGGCTGGAATGAAAAAGCCAATATTGATGTCGTAAAAACGATCTGTACGATCTTGGATGAACTAAAGCCACGTGCTGATAACAAGTCCTATGTAGAGCAAATTACTTTTGTTACAGATCGCCCTGGTCATGATCGCCGCTATGCGATTGATGCTAGCAAGGTGGAGCGCGAGTTAGGTTGGCGGCCTGCTGAGACATTTGATACGGGGATTCGTAAGACAGTGCAGTGGTATTTGGATCATCCAGCCTGGGTAGAGGGCGTTGTTAGCGGCAGCTATCGTGACTGGTTACAGAAACAGTACAGCTGAACCGCTGAACCACACAGGCCTCCAATGAATATCCTCATATTTGGTAAAGATGGGCAGTTAGGTAAAGCATTTCAAGTTCTATTGGATTCGCTAATACCCACTTTGGTGGAAAAGCCTCATGTTCAATATATTGGACGCGCTGAATGTAATTTATCGGATGCTACTAAATTAAATTCTCTCTTAAATCAATCCAATCCTCAGTTAATTATTAATGCCTCAGCGTATACCGCTGTTGATAAGGCAGAGACTGAGTCGGAATTAGCATTTGCAGTGAATGCAACAGCACCTGCGCTGATGGCTCAATATGCGGTTCAGCATGGAGCTACTTTTTTGCATTACTCCACAGATTATGTTTTTGATGGCGAGAAGTATGGTTTTTATCTAGAGGATGACATGCGAAATCCTCTCGGTGTTTATGGCAAGAGTAAGGCGGCTGGAGAAGAAGCTATTGCTCAAGCATTTGCAAGCGGTTCCTCAGGAAGCGCTGGTCAATATGCGATTTTTAGAACAAGCTGGGTGTATGGAGACGGCGGTAATTTCATTCGTACGATTTTGCGATTGGCAAAAGACCGAGATGAGCTGAAGGTGATTGAAGATCAATATGGCGTTCCCACCAGTGCTCAGTGGCTTGCGCAAGTGAGTTTAGGTTTGGCAATAAACGAAAAAGGGTATTTGAGTGCATTCCCGTCCGGTATCTATCATGCCGTTCCAGTCGGTGAGACAAGTTGGCACGGTTTAGCCTGCTGGGCTGTTCAAGCTGCTTTAGATGCTGGGGTGTCGTTGAAGGCGCCCCCCCACGCTATTAAGCGAATTCCTGCAGTGGAGTACCCTTTGCCAGCCCCACGGCCCATGAATTCACGGATGTCGACAGATAAGCTCCGGAAGGTCTTAGAGGATCAGGGTGATATGTCAAAATTGGAACTATTAAATCAGCCCTGGGATGGAGCCGTTCGCTCTTATGTCCACCATTTGGCTAAAGATGGATCTATCTAAAGAGAGAGCTATGGCAGTAAATCAGATGAATCGCAAAGGCATTATTTTGGCAGGGGGTTCCGGTACCCGTTTGTATCCAGTGACCCAAGCTGTTTCCAAGCAGTTAATGCCTGTATATGACAAGCCGATGGTGTATTACCCATTAACCACCCTGATGCTTGCAGGCATTCGAGATATCTTGTTAATCTCTACACCCCACGACACTCCGCGATTTGCGGAGTTGCTTGGTGATGGCTCGCAATGGGGTTTGAATATTGAATATTGCGTACAACCTTCGCCAGATGGTTTGGCACAAGCATTCACACTAGGAAAAAACTTTGTTGGCAATAACCCAAGTGCTTTGGTGCTAGGCGACAATATTTTTTACGGCCATGAGTTAGTTGATCAGCTTGATAGCGCTAATGCTCGTCATGATGGCGCAACTGTATTTGCCTATCATGTCACTGATCCAGAGCGTTATGGCGTTGTTGAATTTGATAAAGATTACAAGGCGCTTTCGATTGAAGAAAAGCCCCTCAAACCCAGAAGTAGTTATGCTGTAACAGGACTGTATTTCTATGACAACCAGGTATGTGATATCGCTTCGTCCATCAAGCCAAGTGCACGTGGTGAGCTCGAGATCACGGATGTCAATCGCGTTTACCTAGAAAAGAATGAACTCAGTGTAGAAATCATGGGCCGTGGTTTTGCATGGCTAGATACTGGAACACATGATTCATTATTGGATGCTGCTGGTTTTATTGCCACATTACAAAAGCGCCAAGGCCTCATGGTGGCATGTCCTGAGGAGATTGCTTATCGCCAAGGTTGGATTAGCGTCGAAGATGTGCTTAAAGTTGCCGCTCAATTGAGTAAGAATAGTTATGGTCAATACCTGAATAAGATTGTGAATGAGCTCAATAACTCCGCTCAACCCGTTGCTTTATCTCACAAGAAGATGATTGGATGAGCACAACTTCAAACCTAGTGCTTACGCCGACAGCTATTCATGATGTGCTGATTATTGAGCCTAAAGTATTCGGTGATGAACGTGGTTGGTTCACTGAATCTTTTAATGCGCAAGACTTCTCCGCTGCTACAGGTTTGAACATCGATTTTGTACAAGACAATCATTCTTTCTCTCGCCAATGGACTTTGCGTGGTTTGCACTATCAACTAGAGCAGACTCAGGGTAAGTTGGTGCGTGTTGTGACTGGTAGTGTCTTTGATGTTGCAGTTGATATCCGAAAAGATTCGCCAAGCTACGGTAAGTGGGTAGGCGTTGAGTTAAGCGCACAAAACCACAAGCAAATGTGGATCCCGCCTGGCTTAGCGCATGGTTTTTTAGTGCTATCTGAGACGGCCGAGTTTCTATACAAAACTACTGATTACTATCACCCCCAAAGTGAAGCCTGCTTAGCATGGAATGATCCTAGTGTTGGCATTCAGTGGCCGCTACCCCAGGAAGTGACTCCCAATATGAATGCCAAAGACTCGGCTGGCCTATCGTGGGATGCTGCCCCCAAGTTCTAATTAAATTTAGGTGCATTTTCAAAAGATAAGATAATGCCCGCATGAGCGCTTCTCCTAAAATCCTGTTAGTAAAGCTATCCTCTCTCGGAGATGTTTTGCATAATTTACCGATTGTGTGGGATTTGCGTGCGCGCCTACCACATGCTCAAATTGATTGGGTAGTAGAGGAGGGTTACGTCTACTTACTTGAGCCCTTATTATCTCGTGATGGTTTTAGAGGGATTGATCGTATCATTCCTTTTGGACTTCGTCGCTGGAAGAAGAATCTGTTCAAACTGTCTTCTTGGAAAGAGTTTTTCTCTTTTAGAAAAACACTCCAATCCACCACCTACGATGTATTAATCGAAACCCAGGGCCTATTGAAGTCTGCCGTTGTGTGCGCCTTGGCTAAGAAGAGTTCAGGATCGGTCGTTGCCGGCCTTGCTAATGCCACTGAGTTTTCAGGCTATGAGCCTCTCGCAAGAACGTTCTATAACCAGTCAGTCCAAGTGCCAACACACTGTCATGCAGTAGATCGCTCACGTTGGGTCACGTGCTCTGCCTTAGACTGGCCTTTAATAGAGCGAGATCATGCACCTCAGTTTTATCCCTCGGAATGCATTGCAGGCATTTCAAAGAATGTCATCCTGGGCTTAAGGACTCCTTATGTCCTGTGCTTTCATTCGACTGCTAGACAGTCTAAGCGTTGGTCCCATAGTCATTGGATTGAATTTGGTAATGCACTTTCTGCTCTGGGATACCAAGCCGTTTTTCCATGGGGCAGCGCCTCAGAAAGGGTGATCAGTGAATTGCTGGCTGCGCAGGTAGCCAATGCTTTTGTGCCGCCTGCATTTTCTATTGAGAATGCATTCTCTGTAATTACAGATGCTGCGTTAACGGTAGGTGTAGATACTGGCTTGACCCATTTAGCTGCAGTGCTCGGTAAACCTACAGTAGAAATCTATTGCGACTCACCGCGCTGGAAAACTGAAGGTTATTGGTCTAATTGCATTGCTAATGTGGGCGATATTCAAAATCCACCAAGCGTTCAAGAGGTTCTTGATGCCTCGTTGAGACTTCTGCAGCAAGCTTAAAACCCCTACTTGTTTTTAGTGCTTAGCGTAGTAAGGTATTGATAGAAATCAGATCTTCATCTGATAGTGCGGCAGCATGTGCTTTTAACTTAATAGCGTTGAGAATGGTGCTGTAACGTGCCTGCTGTAGTTGTGAGCGAGTAGTAATTAGCGTATCCAAGGCAATAAGCACATCAATGTTAATGAGTGTGCCTACTTGGAAGCCTAGCTTGCTCGATTCCAGCGCAGAGCTGGATGAGCGCTCTGCTGCTTCATAAGCTTTAACACTAGCCAAGCCTCCGTAAAAGCCAGTAAATGCTGCTCTCGTATTTTGTGCCGCAGTACGCCGAGCATTATCGTAATTCGCTTTAGCGGCATCTAGTAATGCAGCATTTTGACGAATAACAGAGCTATTAAACCCGCCAGAGACTAAGGGAATGGTCATTTGCAATGCAATAGTGTTGTTGTAAATGTTCGTTTGTGCAGGCGTTAAGCTATTGGATGTTCCATTGGAGGTGTTATATCCAGCTGTTCCCACAAAGTTTAATGAAGGGTAATTAAGTGACTGTGATGCTCTATAAGAGCTCTCTGCTAAGTTGACAGAAAGCTGACCAGCCAATACGTTGAAGTTTGCAGTCTCTGCTTGCAAAATCCAGTCATCTAAAGTTTGGCCTTTTGGTAGTTGTGGGTTAACGCTATCGGCAATCGGAACACTATTGTTATCTTTATTTTTTGAGCGAGGATCTTTTAAAACCCCATCAATTTTTGCTTCTTTAACAAGGGGCTTTAAAGGGCCAACTGGGCGGCCAGTCAATTGCTCTAAGGCGCCGCGCTTCACTACAAGATCTGCCTGAGCGGCTATTTCTTGAGAATTCGCAAGATCCAGTCCCGCTTGAGCTGTATTGACGTCAACAATGGTAGCTAGGCCAGCATCAAATTTAGCTTGCGCTATCTCAAGCTGTTGCTTAATGAGACTTTTCTTATTTCGAAAAAGTTCGACATTGTCTTGGCTGGTAAGTGCATCAAAGTAAGCTTGTGAGACTCTCAAGATCAGATCTTGTTGCGCTAAGTAAAACCGCATGTCTGCGATTTTGGTGTTGAGGTCGCCTTGCTTAAATGCTTCTAGTGCAGCCATATTGAAGACGGGCTGCGTCAAGGTGACGGTGTAGTTTTTTTGGTCGTAGACCCGGGAGCCTGTTACAGCCCCAGCGGGTGCATTGCCTGCGGTGTGCTGATAGTAGCGTGTGCCTCCAGGCACTGCATTTGCTTGCGGCAGCAATAGTGATAAGCCTTGCCAATAGAGTTCTTTACTTGCCTGGTAGTTGAAACGTGCCGCATTGAGGACGGGGTCACTAAATGCAGCCTCCTGATATAGGCGGATCAGGTCTGAAGCCTGACTTATACCAGCGGCTGTGTTGTTTCCATTTAGGTTTGAGGGTGCAGTAGCAGTCGGTATGGCCTGCTTAGAAATGAATGCCATTTGCGGGGGTATTTCTAGCCCAACCAAGGTCTGAGCACTCATTGGAGTGGGTAGTGATGGCTTTACCCCGTTGGCAGCTTGTGCAAATGCATGGTTTGAGGTCAAGCCTAGCCCAAGCACCTGTCCCAGGATCAAACCTAGGGCGCTGAGTTGCGAGCGGCGAAAACGGACTGAGGTCATCTAATTTAGTTACTTTTTGTGTGCCATGAAGTTTAAGGCCTATTTAAGTGAAACGTCTTAATCCAAGCTCATTTTGCCAAATCCTCTACAGGACTTCATCTATCTATAAAATTATGCAATGGATCTAATTTTGCTAGGTAAAGCTTTAATACTGGGGATAGTTGAGGGCTTGACAGAGTTTTTACCCATCTCCAGTACAGGGCATCTGATTTTGGTTGGCGACTTGCTTAACTTCAATGATGAACGGGGAAAGGCCTTCGAGGTCATTATTCAGTTTGGTGCCATTTTGGCTGTCTGCTGGGAGTTCCGCGAAAAGCTTTGGAAAGTGGCATCTACCGCTCGAACGAGTTCCAGCTCCCGACGCTTCATCCTCAATCTATTAATCGCCTCAATCCCCGCAATGGGCTTAGCCTTCATTTTTGGTAAGCATATTAAAGCCGTTCTATTCGCCCCTATTCCAGTAGCTAGCGCTTTTATCGTTGGCGCTTTGATTATTTTTTGGGCTGAACGTCGGCAAGCTAAATTAGTTCATTCGGGCAAATCCTATATTCAGTCTGTGGATGACCTCACCCCATTGGATGCTTTAAAGGTAGGGTTAGCGCAATGCGCTGCGTTAATTCCAGGAACCTCTCGCTCAGGTGCGACCATTATTGGCGGCATGTTGTTTGGTTTGCCTCGTGCGGTAGCTACCGAGTTTTCCTTCTTCTTGGCTATTCCGGTAATCGGTGGGGCAACCGCATATGAACTGCTCAAGCTTTGGAAGAATCCAGTCCCCCTCTCAGGAGATTTTGCTTGGGCCATTGTGATTGGCTTCATCGCCGCTTTTATTTCTGCATTTATTTGTGTGCGCTGGTTAATTAGTTATGTTGCAGGACATAATTTCATTCCATTTGCCTGGTATCGAATTGTCTTTGGTGCGCTGGTATTGTTGAGTGCATATAGTGGTTTAGTTGCTTGGTCTCATTGAGGTAACGCTTAGAAACATAAACAGATCGACTGGAATTCTCATGGATGTCTCAATAGACGCAATCACGAATAATATTCAACTAGCTTTAGCCCCAGTGTTTTTACTGACGGCAGTAGCTACCTTAATTAATGCCATTTCTGCTCGCTTAGCGCGTTCAGTGGATCGTATGCGCGCCATTCAGCATCGTATTCAGGAGGGCGGCATTCAGGATCAAGCAATTTTGACTCATATGATGAAAGAGGCTAATGAGGCAAAAGTAAGGGGGCGTCTTTGTACGGCTGCGATTTTCTTTGATGTGCTGAGCGGTGTCTTCATTTCCTTAACGGTCCTAGAGCTATTCTTTTTTCAGGCTGGCGCAGTAAGATCATTGCAGGCTACTTATGTCATTTGGACATTTGTACTGGGATTGATATCGTTTATGACATCACTCTCTATTGTCTTGGGTGAGGTGGTGTATGCCTATCGTTCAGCAGGCTGGAACACACCTTTCCCGAAATAGAAGATCAGAAATCTATAAAGTATGAAAGTATTTTTCTCATGAATTTTTCAAGAACTGAGCGCATTCGCTCTTTTGTTTTAAGGGCTGGCCGAACCACTGCTGGTCAACAGCGTGCCATAGATGAATTAGGCCCTCAGTTTTTAATTCCGTTTCAGGAATCCGCCCTAGATCTGCTACAAGTATTTAATGGCTCTTTGCGTCCCAAGATATTAGAAATTGGCTTTGGCATGGGTGAGACTACCGCCAAAATTGCTGCCTTACGCTCTGAAGATGATTTCCTGGCAATTGAGGTACACCCTCCAGGAGTAGGCGCTTTGCTGAAATTGATTGGCGAGAACAATCTCACCAATTTGCGTTTGATTCGTCATGATGCCGTTGAGGTTTTGGAAAAAATGATTGCCCCAAGCTCGTTGGATGGAATTCATATTTACTTCGCAGACCCATGGCATAAGAAGCGTCACCACAAACGTCGCCTGATTCAAGCGGGGTTCGTAAGACTGCTGATTTCTCGTTTAAAGCCTGGGGCCTATTTGCATCTTGCTACTGATTGGCACAATTATGCGGAGCAAATGCTTTTAGTTTTAAATGCTGAAACTGAATTATCAAATACATCAACCCAGCAAATGAGTGTTGAAACTTTTTTAGCTGCTGATATTGCTAGCGAGAGTGAGCTTGCCAAAGGGTCCTTTAAAGAATTCAAGCCGACTCTTGAGCAGTTAGAGGCTAAACATCCTGGGTACGTCGAGAGACCTGCATATAGACCAACCACCAAGTTTGAAACCCGCGGTATTAAGCTGGGGCATGGTGTGTGGGATTTGGTCTATAAGAAAAAATAAAGTTGGGTTGATGTTAAAAAAGCCGCTCACTTAAGCTAAGAGAGCGGCTTTATTAGTTTCTGATCTTGACTTACAAACCTAGACAAACATATTTGAGTTCCAGGTATTCATCCATACCGTAGGCGCTCCCTTCACGACCTAAGCCCGACTGTTTAATTCCACCAAATGGTCCTACCTCATTGGAAATGATTCCAGAGTTGACGCCCACGATGCCGTATTCAAGGGCTTCAGCGGCTTTCCAGATACGACCAATATCACGGCTATAAAAATAAGAAGCCAATCCAAATTGGCTATTGTTAGCCAGCCTAATTGCTTCTTCATCGCTTTCAAATGGAATGATTGGGGCAACTGGCCCAAAAGTTTCTTCATGGGTGATGAGCATGTCATTGGTGACATTGGACAAAATAGTGGGCTCATAAAAAGTGCCGCCTAAAGGAGAAGGTTTGCCACCAGCAACAAGTTTTGCACCCTTACTAATGGCATCAGCTACATGCCTCTCCACCTTCTCAAGGGCAGCCTGCTCAATCAATGGTCCTTGGGTATTGCCAGCTTCCATGCCATTACCCATCTTAATCACTTGAATCGCTTTAGCAAACTTCTCGACAAACTCATCCTGTACTTTTTTATGCACATAGAAGCGATTTGCACAAACGCAGGTTTGACCAGAGTTGCGATATTTAGACGCCATCGCACCAGAAACCGCCGCATCAATATCGGCATCTTCAAAAACAATAAAAGGGGCATGACCGCCTAGCTCAAGACCTAATTTCTTAACCGTGGGAGCGCATTGCGCCATCAAGATTCGGCCAACTTCGGTGGAGCCTGTGAATGACAGGTGGCGTACTGTAGGTGATGCGCAGAGTGTTTTGCCAATCTCAATA
The DNA here is from genome assembly GCF_018687575.1 of Polynucleobacter asymbioticus. NCBI lineage: Bacteria > Pseudomonadati > Pseudomonadota > Betaproteobacteria > Burkholderiales > Burkholderiaceae > Polynucleobacter > Polynucleobacter asymbioticus. The sequence goes on from NZ_CP061297.1 coordinate 249,666, forward strand.
GAGTGATTAGCATCTGCAGTGAGAATATTAATAACCCCTGCCGGAACCCCAGCGCGCTCAGCAAGCTCTGCCAGTGCTAGTGCGCTCAGTGGCGTGAGTTCGGCTGGCTTAATCACAATAGTGCAGCCTGCTGCCATTGCCGGTGCAATCTTGCGCGTAATCATAGCGATTGGGAAATTCCAAGGCGTGATGGCAACGCACACACCAATTGGCTGCTTCATGACGATCATGCGCTTATCGCTCCAAGTGGTGCTTGGAATAGATCCAGCAACCCGCTTGGCCTCTTCAGCAAACCACTCTACAAAAGACGCGGCATAGGCTACTTCACCAGCTGCCTCAGCGAGCGGCTTGCCTTGCTCTAGGGTCATGAGGGTGGCTAGATCTTGGGTATTCTCAATAATCAGGTCAAACCATTTACGCATCACCTGAGCGCGCTCTTTTCCAGTTTTACTCTTCCAGATTTGAAAGGCATGCTCGGCAGCTTCAATCGCTCGCTCAGCATCTATTGGTTCAAGGTTGCTGACATCTGCAATGAGCTCGCCAGTAGCGGGGTTGTGAACCGCAAATGTGTTTCCTGAATGTGTTTTGAACCACGCACCATTAACGAAAGCCTCTTCTTTAAATAGGCTTGGATCTTTAAGTAATTTGCGGATATCCGTTTTCTGCATGATGGCGTCTCTTTGGGTGAAAGTTATTTTTATTTTATCTCTGAGTGTAGTTTGGATTACTACCCAAAGCTATGGACAAAATAAACCCCCTGGACCTCTTGGAGGCGCAGGGGGTGAGATCTGAATAGAGTCGTGCGTCTAAGTCGCCTTCACCTCAGTGCTGCGTAACTGTTGAGCTAGGAGATCCAGCACGCCATTGACATATTTATGGCCATCAGTGCCGCCAAATGTTTTGGCTAATTCCACAGCTTCATTGATAGCCACTTTATAGGGAACAGCCAAATCCATAGCCAGCTCGTAGGTGCCGATTAGAAGGGCGGCGTGCTCTACAGGAGACAGCTCGTTAATAGGGCGATCGAGCGCCGGGGTAATGAGACCCTCTAGCTCATCGGTACGCTCTAGCACTCCAGTAAAAATGCCCTGAAACAAATCATGCTGGCAACGGCGAAAGCCAGGATCTTCAGCTAGCTGCTTGGCAATTGCCGCAGCGTTAGGAAGACTGCCAGCGCGGCGCATGACTAGGCTTTGATAAACGCCTTGTAAAGCATATTCACGGGCACGACGACGTGGTGTGAGTGAGCGCTTAGGTGCGCTTGGTGCACTGGGTGTACCAGGTGCTGCCTGTGGGCTGGGAACATTTTTATTCATCTTGGGAATTACTCTTCGGAAGAATTGATTTCAAAATCAATATCAGGAGTAAGGGCTAAAGCCAGATTGGCCATCTCAACAACTGCTCTTGCGCAATCTGCGCCTTTTACTTGAACACGCACCTGAGCTTGCTCATCCGTCTCACAGGTGAGCACACCATTAGCGATTGGTAAGCCAGATTCAAGGCATACGCGGGTAATGCCAGCGCCAGATTCGTTGGACACGAGTTCAAAGTGATAAGTCTCACCACGGATGATGGCGCCTAATGCAACCAGGCCATCAAACTCACCAGTCTCAGCTAGCTTTTGTAGGGCAAAAGGAATCTCCAGTGCGCCTGGTACGGTGACTAATTTGATATCAGATTGCGACACACCTAGTTTGATTAATTCTTCAATACAAGCAGTAGTCAAGGCAACGCAATGATCTTCATTGAAGCGCGCTTGCACAATACCGACACGTAGGTCTTGCCCGTTAAGGTCAGTAGCAAGTACGCCTACAGCAGATTCGTCATTGGATGTATTCATCATGTTTCCTAGAATTACTTATTTTTAGATTCAAATGGGGTGTAGCCCGTAACTTCAAGCTTGTATCCCGAAAGGCTGGGAACTGGACTAGGGTTAGCGAGTAAACGCATTTTCCCAACACCAAGATCTTTCAGGATTTGTGCGCCAATGCCGTAAGTACGGAAATCTGTTTTGCGAGCTGGTGGTGTTCCAACATTTTCTGAGTGCGTGCCATTGAGTTTGTGAAACTGCACCAGCCAATCCGCATCTCCGGGAGCTGCAATGCCAGATGCATTAAGTAAAACAGCAACACCAGCCGGTGATGAGGCTATTTTTTGGAGTGCTTGAGCAAGCGGCCAAGAATGGGTGCTCACATTGGCATCTAAGAAATCCAATGCTGTAAGGGGCTCGTGTACACGCACTAAAGTTTCTACGTTCTCTGAAGGCTTGCCATGAACTAAAGCTAAGTGAATGCATGAGCTTGGCGTATCGCGATAGACGATGCCTTGAAACTTGCCCCAGGGAGTGTCGAACTCGCGCTCACCCTCGCGCACCACAATGCTCTCATGCTGGCTCCGGTATTGAATCAGGTCAGCAATACTGCCAATTTTTAATTGATGTTCTTTTGCAAACTCTAGCAAATCTGGCAAACGTGCCATGCTGCCATCGTCTTTCATGATCTCGCAAATGACAGCAGTTGGCGAGCAACCTGCCATCGCAGCTAAATCACAGCCTGCTTCTGTGTGACCAGAGCGGATCAATACACCACCAGGTTGTGCCATTAAAGGAAAGATGTGACCTGGCTGAACTAGATCATTCGGCTTTGCGTTTGCGGCAACTGCCGTCTTAATGGTGTGGGCACGATCTGCTGCTGAGATGCCAGTAGTGACACCGCTAGCTGCTTCAATTGAAACTGTGAAATTGGTACCCATAGAGGTACCGTTATCGCGCACCATTAGTGGCAGGTTAATTTGTTGGCAGCGCTCACGCGTCAAAGTAAGACAAATGAGTCCACGACCATGCTTGGCCATGAAATTCACAGCCTCTGCAGTGACATGGTCGGCAGCCAGTACTAAATCACCTTCATTCTCGCGATCTTCTTCATCGACCAGAATGACCATCTTGCCAGCTTTGAGCTCAGCAACGATTTCTTCTGTGGAGGCAAGGTTATTTTGCATAGCCCTCTATTTTAAGCTGAGGAGGGGGTTTTAGGCACTGGGCTGGGATCCTAGGGTCGATATTGGAGCAATATCCAGTCTTTCTGACAGTAAGCACCCATGAAGGGCCTATTTTTGCCGCTCTAGTCTCAAGAAAATGAGCTGTGCTCCCCCTCATTCAAAAATCCTTACCCTCGCTTAATTCAAACACCAAAGCCAATGGATTCATCTTATTGGAGGTTCTGGTGGCAATGAGCCTAGTAGCAAGCAGTTGGATCGGTTTGAGCAATATCTACCAGGGGATGATTTTGCGCTTAGGTCAACTGCAAGAGAAAAAGGTAGAGCTTAGAAAAGAGATGGATAGACATGAGCTGACCATATTGGCAGCTGCACAACTAAATAACTCAAACCCAACTGCACGAAAGTTAGCGGATGAATCTATTGGAATGTCTCGTCGGCCTCGCCCTCTCCCTAGTCTTGGTCGCACCGCTCATCAAAAATAGCGGTGAGTTCATCGCCAAGCAAATTCAACATGAAAAATCACAGTCTCTGACTGCAGAAGCAGATCGCGCATTGGAATTGATCGGGCGCGCTATTCGGATGGCCGGTTATCAAAATACTCATGCATCAACTGCATCTGCAAGAAAAAATACTGCTTCGATTGGTTACCTTCAGGTTCAGAAAAACAATGGATATCGAGGATCTGATTCGCTGATGGTGAAACAGGAGATTTCTCAAGGGGTGGACTTTGATTGCATTGGTAATACTTTGTCAAAAGAGCGCACTAAAAATAATTTGGCCCATCAAGGATTTTTAGTAGATCGACAAGCATCTGCACCCAAAGGTGTAAAGGTTAACGGTGGCTCATTGATTTGCCAATCGCTAGATCGACAAGGCCGCATTCAAAACACGACCTTAATGAATGGTATTCACCATCTTTCCTTTGAGCCGCTTCCAGCCAGTACTGGTAAGGCTTTTAAGGTAAGGTTGGAGATGACTGACGGCGCATCCATTCACCAGAAGTTTGAGCGAATATTTACTACTCGTAATCTACTCTGAATCTACTGTGATTATTGCTTGGGTTCTATCGCTAATGACGCTACTCTCTATGTTGGTAATGCAGTTAGAGCGATTAGCTGCGCTTGAGGTGATGAGCGTCAACACTTATGTCGAGTCTCAAAAAGAATTTATTGCGGCAGAAAAAGCACTCATTGAATGTGAACAACATCTTTCTAATATCACCGTCCTAGAAAATCCTGCTTGCCATATACAGTCTGCTGGAAAAAATCTTTGGTTGATATCTAGCAAATCAAAACCCAGGTTAGAGGCTCTTATATTTCTTGATGACAAAACCTATATTGCTACACGAGTCAATTGGCGGCAGAACTTTGAATAAGCACGATCAAGGTCATAGTTTGCTGGAGTTGATGGCGGTTGCATTGATCATCACCATCACCGCGATATCGACATTACCTCTATTGCATGAACAAATGGCCGTTCGAGAAATCGACATCATTGCCAGACGTTTTATTGCGCATGCTCAATTTGCAAGAGCCCAAGCATTGCTATTGGGCGCGCCTGTACGTATCACTCCATTGAAAGAGGGTCTTTGGGAAGAGGGTTGGGTAGTTAAAAGTGTTTGTGAAGAGCGCCAGCCGCAGCCAACTTGTACTGAGCGGCGCTGGATTTTCCAAGGGGATCTTGTGCAGGTGTATTTCAAGGGTGGGGGCAAGCAGTTTATTGACCCTCATACATCCAAGAGGGGTATTTTGTTTAATGCTGCTGGTGCTGCCAAAACAGCCCAAGGGGGATTTGTAGCTAATCGCTTGGTATTGGGCCATGACCGAGATTCCAGGCTCGAGCGGCATCTGATACTGGGTAGCGGGGGACGCTGGCGAATTTGTGATCCGAGTAAGGACTCCAAAGCCTGCAAATAGGGCGTATAAATTTGCAGGCTCTGCCCACAATCGGTTTTAATAGACCCATGTACACCGAAGTTGACCACCAATTGATGAGTCAGGCATTAGACCAGGCTCAAAATGCCCTGTATCTATCGAATCCCAACCCGCGGGTGGGATGCATCATTGTGAAAGACGGGGTAGTGATTGGGCAAGGACACACCCAAAGAGTGGGTGGGCCCCATGCAGAAGTTCAGGCGCTGGCTGATGTCAAGATGAATGGTTTTGACGCTGCTGGATCAACAATCTACGTCACATTAGAGCCCTGTAATCACACTGGTAGAACGCCGCCTTGTGTCGATGCCTTAATTGCAGCTAAACCGGCTCTGGTGATTGTGGCGATGTCTGATCCTAACCCCCTGGTTGGCGGGAAAGGTCTGGAGCGATTAAAGGCCGCTGGCATTGATGTTCGTTGCGGCTTATTGGAATCTGAAGCTCAAGCATTAAACCGGGGATTCATCTCTAGGATGACTCGAGGTTTACCTTGGGTTCGTATGAAGATTGCCGCCAGCTTAGATGGCAAGACAGCCTTACCAAATGGCCAAAGCCAATGGATTACAGGTCCTTTAGCTAGGGCAGATGGCCATCATTGGCGTGCTCAAGCTTGTGCCATATTGACTGGTGTAGGTACCGTTAAAGAAGATGACCCAAGCCTCAACGTTAGAGATGTCAAGACTGAGCGCCAGCCTTGGAGAATTATTGTGGACTCTAAGCTGGAGACACCGCTGAATGCAAAGGTATTGAGTAACTCCAAGGGATCGGGCGTCATCTTGGTTTGCGGTTCATTGGCTTCTCAGGAGAGTCAAGACAAGGCAAAATCATTTGAGGCTCTCGGTGTTGAAGTTATTGCCATGGCTAACGCCAATGGCAAAGTAGATTTACCAAAACTCTTTTCGTATTTAGCAAAAGAGCGCCACATGAATGAAATCCATGTCGAGGCTGGATTTAAGTTAAACGGATCTTTGCTGAGAGAAGATTGTGTTGACGAGTTATTGCTCTACTACGCACCCTTCTTTATGGGTGATGGTATTGGTATGGCGAACATCTCTCCGCTGACCGCCTTGGATCAGCGTCAAGATTGGCAAGTCTTCGATCAAGCTCTGTTTGGTTCTGACCTTCGTTTACGCTTGAGCAAGAAATAACCTTTCAAGAAAATTACATAAAACCTTATTTAAGATCTCACTATGTTTACTGGAATTATTACGGCAGTTGGTCAAATCAAAAGCGCTCAAGCTAAAGGCGATGGCCTGCACTTGGTAGTTGAAGTACCTTCTGGGTATCTTGATGATGTAGCTCTGGGTGACAGTATTGCGATTCAGGGTGCCTGCATGACAGCTACTGAATTGACTGAAACTACCTTTGCCTTAGACATCTCACGCGAGTCTTTGAATAAGACGATTGGCTTGGATAAAGTAGGATCGGTGAACCTAGAAAAAGCCCTGCGACTCAATGATCGCTTAGGCGGTCATTTGGTAAGCGGCCATGTGGATGGTGTTGGCAAGGTTGCACACTTTGCAACGGTTGTTGATGATGCTTATGGCTCTTGGCTGCTTCAAATTGAAGCCCCTAAAACATTGGCACCATTCTTGGCATACAAAGGATCGATTGTTGTTAATGGAGTTTCGTTAACAGTTAATAAAACGCAAGACAGCAAGGATGCTTGCATAGTGGATATCAACATCATTCCGCATACACTTGAGAACACCACCTTGGGCAAGCTAAAGCAGGGTGATGCCGTGAATCTAGAAGTAGATTTAATTGCGCGTTATGTTGCGCGCATGATGGAAACAAAAGCTCAGTAGAGCTGCAGACTTACTTATTTTGGTAGCGCGTTGGATCGCTCAAGTTGGCTTGCTTAAAGCCTGCCTGTCTTAGGCGGCAAGATTCACATTCTCCGCAGGCTTCACCCAAATCATTTGCTTGGTAGCAAGAAACGGTTTGCGAATAGTCGACACCCAAAGTGCTGCCCAGTTGAATGATCTCTGCTTTGCTCATGCTGATGATCGGCGCATGAACCCGAAAGCGATTCTCATTATTGATAGCTTCTACACCAGCTTTAGTGGCTAAGTTCGCCATAGTCTCAAATGAGGCAACATATTCTGGGCGACAGTCTGGGTAGCCTGAGTAATCAACGGCATTAGCGCCATAAAAAATATCCAATCCACCTAATGACTCTGCCCAGCCTAAAGCAAGCGATAACAAAATCGTATTGCGAGCGGGCACATAAGTAATGGGGATTTCTAGATCTTTACCTGGGATAATCGGAATGTCGATTGATGAGTCAGTCAAGGCCGACCCACCAAAGCGCGTGAGATCTAAATTCACCACCTCATGACGCACAACACCCATTTTCTTAGCAATATGTTTTGCCGCTGCTAACTCAGAAGAGTGGCGTTGACCGTAACCAACGGATAAAACATAGGGCGCGTAACCAAGGTCTTTTGCGAGAGCCAGAATTGTGCTGGAATCTAGGCCACCTGAAAACAAAATCACTGCCGGTGCATTGGGTTTGCGAGGAGCAATGCTTTCAAAAGCAGCGGATAACTTAGACATGGAAAAGTATGTAAGCCTTGGTTGCTGAATTACTTTGTAGCAGCCATCAGTTGCTGCGCATCTTTTGCCGCTTCAGTATCTGGATACTTACTGATGATGTCACTAAAAGTTTTCTTGGCAGCTACTTTATTGCCACTCTCTAATTGCGCATTGCCCAGAGTCAACATGGCCGATGGAATGCGGGGATGTGTTGGGTAACGCTTAATGAGATTTTGTAGTTGAGCAATCGCACCGGTGTAATCCTTATTTGCGTATTTGCTATTACCACTCCAAAAGAGTGCTAGAGGTACGTATGGGCTTTTGGGATAGCGATTCGCAAAGGCCGAGAAGCCTTCGTCTGCCTTCTTGAGGTTGCCTGCCTGGAAGGCTTTTAGAGCGTCGTCGTAAGCTTTCTTTTCGCCGGGTTGAACTATACCGCTAACCCCTTCGATAGTCGCAGTACGAGGCTCAAAATTACCTAAGCGAGTATCGAGATCTTCGTAGTAAGTCTTCTGACTGGTACTGATATCTTCGCCTTGCTTCTCCAGGTTTTCGATCTTGCCGCGAAGCTCTGCATTATCAGTCTTGAGTTTCTCAATCTGATTTTGCAAATCCATCTGCGCAGTAGCAAATGATTTACGTAAATCTAGGATGGCTTTGCGCGCGTCATCATCGGCAAAGAGTGCCCAAGCATTGCCAGAGGCACTTAAACAAAACGCGGCGGCACTTAAACAAAACGCTCGTGAGAGCGTTTGTTTAAAGGGATGTGAAAGGCTAGGCATTAGTTTGTAATGTAAACAATATCAGCACGGCGATTTTCTGCCCAAGCTGTTTCGTTATCACCTTCAGCTTTTGGTTTCTCTTTACCAAAACTGACTGCTTCCATTTGGTTTTCAGAGACGCCCATCAAGTTGAGTGACTTACGCACAGCATCCGAACGACGTTGACCTAAAGCCAAGTTGTACTCTGCAGTGCCACGCTCATCAGTATTACCTTGAATAATGATCTTCTGCTTTGGGTTTGCCTTTAAGAAGCTGGCATGAGCAGACAATTGTTTTTGGTATTTGGTTTGAACGGTGTATTCGTTCAAATCAAAGTACACGCTACGCTGGAAGAGAGGGCTGCTTGGATCATTCCATGGCTGTGAGCCAAAGTTACCGCTACCACCACCATTGGCGCCATCAACATCATCTAATTTGACGCTGGAGCAAGCCGCCAAAAATAAGGCTGTTACACCAACGAGAGTGAGAGTTGCGGCACGGCGTGCGATAGAAATCTTCATGATCTGTCCTTTTTCCTACAAAGTGAGTAACTAAATAAGCCAATAGCCAATATTATGCCCCCAAGATTGCTGGACTTGAATGAAAATTGCGCTGGGTAGCAGTCTAAATCTGCAGTAGATACTTTCATTATTGCTCAAATGAGTTAAAATAAAGCCTCATATGAGGACTTTAATATGCCCAGCGTAATCCATAAAAAAGCTACGACGAGAGTGCTTCGTAAATCTTCGCTGGAAATTACCCAGCAGGATTTATCTTTTGCCACTATTTATCGAGTGGAGCCTATGGATCGCATCAAGTTGATTCGAGGTGGAATTCCCGCTAGATATATCAACGTTATTTCTGATTCCATGGGAATTACAAAAGAAACCTTATTTAAGTTCTTGAATTTGCCGAAGTCGACCATTGACAAGAAGTCTGTGGCTAACCAAATGCTACCAATTGAGCAGGGTGAGCGTTTGATCGGTATGGCTAAGCTAGTGGGGCAAATAGAGTCAATCATTGCTGAGTCAGGGAACCCAGATGGTTTCAATGCCGCTAAGTGGATGGCAAGTTGGCTTGAAAAACCCTCCCCAGCATTAGGTGGTGAGAAGCCGTCAGCCTACCTAGATACAGTTTCTGGTCAAGAAATGATTTCTGATCTCCTTGCCAAAATTCAAACTGGAGCATACGCATGAGTGTGCAGGAAGTTTGGAGAATTGCCCTCGATGCACCCCTATTTAAGGCGGATGATCTTAGTGGGGAGGGTGCAAAAAAATCCGGTGGCAGATGGAATAAAAAAGGGACACCTGTTTTATATACCTCGGAGTCCATTGCACTTGCTTGTCTAGAAACTCTGGTGCATATCAATGCCCAAGGTCTTCCCCTGACCCGCTATCTAGTGCGCATTGATATCCCAACGAGAGTATGGAATTTAGCCAAGAGGCTAAATCCTAAAACGGCTGGTGCAGGTTGGGATGCATTGCCAGCGGGGGCTGCCAGTATTGAGAAGGGGCAGAAATGGCTGCAATCGAATGCAAGTGCTTTGTTGTTCGTGCCTTCAGTAGTTATTCCGCAGGCAAGCAATGTGTTGATTAATCCCATGCATCCAGATATCAAGCTGATTAAAGCTAAGAAAATTGAACAATTTTCTTATGACCCACGTTTAGTGGGTCAGCCTTAATCCATAAATGGTCCCCAAGATGGCTGACGGACATCAGACCCTGGAATGCTGAGTACCTGCTTCGAATTTCCATCGACCGATACCGCTGCCAAAACCCGCTTACCGCTCACCTTCATGGAATACAGGACATAACGACCATTTGCCGCAAAGGATGGGGACTCATCGCTAGTTCCGTCGGTTAGTGCTTGCGCATCACCTGTTGCTAGATTGAGGATATACAGACGGAAAGCCCCACCAATATTGGCGATATAAGCTAAATACTTACCATCTGGTGAAATGCGTGGCGAAGTCACAAACCCTTGTTTGAATGTGATGCGCTTTGCCCCTTCGACTTGTTCGCCTTCAGCGCTCATGCGATAAATCTGAGGATTGCCACCACGGTCACTTGTGAAGTAAATATAGCGACCATCCGCTGAATATTGCGGTTCAGTGTCAATGGTGTAGCCGCGGGTAAGGCGTTGTAAGCCTGTTCCATCAGCATTGATGCTGTAGATCTGGGTATTGCCGTCTTTTGAGAGGGAGATCGCTAGCTTCTTGCCGTCTGGTGACCAGGCTGGAGCACTGTTATTACCCTTCTGGTTAGAAAGTGGGATACGGCGACCAGTTGCAAGTTCGTGAACATAAATCACTGGCTTGCGATCTTCAAAGGATACGTAAGCCACTTTCTTGCCGTCTGGTGACCAAGATGGAGAGATGATTGGCTCACCGCTATTCATGGCATTACGAATATTTTGACCATCCGCATCGGAGATCACTAAACGATAGCGTTTACCTTCTTTAATGACGTAGGAGAGACGTGTCGAGAAGATGCCACGTTCACCCAATAATTTGAAGATGATGTCATCAGCAATTTTGTGAGCTGCTGCACGTAAATTGTCTGCGCTGGAATTGATATTCAAACCGCCAAGACTCTCAGATTTACGAATATCAAAAAGCTTATAGCGAATCTCAAACTGCCCAGCGCTAGTCTGCACCACCGAGCCTACAGCTAAAGCATCTGCCCCGCGAGCTGACCAAGATTTGTAGTTTGGTGTGCCTTCGTCACTTTCACTCGCATTGCCGTTCTCGGTATTTTTAAAATAACCACTGCGTGCTAAGTCTTGGCGAATGATGTCAGTCACACTGATGGGTAACTTGCTCTCATCCTTAAAACGCATCACGGCGATGGGATAGAGAGACTGCCCTACGCCAGTGATTTGAATATTCATTTGTGCTAGAGCTGAAGAGCTCATACCAGTCATCGATAGCATTACTACCAATACTGACACTACTAATGAAAAATGCTTTTTAGCAAATTGCAACATGCTTTAGTCCTTGGGTTTAAAGGTCAGCTTAACTTCTCTTTGAGGAATTTTGCCATTGTCGTCTTTCGGCAGACTTTCTGCGCGAGTGAGTGCGAGGAGAACTGCGCGATCCCATCCCGCATTACCGCTAGATGTAACGAGATCCGTACTCAAGATGGCGCCATCTGGGGCCAGATTCAGTTTAACGACTGCTGCAGGGTTGCCGCTAATCGATTCTGGATTAAATACGATGAGTGGTTTGACTTTCTTAACTACCTTATCCGTCCAGCCGGGCGGCGCATTGCCACCACCGCCAACACCGCTGCCACTAGTACCGCCGCTACCACCTTCAGCACCAGCTGCTGCACGTAAGCGTGCCAACTGATCCGCACGCACCTTTTCAGCAGCGGCATTGGCCTTAGTTTCTGCAGGTGTAGCGGCTTTTGGTGCTTCAGCCTTTTTGGGTTTCTCTTTTTCCTTCTCCTTGGGTGGAGGGGGTTTGACTGGAGTAACTGGCTTAGGTGTTTCTTTCACCTCTTTTTTAGGAGGCTCTTTCTCCACCTTCTTTTTCTTAATGGCGATGTCAGCTGCTTCTTCCTTCATCTCGGTTTTGATTTCAGGAACGACGGGCGTTTCAACTTGTTGGCTTGCATCCCAGAGCTCTACTTCAACTCCTGAAGGGGTTGAGTTATTCCAGCTAATGCCGATGACCAAGAAAGCAAGTAAGCCTAAGTGCGCAGCCAGTGAAAAACTAAAAGCACGTTTAGTGCTTTCGTTTTTAGTAGGGCGACCTCGGGAGAAGCTCGAATGAAATGTTTGCGCGCTATTCATGGATGCAATACAAAGAGACTTATTGACTCTTCACAGCAAGACCGACACGTTTCACACCATTTTCTTTTAGCTTGGACATCACATCCATAACCACTTCGTATTTAATGGATTTGTCTGCAGCAAGAACAACCGGTTGCTCAGCCGATTTTTCTGCTTGTGATCTTGCAAATGCACCAAGTTCAAATTTATTTAAAGTTTGAACCGGATCACCATCTTTGCGCACGATGACATTTTCATTGGCATCGATTGTTAAAAAGACTGGCGGTAAGGATTGCACTTTTGCACCGCCAACTGTTGGGAGGTTCACAACACCGGGATTCACCATGGGCGCGGTCACCATGAAAATGACTAGCAATACCAACATCACATCAATGTAAGGAACCACATTGATGTCGGCCATTGCCCGACGCTTAGAAGATTTTCTGAGTGAGCCAGCCATGCTTATTTGCCTGAAGCTTGACGTTGCAAGATGTTGGTGAACTCTTCAATGAAGGTTTCAAAACGAATCGCCAAACGATCGACATCCGTTGCTGCGCGGTTATAGGCAACCACCGCAGGAATCGCAGCAAACAAACCGATGGCAGTAGCTACAAGGGCTTCAGCAATACCAGGGGCGACTGCTGCCAGGGTGGCATTTTGTACGTTAGCCAGACCGCGGAAGGCATGCATGATGCCCCAAACGGTGCCAAAGAGGCCGATATAAGGGGAGACTGAGCCTACGGAGGCTAAGAAGGGTAGATTGGCTTCCAGCATGTCCATTTCACGCTGATAGGTGGCTTTCATGGCGCGGCGGGCAGCATCGATTTCGCGAACTTTCATGAACTCCTGCATGCCGGCTTCAAAGATATGCTCTAAAACGGCATCACTACGGGTATTGCGCTGGGCTGCCTCCAGGAGGGTATTGAGGTCGCCGCCAGACCAAAAGTCCCGCTCAAAGCGCTCGGTATCTTGTCTTACGCCACGCAAAATGGCGGTTTTCTTGAAAATAATGGTCCAAGAAGCCACAGACATACCTAGTAATAACAACATTACTAACTGTACTAACAGGCTGGCATTGAGGACTAGGGAGAGGAATGAGAGGTCTTGTGTGGTGGTCATGGTGGATTTTGTATGATGTAGGTTGATTTTACTAAGTTAATTCACTCAGCAATACAACTTCATCAGGATTATGACCATGTTTGACCGCCAAAACACCTTAGCTAAAACTGACCCCGAATTGTGGGCAGCGATTCAGAATGAGAATAAGCGTCAGGAAGACCATATTGAGCTGATTGCTTCCGAGAACTATGCCTCACCAGCAGTGATGCAGGCACAAGGCTCTCAGTTGACTAATAAGTATGCTGAAGGCTACCCAGGCAAGCGTTATTACGGCGGCTGTGAGTTTGTTGACGTAGCTGAGCAGTTGGCAATTGATCGAGTGAAGGCTTTGTATGGTGCTGAAGCAGCGAACGTACAGCCTCATTGTGGCGCGTCTGCGAACCAAGCAGTATTTTTAGCTTTTCTGAAACCAGGCGATACCTTCATGGGCATGAGTCTGGCTGAAGGCGGTCACTTGACCCACGGCATGGCCCTGAACATGAGTGGTAAATGGTTTAACCCGATTTCATATGGCCTCGATAAAAATGAAGCGATCGATTACGAGCAAATGGAGCGTTTAGCCCGTGAGCACAAACCGAAACTCATTATTGCTGGCGCATCTGCTTACTCTCTCGTGATTGATTGGGAGCGTATTGGTAAGTTGGCCAAAGAAGTCGGCGCCATTTTTATGGTCGACATGGCACATTACTCCGGTTTGATTGCTGCCGGCGTGTATCCAAACCCAGTGCCACATGCTGACATTGTGACTTCTACGACGCACAAGAGTTTGCGTGGCCCTCGTGGCGGCATTATCTTGATGAAGGCCGAGCACGAGAAAGCGATTAACTCGGCGGTATTCCCTGGCCTACAAGGTGGTCCTTTGATGCACGTGATCGCTGGTAAGGCGGCAGCGTTTAAAGAAGCGCAAGAGCCTAGCTTCATTAATTACCAAAAACAAGTGATTGCCAATGCCAAAGCTTTGGCAGAGACATTAATTGCTCGCGGCCTACGGATTGTTTCTGGTGGTACTGATTCACATGTGATGTTGGTAGACTTGCGTGCCAAGAAAATGACCGGCAAAGAAGCTGAGCGGGTATTGGGTGAGGCACACATTACTTGCAATAAGAACGGCATTCCGAATGATCCAGAAAAGCCAATGGTCACCAGCGGTATTCGTTTAGGTTCACCAGCGATGACTACTCGTGGCTTTAAAGAAGCTGAGGCACGTCAAGTGGGTAATTTCATTGCAGACGTTTTGGATAATCCAAATGACCCGGACAACATCGCCAAGGTTCGTGCGCAAGTTGCTGAGTTGACCAAGCGTTTCCCGGTTTACGGTTAAGCGAGTATCCATTGCGCTGCCCCTTTTGCCATAACGACGACACCCAGGTTTTAGATACCCGGGTGTCGGACGAAGGCGATACGATCCGTCGTCGCCGTCGTTGCTCAAAATGCGATAAACGATTTACCACCTATGAGCGTGTAGAGTTGGTTTTGCCGGCAATCGTGAAGAAGAACGGTAGTCGCGTTGAGTACAGTCATGACAAGTTGGTGAGCTCAGTGAAATTGGCTCTGCGTAAGCGCCCCGTCTCTTCTGATTCTGTTGACGAAGCGATTGCGCGTATTGAAGAGAAGCTACTGAGTTTGGGCGAAAAAGAAATTCCAAGTGAGCGCGTGGGTGAGTTGGTGATGCGCGAACTCAAGCGCTTAGATAAGGTCGCTTACATTCGCTTTGCTTCTGTCTATCGAAGCTTCGCTGATATTGAATCTTTTGAGAGTGCGCTTAAAGAGTTGAAGTGAAGTGCATATTGTGCTGTTAACATCTTTTAGTAGCTGCCTATTTGGAAAGATAACAATGCTGGTTGGGTCCCAGTTGAGCTCTTCAGATAATTTCCATAGTAAACTTAATGACAATTGAAGATTGCCATTATTTACATTTCAGGCTGTAGTTTGGATGCGTTAATTAAAGCTGCTCAATAATTTCTTTTTCAACCTCATAGACTGGCAACCCTCTTATCACATCAAGCCTTTTTTCTGCTGTTATGTGTGTAAGATTGCCACTCTCATCCCTACTTTCGCGATAGTTTGATGGTGAGTACGCGGATTCTGCTGTAAGCAGGGCAACCCTATCATTTAACAAATCATTGCGTATGTAAAAGGCATTATTACCGGCAGAATTTGTGCCGACTAGTGTGTAACCCTTCATTTCAGCAAGATAGGTCATCGCTGCTAATGATGCGCCCCAATATAGATTTGAATGATGAGCCGTGGTTCTTTGAAAGTCTGGCTGATAAGGGATTGCAATTTTTCTATTTGCTCCAAATATCGGGTTGTACTCGCAGATTAGTATGCGTGGTTTGTAGCTATTGATTGCCTCAAGAATAAAAAAGTCATTGCCATCAAGATCTATGGACAATAGCCCCAAATCCTCTTCAAAACCACTTGTTGCAAGTATGCTTTCGATATTTTCTTTTGTAATAAATGCGTCGACTGCATGCAAATGATGTTTCCAATAAAAATATGATGACTTCAATTTCTTAATATTAGAGGTTGATCCATCTATTACAAAGCCTTTCCAGTCATCTTTCATTAGCAAGAATCGACAGTTCGACTCAGAGAAGTCTTCTATACCGAACTCAATAAAAGTTTTATTTTTAATTTCTATTGAGTTTATGAGGTGTTGAATAATTCCATCTTCGCCCCATTGTGAAAAAACCTTGAACTCATATTCATGTAGATTTTTTGAGGACTTATTCTGATTCAAGGTTGCAAGAATAATTCCTTGATTAATCTTGACCTCATCAAATCGTTCATCAATTTTTAATATAGTTGCTAAGGCTAGCTTAAGTTTGACTATTACTTTTTTTACTAAGTTCATTATTTTCTATTGGTCTAGATATTAATTTGCAGGGTTGGGTCTAAATTACAATAAAAAAGGTTGCGCTAGACAAGCCACAGTTTTTGACTATTAAGGAAAAGTAATTATTTCAACTCTGCAAAGATTGAGGCAGTAATGTCGTCAACGCTACCGGTACCACTAACTTTGCGATAGGCTGGAGCTTTCACTTTATCGGCTGCATTGCTTTGTGTTGCCCAAGTAGAGTAATACTCCACTAGTGGACGAGTCTGGTCGTTGTATACCTGCAAGCGCTTGCGAACAGTTTCTTCTTTGTCATCATCACGCTGAATCAAGGCTTCACCAGTGACATCATCTTTACCTTCCACTTTTGGTGGGTTAAAGGTGACGTGATAAGTGCGACCTGAAGCTGGATGAACGCGACGACCGCTCATGCGATCGATGATGGCATCAAACGGTACATCGATTTCTAAAACGTAATCGATTGGCACGCCAGCATCTTTCATGGCTTGTGCTTGGGGAATGGTTCTTGGGAAACCATCAAACAAGTAACCCTTGCTGCAATCAGGCTGAGTTAAGCGATCTTTTACTAAGCCAATGATGATGTCGTCAGAGACAAGACCGCCAGCATCCATAATTTTTTTAGCAGCAATGCCAAGTTCAGTTCCAGCCTTAACAGCGGCGCGCAACATATCGCCTGTCGAGATTTGTGGAATAGCAAATTTTTCGCAAATGAACTGAGCTTGTGTTCCTTTGCCAGCACCTGGTGCACCGAGCAGAATTAACCGCATTGTTTTCCCCTTAGAAGACCCTCATTGTCCCGTATTTTTTCGGGATCCCTTGTAACTAATTCCTAGGATTATCCCCGAGAAGCTCCGGGCAAGCCGATTCTGGGCTAGCCGGCTAAGATGCGACGAACCCGCTCAAGGTCTTCGGCTGTGTCAACACCAGCTGGCGGGGCTTCACTAGCTGTATGAACGGCAATACGGTAGCCATTCCAGAGGGCGCGAAGCTGCTCCAGGGCCTCTGCTTGTTCCGGTGGTGCAGGCTCAAGGCGTGTATAAGCCTCCAAAAAGTCGGCGCGGTAGGCATAGATACCTAAATGACGTAAATGGGTGATGGCTTGCTTGGAGTCCGGATCCCGCACAAAAGGAATAGTGGCTCTAGAGAAGTAAAGCGCCTCGTTCGAGCGGTTGAGGACTACTTTAACTACGTTAGGGTTGGTAACTTCTGTAGCATCAACAATAGGCACTGCCATAGTCGAAATTGCACATGCAGTATTGTCGGCCAGAGTTTGAGCAACCTGATTGATTAGTTCTGGCGGAATGAGAGGTTCATCACCTTGCACATTTACAACTAAAGTGTCTGCTGGAAGTTTTAGCAGTTGAGCTACCTCTGCAATACGGTCTGTGCCAGTTGGATGATCTGCGCTGGTTAACAAACACTCGATACGATATTCATCACACGCTGCCTGAATTTCTGGTGAGTCAGTTGCAACTACAACGCTTTGGGCATTGGATTGCTGCGCGCGCTCAGCCACACGAATCACCATCGGCTTGCCACCAATGTCAGCTAGTGGTTTACGAGGCAGACGAGTAGAGCCAAGCCTTGCTGGGATGACGACTAAAAAATCTGGGGTCTTAATGCTCATGCGCTTGATTATGCTCAATCAATACTTAATTGATTTCATCGGCGGAAAGATTGCGGGCTTCATCAACCAGCATCACAGGAATGTCATTGCGAATGGGATAGGCTAGGCGATCGGCTTTGCAGATGAGCTCGTGTTTTCCTGCATCTAAATGCAAGGTACTTTTGCACAAAGGGCAGACCAAAATCTCTAACAAACGCTTGTCCATATTTAATCTTTACTATTTCTTATAAGGTGTACTGATTTGGATCGGGTCTCTGCAGAATAGACTGCAACCACTCTGCCAATATATTCGGGATCTCTAAACTCATCGGAACTACCCAAATGCGTTCATCCTGTATTGAGGTGCATTTTACGGCATCCTTTTCAGTAATAAGGATGCATTCAGCATGGATTGCAGAGAAAAATTCAGGGGTGTAGCTAGCGTGATCAGCCAAACCAATGCACTTGCTTGCAACGCCCTGTTTCAGTAAGTCATCAAAAAAGCGTTGTGGATTACCAATTGCAGCAACAGCGGTAATCTTGTTTGGAATATAGGTGTCTGCAATGGAAGATAAGGATTGTGTATTGCTTGGATTATTCAATTGATAGGGTGTACCCAGTTGACTAATCAGCATAAAAGCGCGTCGCCCCAAATAATATTCATTGATATGACTGGAGGGCAATGCAGATCCAGTCATTAAAGTAGCATCTCGCTCGCGTGATGCGGGTTCACGTAATGGGCCGGCAGGCAGCAGGAAGCCGTTTCCTTCCCCGCGTTGATCTCGTACCACCAATTCAATGTCACGACCCCCTTCGCGAGCAGGCCAGCGCAGCAGACTTCGATGTTGTAGGCCATCGTCACTGATGATGACATTCACCGACGGATCTTGTTTCAACAGAGACTGAATGCTGAGGGTTCTTTTGGGGTGCACCCAAATCGGAAATTGGTTGTGTGTGCGCTTAGCAATTAAAACGGGCTCATCTCCAACTTCTGAGGGATTGGAATCGCTTTTTACTTGGCGAGGTGCGTTTGATGCAGCAGCACCATAACCCCTGCTAATAATTCCGGGCTGCCATCCCATGCGAGCAAGCCGCTCTGCTAATGCAATCACAATGGGCGTTTTACCGGTACCGCCTACGCGGATATTACCAACAATAATGATGGGTACTGCTTGGGGTTTGCGTCTCGCTAAGTTCAATTCAGAGAGCAGATCTAAGCCTTGATTTAACCAACCATAAACCTTGGATAGTGGCCACAGCGCAAGACTCGTCGGCCCGCGCCGCTCCCAAAACTGAGGAGCCTTATTTAAAAAGGAAGATTTTTTAGACTTTGACATTAAAGTTTATTTGTTGAATTCAATTTCTCTGATGTATTTAATTTATTTCTTTGTAGTTTGACTACTAAACACAATATTGGAGAGATTGGCATCGCGAGCTGCCTCTAGGGCGCTCATAACAGCCTGGTGTGGCGCTTTAGCATCAGCATCGATATTGACTTGGATGGCATTATCTTTGTTAAGTGCATTGAGGTTGTTGCTCAGTTGGCTGCGATCAGTCACCTTGCCGTTAATAGCAAAGCGCCCATCACGGCTAACTGCAATATGAATTTGCTTCACCTCAGATTGGCTTGCTACGCCATTGGCGGTAGGCAGGGTGATAGCTAACTCTTGGTAGCGAGTAAATGTAGTGGAGATCATCAGAAAGATCAGCACCACTAACAACACATCAATAAAAGGAATGAGATTAATCTCAGGCTCTACCGAAGATGCATGCGTTCCTAATGAAAATTGACCTTGATGCTGAAGCTTATTTTCTAACCAACTCATTTTTTATCCGCATTGTTAGGATAGAGTTTTTTAAATAGTTGCCGAGTGAATTCTTCGTACTCATGTTGGCGTTGATTTGCCATTGCGCGCAGACCACGCCATGCGGCCAAGGCTGGAATCGCAATCAGCAAACCGAAAGCGGTGTTGTACAAAGCAACCGAAATTCCATGGGCAAGCTGTTGAGGGCTGCCGACACCTTGACTGCCGAAAATTTCAATCATGCCGACGACAGTGCCAAAGAGTCCGAGAAGAGGTGCCACTGTTGCAATGGTAGCTAGGGCGCCTAAATAACGATCTAACTTTAGCCAGGTAGTTTGGGCGCTGGCCTGCAATTCTTCTAGGGCAGAATCGGCTGGGTTGCCTGAAACCCTCTCGCGCAAGATGCAAGCAAAGAGTGGCCCCACTGGAGAAAGTTGGCTGATTTCTGTGATTTCAGCCTCAGAGACACTTTTCCCCCCAGAAATAGTATTGGCTAACTTAAATACTGATTCAAGACTATCTTTAGGGAAAATATGAATTTGGCGCAAATACCAAGCGCGCTCCAGGATGATTGCTAGCCCGATAATCGAGATGATAAGTAAAGGCCAAATAGGCCAGCCTGCAGACAGTAAGATTGAGTACATATGGTCAGTACTTTAGCTGAATTAATAATAGGTTTTCACAAAGGCGTCCTGTGGATAACTCTGTGCAAAACTTTTCAGCAAATGACATGTAAGTCCTTGATTAATCGTGACTGAGAGTATTTTGAGCTTAAATTCTCGTAAATAACTCAGAAAAATTCACTATATAAATCAATGATTTAAAGAATTACTGTTGGATTTATGAGACGTTTTGGGTCAGTAATTACTTACTTATGTAACTTAAACCCAGAGCGAATATGCTTCTGTGGATATTTATTGGTCGCCAAGCCTGATGGCTTTGTAGAAAAAGAGAAAAAATGTCGGAAATATCAAGAGAGATTCTGAGTGTTGGTGACCTAAACCGTGCCATTGCTAGCTCTTTGGAGGAGCGCTTCGATGCTGTCTGGGTAAGCGGGGAGATTTCCAATTTCAAGGCCTATGACAGCGGCCATTGGTATTTTTCCCTGAAAGATGAGGAAGGACAGATTCGCTGCGTTATGTTCCGGGGTCGCAATGGTCAGGTGGGTTTCATGCCCCAATCTGGCGATTTGGTAGAAGTAGCCGCCAACGTAGGATTTTATGTTCCCCGTGGTGATATTCAGCTCACGGTACAAAGCATGCGCCGTGCTGGCATGGGCGGTCTTTACGAAGCTTTTTTAAAGCTTAAGGCCAAACTCGCCAAAGAAGGCTTGTTTGATCTTGAGAGCAAGCGCCCAATACCCAGCCATCCGAGAGCGATTGGCATTATTACTTCTCCGCAGGCAGCAGCCCTAAAAGATGTGCTGAGTACATTGGCGAGAAGAGCGCCGCATATTCCGATTGTGGTCTACCCAACTTTGGTTCAAGGGCCAGATGCGCCAGCTGGAATAATTTCCGCACTTAAGGCTGCTGAAAAAGAAAATGCAGTCGATGTAATTTTGCTGGTGAGGGGTGGCGGCAGCATTGAGGATCTGTGGGCATTTAATGATGAGCAACTTGCCTACGCTATTGCTCAGTCTCCAATTCCGATTGTGAGCGGTGTTGGTCATGAGACCGATGTGACGATCGCTGACTTTGTTGCGGACTTGCGTGCACCGACTCCTACGGGTGCGGCTGAGCTAGCAGCACCACGACGCGATCAAATGTTGCAAGAGCTCGATGCCATCATGCAAGCATTGCTGCAACGGGTGAGTCAGCGAGTAGAGCGTGAAGCGCAAACCCTAGATCAATTGGCCTTGCGTCTTAGTCATGCTTTACCTAACCCTGATCGCATGCGCGAGCAAATTAGCGCATGGCAAAAACGACTGAATCAAGCATGGCTAGTGAGAGTTGAGAATTGGAAACGTGATCAAGGTCATTTCCAGTCCCAGCTTGAAATGCTCAACCCCCAAAGAACTCTGGAGCGGGGTTATGCGGTTATCTTGAGTAAAGAGGAGCAAGCAATGCATGCGGTCCGTAATCCAAAAGAGCTCAATACGGAAGATGCATTCAAGATACGCCTTGCTGAGGGGCAGGCAGAAGTGCAATTCATTCGGGTTGTGCAGCAAGATTAAAGAATATTGGGCTCAATATGGAGCTGAACTCCAAATGTTTGTTGCACTTTGTCTTGAATCGTTTTTGCAAGATGGAGAATATCGGTTGAATCCCCGCCGCCGTGATTGACAAGCACAAGCGCTTGCTTTTCATAAACACCCACGGGGCCCAGACGTTGGCCTTTGAAGCCACATTGATCAATCATCCATCCAGCGGCCAGCTTACGCATACCAGGAGTGTCTGGATAAGAAATTAGATTTGGAAACTTTTGAATTAGCAGCTCATATTGCTCGTTTGCCACGATTGGATTCTGGAAAAAACTTCCAGCATTACCAATCACTTTAGGGTCTGGCAACTTCTGTGAACGAATAGCGCAAACGGCTGCAAAAATTTCCTTTGCGCTAGGTGTGTAATTGGGGTCTGTAAATTGGTTGGCAAGGTCTGCATATTGGAGTCGTGGCTTCCAAGCTTTGGGGATTTTAAAAACAACCTTTGTCACGATAAATCGCTGGGGATGTTGTTTAAAGTAGCTATCGCGATAAGCAAACTGGCATGCTGTTTGAGGAAGAGTGATAAAGGCATGAGCTTCAGTATCAAACGCTTCAATGCTATCAATGTATTGCCCAATTTCAACACCATAAGCACCAATGTTTTGAATGGGCGCAGCACCAACTGTTCCTGGAATCAGAGCGAGGTTTTCTAAGCCGGGCAGGCTTTGCTCTAGCGTCCAAGAAACAAACTCGTGCCAATTCAGGCCAGCACCAACCGAGACCCAGGTGTTTTGCTCATCTGACTGGCTGATGTCTTGTCCCAGAATGTTGATTAGAAGGGTGGCTCCAGGCAGTTGATTGGGAAGAATGACATTGCTGCCCCCGCCTAGGGCGCGCCATACTTGTTTTTTATCTGCAAACTCCCTGAAAAGTGCCGGCAGTTGTTCGGCACAGGTGATTTCATAAGCCAGTTCCGCGGTAGCATCAAGACCAAAGGTGTTGCGGTCCTTGAGCCCCAAATTGGGGGTCAATTTCGCTGGATTGGGCGCAATTTTCGCGGAGTTCATGCCACAATCTTATTCGTGTTCAAGTTTCTAGCGGTAATTTACAGAAAAACTTGAAAAGTAACAGTGCAGGATATGCAATCTGTAGATTTAATGACCAAGATTATTTAAGGAGTTTGAGATGCCCTCATTTGACGTAGTTTGTGAGCCCGACATGATTGAGTTGAAAAATGCGATTGAGCAATCCAATAAGGAAATCACCAATCGTTTTGACTTCAAGGGCTCTGATAGCCGTGTTGAGCAAAAAGATGAGACTCTAATTTTGTTTGGTGATGATGACTTTAAGTTAGGTCAAGTCCGGGATGTCTTGTACAGCAAGATGGCGAAGCGTAACGTAGATGTTCGTTATCTTAAGGATGACAAAAAAGAGACTATTGGTAGCGATAAGCGCAAACAAACTATGAAAATCCAAAAAGGGATTACTTCAGAGCTAGCTAAAAAGGTAGTGCGCATCATTAAAGATAGCAAGATTAAAGTCCAGGCCAGTATTCAAGGGGATGCAGTGCGCGTCACAGGTACCAAGCGTGATGATTTACAAGAAACCATGGCTATGCTCAAGAAAGAAGTAACTGAAGCGCCATTGGGCTTTAACAACTTCCGTGACTAGAGATGTACTTCAGATTGCGCCAGCAAGCCAGGAAGCCATAGAGCGCTTCTGCGATGCTTGTTGGCTTGAGGATGGGCTGGCGAAAAACAGTTTGTCTGCGTATCGTCGAGATCTATTGCTTTTAGCGCAGTGGCTTCAAAAAGACTCGGGTGCGGATTTATATGCAGTAACTGAGAAAGATCTCACCGCCTACATTGCGCATCGACGCGCCGACAAAGCTACCACTGCAAATCGAAGGCTCACAGTATTCAAGCGTTTTTATCGTCACGCCTTACGCATGAACTTGGTTAAAAGTGATCCTTGCATTGGTTTGCGGGCAGCCAAGCAGGCATTGCGTTTTCCTAAGACGCTCAGTGAAGATCAGGTAAGCGCCTTACTCAACGCCCCCGATGTCGAAACTGCCTTGGGGCTGCGTGATCGCACCATGCTTGAGTTGATGTATGCCAGTGGTCTGCGCGTTTCTGAGATTGTTTCATTGAAGACTGTTGCCTTGGGTTTAAATGAAGGTGTCATTCGGGTTGTTAATGGCAAGGGTGGTAAAGAGCGTTTAGTGCCTTTTGGTGGTGAGGCGGGGCAGTGGTTACGTCGCTATCTAGCTGATGCCAGAACACCATTGCTAGAAGGTAAAAGCTCAGATGCTGTCTTTGTAGGCAGGCACACTGGTACTGGCTTAACGCGCCAGGCTTTTTGGGCGCTCATTAAGCGCTATGCCACGATTGCCAATATCCCTGTGGCTTTGTCTCCGCACACCTTGCGCCATGCTTTTGCTACCCATTTGCTTAACCATGGAGCTGATTTAAGGGTTGTTCAGCTACTTTTAGGGCATGCTGACATATCTACCACCCAAATTTATACCCATGTGGCGAGAGAGCGCCTCAAATCGATTCATCAGCAGCACCATCCTCGGGGTACTTGAGTAGATTAGTTCAGCCGTTTTGGCGATCAGCCCAAGCAGTCTAAAAATAACTTCTACGATAAGTGTTTAAGATATCAGTATGAATTTCACTTTAGACCTTTTACTGATTCCGCTTGCCTATTTGATTGGATCGATTTCCTTCGCGGTGGTGGTAAGTAAATGTATGCGTTTACCAGACCCCCACTCCTACGGTTCTGGCAACCCAGGTGCTACTAACGTTCTGAGAACTGGTAATAAGCTCGCCGCCATTTTGACTTTAATCGGCGATGCGCTAAAAGGTTTTCTTGCTGTGATGCTTGCCAGAATCCTTTTAGGTGATGAGTCGTTGACCTCCAACTTAAGTTCTTGGTTGTTATGTGGCGTAGTGCTGGCAGTTTTCTTGGGGCATTTGTTTCCGGTATTTCATGGCTTTAAGGGCGGCAAGGGTGTTGCTACTGCTTGTGGCATTTTATTGGGTATTAACTGGATTCTTGGCTTAGCTACATTGGGTACTTGGATTATTGTGGCAACATTCATGCGCTACTCATCTTTAGCGGCTTTGGCTGCAGCGATATTTGGCCCTATCTATTTTATATTTTTGTTTGGTTTCCAGCCGATGGGTATTGCTCTCTTAGTGGTTTGCTTGCTGTTGATTTGGCGTCACCGCAGCAATATCAAAAATCTGATGAATGGCACCGAGTCACGCATTGGTTCAAAGAAAAAGGCACAATCATGACCATTGCTTATTGGTGTGTGCTTTTTATGGGCTTACTCCCCATCGTTGCCGCCGGTATTGCTAAAAAAGGATTTGAGGGCTATGACAATGCCGCCCCTCGCCAATGGCTAGCAAAACAAACTGGATATCGGGCGCGCGCGAATGCCGCTCAAGCAAACCTCTTTGAGTCTCTCCCGCTATTTTTTGCCGCAGTCATTATTGCAGTCATAGCGGACGCACCTCAATATAGGGTGGATCTACTGGCACTGGGTTTTGTTATTGCCAGAATCGCTTACTTAGTTTGCTATCTTGCTGATTGGCCTACAAGCAGATCTATCGTTTGGCTTGCTGGCTTAGCCTGCGTAGTAGCGATCTTCTTTCAGATCTAAGCGCAGCAAAATAATTTAGAAATCACAACAGAAATTACGAGACAAACATTAATGGCAATTAAAAAGACAAGCACTAAAAACACCACCAAAAATTCTACCAACACTAAGCCCGCAAGTAAGGCAGAAAAAAAAGTAGTCAAGAAGGCGGTGCAGAGCGCTCCAGCTAGGACCCCAGCAAAGAAGGTGCCTACCAAGACAACTGAAGCGGGCACACCACTATCTGTGGTGATCCGCCGTCGCATCGAAGCCCAGAGGGCGCGCTTTCATGCGAATGACAATATCTCTGCATTTATTAAGCCAGGGGAGCTAGAGGGCTTAGTGGATGAGGTTGCAGAAAAAATGCAGGCCGTATTAGAGAGTTTGGTAATTGATACAGAGAGTGATCACAATACTAAAAACACTAGCCAGCGTGTTGCGAAGATGTTTGTTAAGGAAGTATTCAATGGTCGCTATGTTGAGCAACCAACACTCACGAAATTTCCTAATGTCAGCCGACTAAATGAGTTGATGATCATTGGCCCAATCACGGTTCGTAGCGCTTGCTCGCACCATCTGTGCCCGATTATGGGTCGTATCTGGATTGGCGTGTTACCAAGTAAAGAATCTGCATTGATTGGCCTGTCGAAATATTCACGTCTAACTGAGTGGGTGATGTGTCGACCACAAATTCAGGAGGAGGCAGTCGTGGAATTGGCGGATATGCTCGAGAAAAAAATCAAGCCTGTCGGCGTTGCTATCGTGATGGATGCAGATCACTTCTGTATGCAATGGCGCGGTGTTAAGGATCGCGATTCGAAGATGGTTAATAGTGTGATGCGTGGAGCATTCTTAAAGGACTCTAATTTACGTAGAGAGTTTTTATCTCTCTTAGAAAAGAGATAAGAATTAATGCAAACCCAATGCCCTACTTTTAAATGAGAAGGTATTCCTTACCCCAGCTTAAGTTGCAATTTTTAACTATTTCCTTGGTGATCACTTCCATCTTTGGCTGTGGATCATTGATCTATCCAGACGTGAATGTCGATCCTGCAAAGAACAACATAGCAACTTTTCGGCAGGATGCGATTGATTGTGCAAAGGCGTATCCCGTCGTTGACTCGGGGGCACACATCAAACAAAGAATTAGCTGCATGAATCTCAAGGGTTGGCGTTGATGTGTCGCTGGCATCAGTGCTGCATTCTTGGTGATTCACCATTTTCTTCTTTGAGAATAATTCTCAATAAAATAGTTAATTAAATCATATACTTACACTGCCTATAGTTGAGTAATTTGATCTGCTCTATGATCCCCCTTAGATGCAATCTTTGTTCTATCTCACCCTCTGGAGTTCATATGAAAAATAGTCGTCGCCAATTTATGATTTTGTCTGCTGCTGGTGCTTGCACCTTGGCTTTGAACGGTAAAGTTCAAGCTCAAGCTATGGTTGCTGAAACAGATCCACAAGCTGCTGCATTGGGTTACAAGGCCGATGCTTCCAAGGTGGATAAGGCAAAGTATCCAAAGTACGCTGCTGGTCAGGTTTGCAGTAACTGCGCTCTGTATCAAGGTAAAGCAGGCTCTGCAGCTGGTGGTTGCTCATTATTCGGTGCCAAGCAAGTTGCTGGTCCAGGCTGGTGCTCTGCTTACGCTAAGAAGGCTTAATATTCATTGATTTATAAGATTTCAAAAAGGCCGCTTAAACAAGCGGCCTTTTTTGATGGTATTACCTCTCAAAAATAGGGTTAAACAGTTTTTGAACTTTCTGTGTTCCGTATACGGACAGATGATTACTGTCTGAAAAGTAGCTTCCTTGCCCATCTGCGAAGTTGCAATGCTCTTGATCGCACAGTGCCTTGTGGGGCAAGATCAGTCTGCCGTCTAGTTGGCGCGACAAAGAGCTTATTAGGGGCTTGAATTGACTATCAAATGAGGCTCTCGTGATGGAGGAGTTTTCGCTAGTATTTCCGAACTTAATATTTCTGCTTGCCACTGATGCAAAGTCAAAATTAGGAATAGCGATTGGACCAACCAAGTAGATGTTTTTTCCTGTCCTCGCTAAATTATCCATCAGCATCATGATTGATTTTTCTCTATAGCTGAAATTGGGGTCTGAAATTAATTCCCCTGACTTATCAACTAAGTCATTTGAATACCAGGTCATCGCAATGATGATGGTTTTTAGATTTCTATCTTTTTCTATTGCTTGAAAATTTATCTCAGCCATCTTGAGGCATTCTGCAGAAATATTCAGATCAATTGTTGGCAGGCAACCATTGAGTGGAATAATTAGTCCTGCCTGATGATGTGTGTTGAGAGACTCAATAATTGCTGGTGCATACATCTGCGCATGTGAGTTGCCAAGAAGTGCCAATGAAGGAGCCTCTGTTATGTCCCCAATTAGGCAGCTACGAGATGCGCCATAAAGTCTATAGTTGCCTGGGGGGCAGCGGTAGTTTGAGTCAATTGCATTTGCAAATGAATTTGCAAGATCAACATCTCTGCTTGGCAGGCCTTTTAATGCCAGTAAGGTTGACGCATATATAACTAGTATGCAATAGATAGAGAGAATTGCAAGCAATGTGGTTCTGGTGGGGATTGAACTCCTAAATGGATTTTCAATATATTTCCAGCTCAAATACGAAATGAAGATAGTTGCTAGCAATGCGCTCATCAAGATATATAAAGGCACGTTATCTACATAGATGTACTTTAGAAAAACTAAAATTGGCCAATGCCATAGGTAGAGCGAGAAAGAGCATAGCCCCACTAGCCGCACTGGTTTTGTAATTAAATAACGAAGCAGTAGCGAGTTACTACTTAATTTGTTCCAAAGAATGAGGCCCGTGCCTAGAGTTAATAGAGTTGCGCTCGGAATTGGAGATAGCGGGTTTGTGAAATTAATAACAATAAGCGCTAGTCCCGCCATGAACAAAAAGTTCAGGCGCATCGAATTTTCTGGTCGTATAGTTGGTAGTAGTGCAAAACAACCACCGATTGCAAATTGCCAAATGCGCGTTGGGAGTAAAAAGAATGCTGGGTTTGAGCCACCAATATGCGTGAGGTAAATATTAGCGCCATATGAAGATATGGCTATTAATAGCAGCGCCAATATTTTTAGTGATTGGGGTCTAACAAATCTAATGACGATGATTAATATTGCTGGGAAGAGTAGATAAAATTGCTCTTCCACACCTAGGGACCACATGTGAAGCAAAGGCTTTAATTCATCGCTGGTTGAGAAATATCCACCCGTTCTCCAAAAATAAATATTGGCAATAAAGCTCAGTGTTGCAATTTGACTCTTTGCGTACCTCTCTAGATCTGGGGCAAGTAATATCAGGATGGCGGCAATTGAGCTAGCAACAAGCATAGCTAGCATCGCCGGCAAAATTCTCTTAATCCTCTTTAGATAGAACGAGGAAAATCGGAATTCATTCTTTGCTGCTTGTCTGCTAATTAAAAGAGTGATGAGGTATCCGGAAATGACAAAAAACAAGTCAACACCAAGATAGCCAGATGGCAGGGCGCCTGGGAAGAAGTGAAATGCGATTACCGCCGATACCGCTAGCGCTCTAAGCCCGTCAATTTCTTTTCGGTGATGTAAGTCCAGTTGATTAGTGGCTTGGCTAGTCATCTGTTGATTTTAAGGTAGACCAAACCGCTTTATTCGCCATCCATCTGCATGCGCTTATGATTGAAGGGGGAACTCTATTGATTACCCCTTAATTCCCCTACCCTTTTTGAGTGCTAACAATAAATTAAATTAGTGATGCGACCATCCCGTAAGCAACTCATAAAAAATCTTGCCTTTTACCTTGGCGGTGATCAGCCTTTTGTCTCTTGGTTGGAGCGGATACGCTCTGTATTTGGGGCATTTTTAGGACTTTTGTTAGTGATCACTACCGCTAAGTTCCTTGGTGAGCTTGGTGGTACTGATGAATGGTTGATGGCGTCGCTGGGTGCAAGTGCATTGCTGGTGTTTGCCTTGCCTCAGAGTCCGATGGCTCAACCGTGGGCTGTGATTGCAGGGAATACCCTATCGGCATTAGCTGGCATCTCGATATTCCGCTTTGTAAATGACCCCCTGTTAGCAATGCCTCTGGCGGCCAGCCTATCCATCTTGGGTATGTTTGCATTGCGTTGCTTACACCCGCCTGCCGCCGCAGTAGCCCTAATTGTTGTTTTAAGCCAGATTAACCATTATCAATATGCTTTTTTCCCAGTGATGGTGGATTCCATTCTATTAATCTTGGCGGGGACTATTTATAGCAATTTAACTGGAAAGCCTTACCCAAATAGGCCAAATTAAGCCTGATCGTGAAAATAAAGCCTATAAAATCAAGGCTTATTTACAAAAAACATAAAGGTTTAAATTAGGCGCCCATGACGACTTCCCAGTCATCTAACTCGATTTCAGTCCTGCCGATCATATTGTGTGGTGGCTCGGGTACTCGCCTTTGGCCCTTATCGAGATCGGGCTTTCCAAAGCAGTTTTTAGTATTGTCTGGCGATGATTCAGGCAAGAGCTTATTTCAGCAAGCAATTGAAAGAATTAATGCAATCGGGTCTGCCAATGATTTTGAGCTCGGCCCCACTCTAATTGTTACTAACGAAGAACATCGTTTTTTGGCTCTCGATCAACTACGAGAACTAAAGGGGATTCAGGCAAATTTACTGCTTGAGCCTATGGGGCGCAACACGGCGCCGGCACTTACATTGGCAGCCTTTCAGGCACAAGACTTTGCTGCAAATGCTAGCCCTCAGAAGGGCGATCCAATTTTAGTGATTACGCCTGCCGATCAGACTATTCGCAATCAATCAAGCTTTATTAAGTCTTTACAGAGTTGCATTGCGACCGTTGAAGCTGACCAATCTAAAAAAACAATTGCCATTTTAGGTATCACGCCATGTGCCCCTGAAACAGGTTATGGATACATCAAACGTCAGGGCGATTCTGGTATTCATGGTGAGTTTGATGTAGAGAGATTTGTTGAGAAGCCCGATGCCAGTACTGCTGAAGCTTATTTAAAAGAAGGTGACTATCTTTGGAATAGCGGTATGTTTGTATTGCGTGCCAGTACTTGGCTTGCTGCATTGAAAGAATTCAGGCCTGATATTTATATCGCCACTGAGAGTGCTTGGGGTGCGAGGGCGATTGATCAGGCTGGTGACGTTGCTTTTATTAGGCCAGGTGCTGAAATTTTTAAGACAGTTCCTAGCGAATCAATTGACTACGCGGTAATTGAGAGGTGTGCGAGCTCAAATGAACTGAATCATTTTTCCATCAAGATGGTGGAGTTGGATGCCGGCTGGAATGACTTGGGTGCATGGGACGCTGTATGGCAAGTTGGTAAGCAAGATAAAAACGCCAATGTCATTACCGGTGATGTCATTGTGGATGATGTAAAAAATTCTTTGATTTATTCCAGCAGTAGGTTGGTTAGTGCTGTTGGAGTTGATGATCTGATTATTGTGGAGACTGCAGATGCAGTTCTTGTCGCCAATAGAAAAAGTAGTCAAGCCGTGAAGTCTGTTGTTGAGCTACTGCACTCTCAGCAGCGAGAAGAGAAAAATTTACACAGAAAAGTGGCAAGGCCTTGGGGCTGGTATGACAGTATTGATCAGGGTGAACGCTTTAAAGTAAAAAGAATCCAGGTGAAGCCTGGTGCAAGTCTTTCTTTGCAAATGCACGAGCATCGGGCTGAGCATTGGGTGGTTGTCAAGGGCGTAGCCGAGATTACTAATGGCGATCAGGTGATTACCTTGACTGAAAATCAAAGTACTTATATCCCCAAAGGACAAACTCATCGCCTAGCCAATCCTGGCAAAGAGCCCCTGGAAATCATTGAGGTGCAATCAGGCGCATATTTGGGTGAGGATGATATTGTGCGATTTGAAGATATATATGGGCGGTCGAAATAATGACTAGTAAGGAAAGCTTTAACTCTCGTACCGCCTTAATTTGCGGGGTAAGTGGCCAAGATGGTAGTTACTTGGCGGAATTGCTCTTAAAGAAGGGTTATAAAGTTTTCGGTACCTCCAGAGATGCTCAGGGCTCGTCTTTTTCGAATTTACATTTGCTTGGATTAAGGTCTGATGTTGAGTGCCTATCCATGGTGCCGGAGGACTTTAGAAGTGTTTTGGTGGCATTGAGGAAAAGCAATCCTGATGAAATTTATTATCTTGCTGGCCAATCTTCAGTTGGCCTTTCCTTTGAGCAGCCTGCGGAAACAATTCAAAGTATTACCTTGGGTATGTTGAACATTCTGGAGGGTTGCAGAATGTTAGATCATGATATTAGGCTTTACCATGCAGGATCTGGTGAATGTTTTGGCGATACGGGCGGCATTCCTGCTAATGAATCAACCCCGTTCCATCCGATGAGCCCATATGCAGTTGCCAAGTCCTCTGCATACTGGTTGGTGAACAATTATAGGGATGCCTATAATTTGTTCGCTTGCACTGGAGTTTTGTTTAATCACGAGTCGCCTTTGCGCCCTGAGCGTTTTGTTACTCAAAAGATTGTGCGCTCAGTAAAACGTATTGCAGAAGGCAGTCGTGAAAAATTAAGACTAGGACGTCTAGATATTGCACGTGACTGGGGTTGGGCGCCAGAGTATGTCGAGGCAATGTGGTTGATGTTGCAGCAAGATAAACCACAAGATTTTGTCATAGCTACTGGCTCTACTATTACCTTGGAAGAGTTTGTGGCTGCAGCCTTTGAGGAGGCTGGTTTGGATTGGAGGGGCCATGTTCTCCAGGATCCTAATTTATTTCGCCCAACAGATTTGGGCGTAGGTCGTGCCGATCCCGCAAGTGCTTTGCAAAAACTGGGATGGCGTGCATCTATAAGCGGTATCGATGTCGCTAGAAAAATGTTCCAGGCACTAGTTTAAGTTACAAAAATTTTCGATATAAAGATGATGATATGAAAAACAAACAAAAGACCGCCCTTGTGACTGGAATTACTGGTCAAGATGGCTCCTATTTGGCTGAGTTTTTATTGGAAAAGGGATACGTTGTTCATGGGATTAAGCGTCGCGCTTCATCTTTTAACACCGATCGCATTGATCATCTGTATCAAGACCCTCATGTTAATCACCCAGATTTGATTCTGCATTATGGTGATTTAACCGACACCAGCAATTTAGTGCGCATTATTCAACAAACTCAGCCAGATGAGATCTATAACTTAGGTGCACAGAGCCATGTGGCAGTTTCTTTTGAATCCCCGGAGTACACAGCTGATGTTGATGCAATGGGTCCACTTCGTATGCTGGAGGCTATCCGGATCTTGGGTTTGGAAAAGAAAACTCGGTTCTATCAAGCCTCTACCTCCGAACTGTATGGTTTGGTACAAGAAACTCCCCAAAAAGAGAGCACTCCTTTTTATCCTAGAAGTCCTTATGCAGTGGCAAAACTTTATGCGTATTGGATTACGGTCAACTACCGTGAGGCATACGGCATGTATGCATGCAACGGCATTCTCTTTAATCATGAATCTAAACGTCGTGGTGAAACTTTTGTAACGCGAAAGGTCACGCGTGGACTAGCCAACATTGCTCAAGGGTTAGAAAAATGTCTTTATATGGGCAACATTGATGCTCTTCGGGATTGGGGGCATGCAAAGGATTATGTCCGTATGCAATGGTTAATGTTGCAACAAGAAAAGCCTGAAGATTTTGTTATTGCCACGGGTATTCAGTTTACCGTTAGGGAGTTTATTGTTCGCAGTGCAAAGTTGCTCGGTATTACCCTAAGGTTTGAGGGGGTTGCCGAGCAAGAAAAGGCAGTGGTTGTTCAAATCGATGGAAATAAAGCGCCCGCTTTGAAGGTTGGGGATGTGATTGTGCAAATTGATCCTCGCTACTATCGCCCGACCGAGGTCGAGACACTTTTAGGGGATCCATCAAAGGCAAAAGAAAAGCTTGGATGGGTTCCTGAGATTACTCTGGATGAGATGATTCAAGAGATGATCGAAAATGATTTGGATAAGGCTAGACAACATGCCTTACTTAACAAGCATGGATATTCAGTATCTGTCGGTAAAGAAAACTGATTGCCCTAAGTTAAATATATGATATCCAACTTACACCAAAAGATTTACGTGGCCGGTCATCGAGGCATGGTTGGATCAGCCATTGTCAGAAATTTACAAGCTAAGGGCTATCTTAATATCCTGACAAGAACACATGCTGAGTTGGATTTAACAAATCAGCTAATGGTAGAAAATTTCTTTAAGCAAGAAAAGCCTGATCAAGTTTACTTAGCTGCCGCAAGGGTGGGCGGGATCCACGCCAATAATACCTTCCCAGCCGAATTTATCTACGAGAATTTGATGGTTCAGAGTAACGTGATTCATCAATCTTTTATGAGTGGCGTCAAAAAGCTACTATTTTTAGGTTCGAGCTGTATTTATCCTAAGTTAGCACCACAACCAATGAATGAGGCTGCCTTACTCACGGGTAAGTTAGAGTCTACGAATGAACCTTATGCCATTGCAAAGATTGCAGGAATTAAGATGTGTGAAAGCTACAACCGTCAGTTTGGAATTTCGCACAACATTGACTACCGATCGGTAATGCCAACAAATTTGTATGGCCCCGGAGATAACTACCATCCTGAAAATAGCCATGTTATTCCTGCTCTCATTAGGCGGTTTCATGAAGCTAAGGTGAATAATGTGCCGGAGGTTGTAATTTGGGGAACTGGGTCCCCAAGGCGTGAGTTTTTATATGTTGATGATATGGCTGCAGCATCTGTATTTGTGATGGAGTTGGATAGGTCGGTATATGACCAACATACTGAACCAATGCAAAGTCATATTAATGTGGGCTCTGGTTCTGATATCACCATTGCTGAGTTAGCTGAGGCTATTTCTAAAGCTGTAGGTTTTAAGGGGAAGATTCAATTTGATCCAGAAAAGCCTGATGGCGCACCACGAAAGTGGATGGATAGTTCGAAGTTAAATAGGCTTGGATGGCATCCCGCAGTGCCCTTAGATGGCGGTCTCAAAATGGCTTACGATGAGATGAGGGCCCGCATTAATGGGCCTGCATCTTGAGCGTACCAATATTTAATATGATTTTTCTTAGATTAAGTAAAGAGATCAAATGAGTGATACGCCGATCTATGTAACGCAACCCTTTCTTCCTCCGCTTGAGGAGTTCTCAACATATTTGGAGCAAATTTGGAAGAATAAGATTATTACGAATGGCGGACCATTCCATCAGCAGTTGGAAAGTGCTTTATGTGAGTTTCTCGGTGTGAAGCATATTAGCCTTTTTAATAACGGAACCATTGCCCTCATTACCGCTTTGCAAGCTCTAAAAATAAAGGGTGAAGTTATTACAACTCCTTATTCATTTGTAGCAACAGCGCATTCACTTCTGTGGAATGGAATAGAGCCAGTTTTTGTTGATATTGACCAAGATACATTAAATCTAGACCCTCAAAAAATTGAGGCGGCGATTTCTCCGAGAACCACTGCAATCATGCCAGTTCACTGTTACGGAAATCCTTGCGATGTGGATGCTATACAGGCAATTGCAGACAAACATGGCTTAAAAGTAATTTATGATGCCGCTCATGCATTTGGAGTTAAATGCCACTGTGGCAGCGTGCTAAATCATGGCGATTTATCTGTTTTAAGTTTTCATGCGACAAAAGTATTTAATACTTTTGAAGGTGGGGCGATAGTGTGCCCGGATGCAGAAACAAAGCGCCATATAGATCAACTGAAAAATTTTGGATTTGTTAACGAAACTACTGTTGAGGTAGCGGGCATTAACGGAAAGATGAGCGAGATAAACTCTGCGTTCGGCTTAGTCCAATTGAAATATATTCAAACAGCCTTAAATGAGCGAATGAAGATCGATGAGATGTATCGAGCCCATTTGAGTGATATCAAGGGAATAAAATGTCTCGAAGGCTCAGGACAAATTGCTAGTAACTACTCTTACTTCCCAATTTTAGTTGGGGCAGATTACCCATTGAGTAGGGATGAGCTTTATGAAAAGCTGAAGGAAAACAATATCTTTGCGAGAAGATATTTCTATCCCCTTATTAGTGAGTTTCCGATGTATAGAAGCCTCCCATCTTCCGGGGGAGCTAACTTACCAATTGCAACGAAGGCGTCAAGAGAAATATTATGCTTACCAATTTACCCCGGGATTGCAATAAAGGATCAAATGGGTATTATTTCTTTAATTTCCAAATTAAGTGAGTAGTGAAGCCTCCTGGAAATTTATTTTCAGCGCGTGACACTATTTATTTAAGTGGGTGCTACAAAATTTTATCTGTATGGTAACTAGCTTTTTAGACCAAATTTTACGGGTTAGCAGTCTATATCAGCCCAGCAGCATATCTTGGGGTGCCAGCATTCTTTCCGATTGAGACTGACTTCTACATGAAAAACTATTACGATGATATTTCGCGGTATGGAGATGTAACAGCAATTATTACGCAAAATTCTGAACACATTTCTTACCGCACACTTACTGATGTTGCTGATAAGTTAAAAGAAGTATTTGATAGTCGCTGTCTTGTCTTTTGTGTTGTTGCAAATAACCTTGAATCAGTAGTTGGTTATATTGGCATGCTGAGGGCAAGGGTGGTTCCCGTATTAATTTCTCCAGATATAAATAAAGACCTATTTAAGGGGTTGTTGGAGGCCTATAGGCCAACATACATATGGGCGCCGTTTGATAGCTGTTTAGTGCCGAGCGAATGTTCACGTGCTTATAAGTTTGGGGATTATTTTTTATCAAAAACTACCTACGTCATGGATTATGGATTGCATGGTGAGTTAGCCCAACTTTTAACTACTTCTGGAAGCACTGGGAGCCCAAAATTAGTGCGCCAATCCTATAAAAATATTACAAGTAGTGCTGATTCTATAGCCACATATTTATCTATATCTCAGGCGGATAGACCAATTACTACGTTACCTTTTAACTATACATATGGATTATCTATTATTAATAGCCACTTGCTCAAAGGTAGCTCAATAATCTTATGCAACTTTTCTGTAATGGAGAAGCCTTTTTGGGATAGCCTAAAACAGCATTCCGCCACTTCATTTGGTGGCGTACCGTACACATTTGAAATACTCAAAAAACTCAGGTTTGAAAGAATGAATCTTCCGAGCCTAAAAACAATTACCCAGGCCGGCGGAAGGTTGTATGCGGAACTTGTTAAATATTTTTCAGATGCCTGCGAATCGAAAGGGGTGGATTTTATAGTGATGTATGGACAGACTGAAGCAACCTCACGAATGTCTTATTTGCCTAGCAAATTTGCCAAAATTAGATCAAATAGTATTGGCATACCTATTCCAGGAGGCGAGTTTTGGCTTGAGGATGAGAATGGCCAAATCATTTTGCAAGAAGGTATTGATGGAGAGTTGGTATACAAGGGCTCAAATGTTGCTATGGGGTATGCCTCATGCCGACAAGATTTAGCTGCTGGCGACTTGAATGATGGGGTTCTACATACTGGAGATATAGCGAGACGCGATTCCGAAGATTTTTATTACATAACCGGAAGGAAATCTAGATTTCTCAAAATATTTGGAAATCGCGTCAGTTTAGATGATGTTGAACAGCTTCTCAGGGCTGCGCAATATGATGTGGCTTGTGCTGGCCGCGATGACAATATGGAGGTTTTTGTTGCAAAGGGGGTGGATGCTCAGGAGGTCAAAACTTTCATCACCAGACAAACGGGGTTACCATCTGCGAGTTTGAGTATTATTGCTGTAGATAGTATTCCGCGTAATGAGTTTGGGAAGATTCTTTATGCAGACCTCAAGAATTTAGTAGCTGCTTGCAATAACTAGGGTGGGGTAAATGTTTGATTTAGTTAATTTAATAAATGAGCCCCCTTATGCGCTCCCTCAAAAACTAAAAGAACAACTATATATACGAGCTCTTTCGGATATTACCAAGCATCACTATCTAAAATGCGCGCAGTATAAAAAAATAATTGATATGTTGGGTTGCCATACAGAGTTTAATATTTTGGCTGAGGTACCTTTTATTCCAGTTCGACTCTTCAAAGAGTATGAGTTATTGAGTGTTGAGAAATCTGAGGTTGTAAAGACTATGATGTCTTCGGGAACCTCGGGTCAAAGTGTATCTAAAATTTTTCTGGATAAGGTTACGGCTGCTAATCAGACCAAGGTGCTAACAAAAATTGTCTCTTCATTTATTGGGGTCAAGCGATTGCCGATGCTTGTAATTGATACGCACTTGATTGTAAAAGATAGAAACCTCTTTTCAGCACGTGGTGCAGGCGTTCTTGGTTTTTCAATGCTGGGATATGACGTTACTTATGCCCTGAATGAAAAGATGGAGCTTGATCTTGACCGAGTAGAACAATTTTTGAAAAAACACAAAGATGAAAATATTCTAATTTTTGGGTTTACTTTCATCATATGGCAGCATTTCTATAAGACCTTAGAGAAATTAAATATCAAGCTTTCTTTGGGGAATGGGATTTTGATACATGGCGGCGGCTGGAAAAAGCTTCTTGGAGAGGCTGTTGACAATAGCGTGTTTAAGGCTAGATTAAATAGTGCGACTGGACTATCTAAAATCTATAATTATTATGGAATGGTAGAGCAAACTGGTTCCATTTTTATGGAGTGTGAAATGGGGTATCTTCACTCTTCAATCTTCTCAGATATTTTAATTCGGGATTTCAAAGACTTTAGCGTCTTACCCCCGGGGCAGCAGGGATTGATTCAATTGCTGTCGTTGTTGCCCGTTAGTTACCCTGGGCATTCAATTATTACCGAAGACATTGGTGAGATTATTGGGGCTGATGATTGTCGTTGTGGTCGTAAGGGTAGGTATTTCATGATTCATGGGCGTATTAAGAAATCAGAGATTAGGGGTTGTAGCGATACATATGAGTCTATTGAGTAATGGTCTAAATTATCTCGTGGGTAAAGTGGGGATGGAGCTTAATCCAAGACCGCTACGCCCATACGATCCCTTGGTGTGTGACTTTTTAAGCCAGCTATCAGTGGCGCTATTTGCAGACAGTCAAGCAAGACGGTATCCCGATGTAATGTCTTTTGCTTTTTGGTGTCGAAAAGCTAACTTAGCAACGTTGAAGGATAATTTTTCTTCAGAGCATCTTCGTCTTGGGGTGGGTTATGCATTTCATATAGCCCCATCTAATGTGCCTATTAATTTTGCTTTTTCATATGCCTTTTCGCTTTTGGCGGGGAACTGTAATGTTGTAAGAGTTTCTTCTAAAGATTTTGCTCAAACAGAAATTGTTTGTAGGCTTATCACGGGTTTATTGGAGAAGCCCCTCTACGGCAGGATTGCTGAAATGACTGCATTTGTTCGGTATGGTCATGATGATGAAATTACAGGACATTTTTCCTCTGGCTGCAATGCAAGAATTATATGGGGAGGAGACGCCACCATAAGTAGCATTAGAAGGGTTCCCGCTCCATCACGAAGTGTTGAGATGGCTTTTGCAGATAGGTATTCTTTTTGCATAGTCTCTACAACTGCGATTCTTAATGCAAATGAATCGGAGCTTAATAAGCTAGCTAAGGCATTTTATAACGATGTTTATTTGATGGATCAAGACGCCTGCTCATCACCTCATCTTATTGTTTGGATGGGGGATGCTGATCTAAAAGCGGCGCAGCATAAATTCTGGCATAGGGTTTATGAAGAGGTTGTTTCAAACTATGATTTGCAGCCAGTCAATGCCATCGATAAATACACAATGATTTGCGAGAAGGCTATAGAGCTTGATTGCGTGGTTGGATTAGAGCGGAATGGAAATTTTATATACAGATTGCAAATGAACGGACTGCCCGATAAAGTGGATATTTGTAGGGGTCGGTACGGACTTTTCTATGAATTAAAAGTAACGAATTTGAATGTTATGGCCAGATTGGTGGGTACCAAGTTTCAGACGCTCACGTACTTTGGTTTTGATAAGGCGTTTTTCTGTGATTTTGTTGTGCAGAATAATCTTTTAGGAATTGACCGAATTGTGCCTATAGGCTCAGCACTTGATATTGGGGTGATATGGGATGGTTACGATATCGTGAGCACTTTATCTAGGGTTATTGATATACAATAGTGCCCATTGTGGGCCCTTAATTTTTGCTCATTAAACGTGGTTTCAAATTCTCTTTCCATCAAGAAAGAGTGCTTTTTTAGTGTTTTGTCAGAGATTCCTGGCGCTATATTTATCTGAGTATGCTTAAGCATTAGTAAAGAAAATTTAAAGGAGTTTATATGTCTAATAAAGAAAAGTATGACAAAGTATTTACTGAGTGTTTTTCAATTGAGCCTTCAGTACTGAATTCGGGGTTTGTTTATCAATCTATACCTGCGTGGGATTCTGTTGGTCACATGAGTCTTATATCTGTGTTGGAAGAGACTTTTGAAGTTATGTTAGAAACTGACGATATTATTGAATTCAGCTCCTATACGAATGGAATGAAAATATTGGCAAAGTACGGAGTAGAGTTATAAAGCTGGCATCTATTAATCTCGTATATTGATCTCTGCCGTAACTTTATATTCTTG
The DNA here is from genome assembly GCF_018687575.1 of Polynucleobacter asymbioticus. Lineage (NCBI taxonomy): Bacteria > Pseudomonadati > Pseudomonadota > Betaproteobacteria > Burkholderiales > Burkholderiaceae > Polynucleobacter > Polynucleobacter asymbioticus. The sequence continues at coordinate 289,414 of NZ_CP061297.1, forward strand.
CTTAAGGCGCCTCGATTTTTTGGTAATGACTAAAGCCCTATTACTTTCCTTCTCATCTTTTTAATAGATACCCATTTAGCTTGATGGCTTTTGAAGCGCGGTGTATTTGTAATAAATGTGCTCGAATATTCTTATTGGTCTAAGATGATTTAAATCAAACAATGCTGTTCACACTTATTTAGAGTGCCTAAGGAGTTTCGAATGAAATTGGCAATATACGGAGCAGGAGGATTGGGGCGGGAAGTTTACGAGATTGCCATGAGGCGAAATGCCGCATCTAAGCTTTGGAATGATATTCTTTTCATAGATGACTTTAGCGAAGAGGGTGATTACTTTGGCACCCAAAGAGTTCATTTTGAATCCTTATTGAGCTGCAAAGAAAGTTACGAGTGCATAGTTGCTGTTGGTGAGCCCAAGTCCAGGGAGGTTTTATATAAAAAACTTGTGGATCATGGCATGCGCTTGACTAAACTAGTTGATACTACCGCGATAATATCGCCAACATGCAAGATTGATCTCGGAGTTATCGTTTGTGAATTTTCCACTATACATACATACGTTGAGATAGGGTGTAATGCATTAATTCAACCCTTCTGTGATATTGGCCATGATATTAAAGTTGGCAGTCATTCTGTGCTTTCTCCATTTTGCGCCCCTGGCGGCGGAACTATTTTCGGAGATAGAGTATTTGTGGGTATGAAATCAGCCTTAATGGAGGGACTGGTTATAGGTGATGATGCGATAATCGCGATGGGCTCTGTAGTATTTCGAGATGTGCCACCCTTGGCAACGGTCGTGGGAAACCCTGCTAGAATTACACGTGGTAATGATGACCACAAAGTATTTAAAGGTTAAAAAGCGCTAGGGAAGCATTGCACCAATTTTGACTTTAAATAAGCAATTTAAAGGGTCGGCAAAGGATTTCCGCATATGCTAAAAGGTAAGATAGCTTTTGTAACTGGCTGCAATCGAGGTATTGGCAAAAGCGTTGCAGAAATTTTTGCGAAAAATGGTGCTATTGTTTATGCGAATGCAAAAACCCCCGACTCATTATCTGAGTTATGCGGTCAAGACTTCTGCGAAGGCTCCATAATTCCACTTTACTTCGATGTATCAGACAGAGCCGCAACCAGGAAAGCTTTCATGAAGATCATGAAAGAGCAGGGAAGGTTGGATTGCCTTGTAAATAATGCTGGGATATTAGTCGATACATTAATCACTATGCTTAATAGAGAGACCTTAAAAGAAATTTTTGAGGTAAATGTATTTGCTGTATTTGAAATGATGTCTTATGCATCGAGAATAATGTCTAAGCAAAACTCTGGATCAATCATAAACATTGCCAGCATATGCGGAGACGAAGGTGGAATGAGGGGACAAACTGCTTACTCAAGTTCCAAAGGTGCGGTAATTGCCTTAACGAAAACCGCAGCAAAAGAGCTGGGCCGATTTAATGTTAGAGTAAATTCTGTTTCGCCAGGCTTTATTAATACTGATATGTTTCGCTCGGGCCCCTCCGACATCCAAAAACAATTGGTTAATGGTGTTTATCTTAATCAAAGGGTTGGACGCTCTGATGAGGTGGCTGAGGTATGTGTATTTTTGGCTAGCGATAAATCTAGCTATGTCAATGGGGAAAATATTCGCGTGGACGGTTTTGCCCATATCTAGAATTTCGATTAAAAGTTGGTTTTACTGGGCGACTCAATTTGCATGTAAGAAGGCTTATCTATGATGGATGTTTCTCAAATCTCTAGAGTTTTAAAGCGAGAATACCCCTTATTGCTTCTAGATGGCGTAACAGAAATAAAGTCAGGAATAATGTGTAAGGCATTTAAAAATCTGAGTTATAACGAATGGTTTTTCCCTAAACATTTTCCTAATAATCCAATAATGCCTGGCACGCTGCAGTTGGAAGCTTTTACGCAGGCAGTTGCCCTACCTTTGCTCATTTCTGAAGATGTCGATGGCCTCCCCGATATTCCAATATTGTTGGCTGGCATAGATAAGGTTCGCTACTATCGATCAGTTTTCCCGGGTGACAGGTTGGAAATCTGCGTTCAAATTAACCGTATTGCCATGGGGATTGCTACTGCCAGTGTGTCGGGTAGTGTAAACAATGAAATGGTGAGCGAATGTAATATTACCTACAAACTGCTAGAGAGATAGCTATGGAAATTCAACCCATATCATTCGACATCCCGGGCATTATGGCTTGTCAGCAAAATCGGTACCCCATGTTATTTATTGACAGGGTAACTGAATGTGTCCCCCTAAAGTATGCGAAGGGTTTTAAATTATTTACATACAACGAATGGTATTTTCACGGTTATGAAACGGCAAGCCCAAAAGTTTGGAATGTAGTGCAAATTGAAGCAATGTCACAGATGTTTTTGATGACATTTCTTTCGGAAGAAAAATTTCGCGGCTTAGTTGCTATGAGCAATCGATTTGATAAAGTCCAGTTTTTTAGAAAAATTATTCCTGGCGAGAGGTTGGATTTAGAGGCAACCTTGGAGAGTTTTGGTCGCGGAGTTGCCCGTGGCAAGGTTAAGGGCGAGGTAAATGGCGTCCTTACCTGCTCAATGGAATGCACTATTGTAATTCCCGAATTTTTTGCGGACTTTAAACAGTCTCTAGCAAACAACACTGCCTCAAAAGTAGTCAGCAATATTACTGCAGGCAATGTAATAAATTTCGGCATTGAAAACGTTAAAGAATGTTTATTAAATAAATATCCTTGGCTTCTTTTGGATGGCGCCACGGAAATTCAGCCTGGCAAATTTGTTAAGGCAATAAAAAACTTTACATACAATGAGCATTATTTTCCAGCGCATTTTCCTGGGTCGCCCAGTGTGCCTGGTTTTATTCAGATTGAATGCTGTATGCAATCCTTTCTATTAACCTTTTTGAGTTTAGATCAATATAAGCGGCGAGAAACGGCAGATCGCTTGCTTAATAATGTTCACTTGAGACGTAAAATAGTCCCGGGGGATACCCTGGAGATGCATGCAAGCTTAGATAGTTTTTCACGTGGGATTGCAAGAGGTCGCGTTGAAAGTTATGTAAATGGAGAGCAGGCAATCTCACTAGAGGTCACAGCGGTTGTTGTGGACGAACTTGAGAAATTTAGACCGAAATTAAAGGGGTAGCAAATGCGTGTTTCGGACTACATAATGTCTCGACTAGCTCATGCTGGTGTTAGACATGTCTTTCAGGTTACGGGGCGAGGGGCTCTGTTCTTAAGTGATGCATTAGCAAAAAGTAATGATCTAACTGGAGTGTCTCTTCATCATGAGCAATCATGCGCATTTGCTGCAATTGGTTATGCAGAAAAGACGCGCGGGCTCGGAGCATGCCTTGTCTCCACAGGTTGCGCATCAACTAACACGATGACTGGTGTTTTATCTGCATGGCAGGATGGTGTTCCGTGCATTTTCATATCTGGCCAAAATATTCTGAATGAAACTACCAGGCATACCCAGATCCCGCTTCGTACTTATGGGCAGCAAGAAGCAGATATTGTTGCGTTGGTCTCGCCAATAACCAAATATGCCCACATGCTTACTAAATCGCAGGACATTGTTGAGGTGATGGATCGAGCATTGCATGCAGCTTTGAGTGGGAGGCAGGGGCCAGTATGGATAGATGTGCCATTGGATCTTCAGAGCGCATTAATTGATCCAGATACGATTTCACGTGTCATATTGGATGGGGACGAAAACCCGTCAACATCTAATATAGATGTTGAGCTTGTGGCCAATAATATTCGCCAAGCAAAAAGGCCATTGTTACTCATTGGAAAGGGCGTTCGCTCTTCAGGCTCAGAAGAATATCTAGTTAAACTAGTTGAAGAGTGGAGTATCCCGGTAGTTTATGCAGCATCTGCGCCTGATAGCTATAGTTTGGATCGCGCTCTTTCTATTGGATCAGTGGGTGCCATGGGATGTTCTCGTGCTGGCAACTTTGCTGTGCAAAATTCTGATTATGTGCTGGTACTGGGATCACGCCTGACGGCTCTTACGACCGGGGTTGATTACTGTAAATTTGCACGCGATGCGAAAATTAATGTGGTTGATATTGACCCTGTTGAGCATAGCAAAATAGGTATTCGTATCGATTCTTTTATTAAGTCAGACTTGAAAAGTTTTTTATCTGAATTACTGAAAAATCCATTACAGAGGACGCCAGAAGCCTGGGTTGAAAAGTGCAAACACTGGAAAAACCTATTTTCATTTGTGGAGTCAGATTTTAATTCACCAGACCTTGTGGATTTATATCAGCTTGCTGAAAGATTAGGTAAGCTAATGCCTCCAAGGTCTACATTGGTAACTGACTCAGGCTTAGCGGAGGTCATCCTTCCTACCAATATTCGCTTTTCTACTGGCATGGATTGCATTCACCCCGCATCACAGGGTGCTATGGGTTTTGCATTGCCAGCTGCAATTGGAGTTCAGCATGCAACAAGTCAAATGGTCATTGCTATTATTGGTGATGGGTCAATCATGATGAATTTACAAGAATTAGAGTCAATCCGTTATCAAAAGTTACCAATAAAGATCATTGTTATTAACAATAACGTTTACTCAATCATAAGGCGGCGGCAAAAGGATTTATTTCGTAAGCGCACCATTGGCACTGACCCTGAAAATGGTGTGAGTTGCCCTGACTTTTCTAAAGTTGCCGATTGCTTTGGTTTGCAATATCAAAGGATAGACTCGGTGCGTGATTTGGATGTTGGTTTGGTCGACTTCTTCTCATCCCCTAGCTCCATTATTTGCGAAATTATGGGGCGTCCGGATCAGGGTTATATAGAAGTGGCACGAACTCGAAGTGCTCAAGACGGAAGGCTTGTGCGCCGCCCCCTAGAGGATCAGGCCCCCTTTTTATCGCGAGAGTTATTCATGCAAGAAATGATTGTAGAACCGATTGATCAATAGGTAAAAGATGTCTTTTATAACGTTACGTACAGGCCGAGATATTGGCGATTATTTAAAACCATATATTGTGGCAGAACTCAATACAAGTCACTTTGGCGATATAGAAATCGCAAAAAAGATGATTGAGCAAGCCAAGCTTGTTGGCTGTGATTGCGTCAAATTCCAATCGTGGTCGGCAGAATCACTTTATTGCGAAGATTACTATAGGGTAAATAAAATTGCTAAGCGCATGGTGACAAAATTCTCTTTAAGTAATGATCAGTTAAAAGAGCTTTCTAGTCATGCAAAATTAATAGGGATTGATTTTGCATCCACTCCTTACTCTATTGATGAAGCTATTTTTTTGGTAGAAGAATGTGGGGTTCCATTTATAAAGATTGCCTCAATGGAGCTAAACAATTTTCCTTACTTGACTGAGTTAAGTAATCTGGGTGTGCCTTTAGTTCTTTCTACTGGAATGGGAACCATGGAGGAGATTGGCTTAGCTGTAGAGGCTATTAGATTGGCTGGAAATAATAAGCTCATCATTCTGCACTGTACTTCTGTATACCCCGCTTCACCAAATATTATTAGGCTCCAAAATATTGCCACACTTAGAAGTAAATTTTCTGAATACCCAATTGGCTATTCAGACCACAGCATTGGGATCGAAATACCAGCAGCATCTGTTGCCTTGGGCGCCTGTTTAATTGAGAAGCACTTTACATTAGATAGTGCGAAGATCGGGATGGATAATCAAATGGCAACTGAGCCTGAGGAAATGGAATCTATGATTGCAGCATGTCATCGCGTGCATGAGGCGATGGGGGGGTCGGAGCGTATTTTGTCGCAAGAGGAACAAGATCAGGCTGTCAAGATGCGACGTAGTATGGTGGCTAAGGTTAAACTTTTTCCAGGGGACTTTATTACAGAGTCAGTAATTGAGTTTAAGCGCCCAGGAAATGGGATACCTCCATCTAGTTATAAGCAGCATCTAAATAAGAGAGTTGTAAATGAGGTGGAAGTAGGGGCTATGGTTAGTTTGGGCGATATAGAGCAATGATTTACATTTGCTTGTAATTAATTAAAATTAAAAAATTTATTTTGGACGCTAATTCAGATGGGCAATTAAAAAGCTTCTACCTGTAAAGTTGATAGTAATAAATGTAGTAATTATTTTATAAAATATGAAGTAGCTGAAGCAGAAATAGCCGATTAAATGAGGTCACGACTCTTTTAGAGCGCTGTTAATTAGAAAGTCTGGTCATCCAAGGGAATTCTAAAATTATGAGCTGACCACCCTTTGATATAATTAGCTAAGCAAAAAATGCGAAATATAAGGCCAAATTGTCTACCTTAAGAGTGCTCAAAGTTTTTTTTGGCGTTTTATCTCGCAAAAGAAAACTGGATCTAATTAACATAATACTGCTAAATATTGCCTGTTCGGCTCTTGAGCTTGCAAGTATTGGCGCAGTTGGTCCATTTATGCTGGCGCTAACCAGGCCAGAAATTCCATTCAACTACTTAGCTCCTTCAGAATTTGGTCGAGCCCTGGACCTTGTTGCCGCTCAAGACATTGTTTTGCCAATCACTATCGCTTTTATAGGATTGATTTTTTTATCGGCTTTATTTAGGTCTGTAGTGCTTTATTTTGGAACACGATTTTCATTTGCACTTGGTTCTGAAATAAGTACAGCCTGTTATAGGGCCTACTTAAATAAGCCGTATTTAGAGGTAATAAGTGATCACACTAGCGAAATTATTAATAATATTTTCGTGAATATCAATCTTGTGATTTACCAAATAATCAATCCAGTAACCATTTTTTTTAGCGGATTATCATTGATAATTGCTCTATCGGTACTTATGTTGGTTGTTAATCCAGCGGGAACAGCCTCCGCATTCTCCTTCTTGGCGGTACTTTATTTTGCCGTTCACTTCTTGGGTAAGAGAAGAGCTAAAGATAATGGGGCAAAAATAGACTTTGAGTCCTCGAGGGCCATTAAAGCATTGCAAGATGGTATCGGTGGAATACGGGATGTTATTGTCAATGGAACTCAGCAGGCTTTTCTGGACCTTCATTCGAGTGCTGACTTAAATCTAAGAAAATTACAGGGTGCAAATCAGTTTATTAGCGCATTCCCGCGAATTGGGATAGAGGCGGCGGCAATGATAGTGGTTGCTATAGCCGGATACTTAATATCTGATAATTCAGGGCTTACATTAGCCCTCCCAACCTTGGCAATAATCGTTATGGCTGGGCAAAGACTTTTGCCTGCCCTGCAACAGTGTTACGTTTCCACTAACTCAATCAATTCAAGTATCCAAGCTTTAAACAAGATTAACGATTTATTGATATTTGATAAAAATAATTCTGCAGCTTTGGAGAAAATGCAGAAAATATTTTTTAACCATTCTGTTTGCTTAAAAAATATTGAGTTACAGCTTGGAAATCCACCTAAATTAATCTTGAATGGAGTTAATTTGGAGGTGCGTAAAGGTGAGAGAATTGGGGTGATAGGTAAGACTGGATCTGGAAAAAGCACTCTTGTCGATATTCTGATGGGCTTACTATTTCCAACTAGTGGGTCAGTAGAGGTTGATGCGATTAGTCTTAATTCGCACAACGTAAAGACATGGATGCAAATGGTAGCGCACGTTCCGCAATCTATTTTTCTAACAGATGCCTCAATTAAATGCAATATTGCTTTTGGTGTTCCTGAAGCCGAAATAGATCTTGCAAGGGTTGAGTATGCAATTAAATCTGCTCAGCTCACGGATTTAATTAATAGCCTCACAGATGGTATTAACTCAATTATTGGCGAGCGGGGCGCTTTTCTGTCTGGAGGTCAAAGGCAGCGAATTGGTATTGCTCGCGCGCTATATAAAAAATCTCAAATTCTGATCTTTGATGAGGCTACTAGTGCCTTGGATGGGGAAACAGAAGGCTCGGTAATGAATTGTATTTACGACTTAGATCCTAATCTAACAGTGATAGTCATAGCGCACAGATTATCAACATTAAGGGGCTGCGATCGAATTATAGAGATTGATTCTGGTAGGATTGGAGTAATTGGCACCTATGATGAATTGGTGAAAAATGAGTGATCTCAGTAGCCCATTTGAATTTGCTCCAGTAGTAATACATACATATACAAGGCATGAGCATCTTAAAAAGACAATTGAGGCTCTTTTGCTTAACGATCTTGCGCCTTCAACAGATTTATATATTGCCTCTGATGCTCCGAGACAGCGCAAAGATGAGGGCGATGTTTTGAAGTTGCGAGAATATATTAACTCCATCAAGGGGTTTAAGTCTGTCAATATAATTTTAAGAGATAAAAACTTTGGCCTTCACCTTAATGCATCCGCTGCATTTGATGAGGTATATAAGAAAACTGATAGGTTAATAACAATTGAAGACGATACGATTGTTGGAAGAGGATTTCTAAGGTATATAAATGAGGGTTTATCGCTTTATAGAGGAGATGAGAGCGTTTTTGCTATTTGCGGATATCTTTATAAATCCATCCGTATAAATTCTTCATCTGATGTTGTGCTTTTACCTGGATTCTCAGCTTGGGGTTATGGAATTTGGAGGGATAGGTTTTATGGTTTGCCAAATTATGTTGAAGTTGCAAACGAGTTTCTGAGAAGTCCCAAACTGTTTGTTAAATTAATGTTAAATCGTCCTGATTTAATTTTTGGGGTATGGAGTGTTGCCAGTGGGCGTCTAGTTGCAGCTGATTTAGCTTTTTTACTCGATATGATTAAAAAAAATAAAAAATGCCTATTCCCAAAAGAATCTTTAGTGCGAAATATTGGTAACGATGGAACTGGTGAGAATTGCATAGTCGATTCCTCCTATAAAGATCAGCAATATAATCAGAATGACATAGTGATTGTTGGAAGTGATAGTGCGGCCCATAGATATCCCCTCAACCCTTTTTTTTCAGCGCTTGGTGGGTGGAAAATTTTAATTAAAAATTTATCCAAATTCTTTATGCTGATAATTGTTGGCGAGCGCCTATATAAGAGGCTTGCTAACCTTAAAAACTCTATAAAACGGATGTTAGTAAATTAAGATTCAATATGATAAATTTATTTGGATGGGTTTATGAGAAAACCAATCAATCTACTAGTTTATTTAAGTATTTCTGGTTAGCGCTGCGCAGATTAACTTTGAAGCTTTATCCTAGCGCACCATGTCGCATGGAGGTGTATGGGGTATATATGATTTTGCCATTTAACAATGCGTTACCAGGATATTTGTTTGACCTTGAGTTTGGTTTTTATGAAAGTAGCACTTCAGAATTGCGCCAGCAGATGTAATGAAAATTGCCTACGACCATCAAATTTTCTACCAGCAACCCTTTGGCGGTATTTCTCGTTACTTTACTAATGTAGCTTCTCAAATTCTTGAGGCGGGTGAAGCGGTCAATATTTTTAGTCCGATCTATTGCAATCGTTACCTGGGATCTTTGCCTGAAAATATTGTTCGGGGGCATTACATCGCAAAATATCCACCGAAAACAATAAGGCTGGTAAATGCTTATAACAATGTCGTTTCTAAGCATCAAATTGGAGCGTGGAAACCCGATTTACTACATGAAACCTATTACTCTAGGGCGAGCCTTGCCCCGAAAAAGTCCGCTATTGTTACGACTGTATACGATATGATTCATGAAATTTTTGAAGAAGATTTTTCTGATGGCGGTAGAACATCTAGATTAAAGCTTGAGTCAATAAATCGGGCTGATCACATAATATGCATTTCTGAAAGCACGAAAAAGGATTTGATCGAGATATTTAATGTGCCCCACCATAAAGTTTCGGTTGTTCTATTAGGCTTTGACCAACTCTCTCAAAATCCTCATCTGAAGGGAAGCGCTGCCGATTCTTATGCTCCATACTTGTTGTACGTAGGATCTCGAGCCGGGTATAAAAACTTCACTGGTTTTGTTGAGGCTGTCGCCTTATCGAGAGGCTTAATGTCCGATATCAATATTATTTGTTTTGGCGGCGGATCCTTTGATGAGAATGAAACTACCCTCTTTAAGCAGATGGGCTTTAAAGAGGGGCAAATTCTTCAGATAAGTGGGGGTGATGAGCTGCTTGGATCTTTCTATAGGGGGGCTAAAGCTTTCGTATGCCCTTCTTTATATGAAGGATTTGGGATTCCACCGCTTGAGGCGATGGCTAATAATTGCCCTGTAATATGTAGTAATACGAGCTCTATCCCAGAGGTTGTCGGAGACGCCGGAAAATATTTCAATCCGAGTGATGTCGGTGATATGTGTAGGTCAATCGAGAGTGTTGTTTACGATGAGTCTATGATGCAGGAGCTTAAAATATTGGGTGCTGAGCGTTTGCAAAATTTTTCTTGGAAAAAATGTGCCGATCAAACCCTTGCAATTTATAAGCAGTTGGTCTCTTAGCCCCAACGGATTTTGAGCCTTACCTTATTAGGTTTTAAATGGTTATCCCTTCAATATGATTAGACATATAGTTAATATTTTCTTATGGTTTCTGCCGCCAACAAGATTATTTCTGTTGCGAAATTTTTTCCTAAAGATTGCCGGTATTAGATTGGGTCGAAACGTTAGATTTTGTGGGCGCTCCTGGATTTACGGCCGAGGGGATTTACTTATTAGTCACGATACTTGGATTAGTCCAGGTGCAATTATTTTCACCCATGAGAGTGTAGCTATCAATATTGGCTCTCAGTGCGATATTGGGCCGGGCGTAGAGTTCATCACCGGCAGTCATGATATTGGCACCTCGCTTAGACGTGCTGGCAAGGGGTATGCAAATGCAATCACTCTGGGGGATGGCGTTTGGATCGGAGCTAAAAGCATTATCTTGGGTGGAGTCACTATTGGGTCTGGATCAATCATTGCGGCTGGTTCTTTGGTTAGATCTGATGTGCCACCCAATTCATTGGTTGCTGGAGTTCCAGCAGTAGTTAAGCGATCTCTGCCTCTATGACAAAGAGGGTTGTTTTCATGTGCAATGCTTTGGATGACTTGACTCGTTCAGAGCGGGGAATATCAACTGATAGCCCAGCTGCCACAAGAAAAATAATCTTAATGTGCAAAGCTTTACGTCTTGCTGGCGTCAGGCCGATTATTTTAAGTATGGGTCGAGGGGGATCCATTGCGGAGTGGAAAAGTTTTTCAAGTGTAGTGCGAAGAATTGATGGCTTGCCATTGCTATACATTCCGTTTACATCAATTCCAATTCTGTCCCAGCTGTTGTCGGCCCTTGCATTGATATATGTTGTCTGTAAGCTACGTCTTAGAGGGGTTAATCACCTCATTTTTTATAATCGTACGGATGCATTTCTCCCATCGCTGTTGGTAAGCTCAGTATTGAAGTATAAAAATATCCTTGACCTTGAGGATGGCGAAGTCCGTAGGGGTGGGCGTCTACTAAGTTGTGGTTTTGCGAGGATGATCACCTACGCATATGATGTCTTATGCGATCGTGCTTTACTTGCCTGCTCTGCGCTTAAACAGGCTACCTCAATACGCCCTATACTTTGTTACTACGGTGCAATATTTAAATTTCATCAAAAAATTAAGCTTGACTCTAAAGTTATAACGGTACTAATGAGTGGGACCTTAAGTAATGAGACGGGTGCCAGTTTATTAATCGATACCATTCGAATGATGGCCTCTAGTAAGGCGCCATGGCTAAAAAATGTTCGGTTTGAAATCACCGGTAAAGGTGAGTCTCTTGATGAGTTTGTGAAATTAGCAAGAACTACAGTCGCTCCTGAAGTGGTGGTTCATGGGCGTCTTACTGACTTAGATTACGCTGATGTCCTGAATAGGGCTGATGTTGGTGTATCTCTTAAGCTGAATGATGGACCTTATGCAAATACTACCTTCCCTTCAAAAGTGATTGAATATGCAGCTGCAGGATTATTAATTGTGACTACGGATATTAGCGATGTTCGCACTATTTTTGGGGATGGTGCGCTGTATTTAAATCAAGACAATCCTCTAGAGCTTATCCGGCATCTTGAGTTTATTGCGGCTAACCCAAATGAAGTATTCATGATTGCAAAGACTGGCCAACAAGCCGTTCAAGAAATTTGCTCGCCAAAATTGGTTGGCAAAAAACTTCAGCAGTTTATTTTTGGAGCAGTTTGATGACCAAGGCTCCGATAGTTACTTGGCAAGTAGTTTTAACTGACCATCAAGCGTTCACTTATGAGGCGCTTGCAGATTCAGCTGGAGTCAAGGTGCTATCACATGTCGTAGTGATGGAGGATGAGGCCAGAAAAAAGCAAGGCTGGCTTGATCTTCAGGTTAAATCACTTTCTAGATTTTTAATTCCCCGCAATAATTTCTTTAAATATTGTTTTGGCGTTATTCGGGATCATCAAAACTCTATTCACATATTTGCTGCGCCATTCTCAGACTGGAGATTTATTCCATGCATGCTCTATGCAGCCTGGTTAAATGTTGAGTACTTCATTATCTCTGAGCCATATTCTCCGGAATCGGAGGGATATTTAAGTGACACCTCTTTAGTAATGGGACAAATTAAGGCGCTCCTTCGTCCTAAACTGTATAGGTTGTATGGACTACTTTTGAGAAGATCTGTTACGGGGATATTTGCAATATCTCGCCTAGCCCTTTTTCAGTTTCAAGCAGCTGGCTTTCCAGCGTCCAAGTTATTTCCATTTGGATATTTTGTTCCAGGCCAATTTGGATCTAAGGATGAAGAGAGATTTAGATTGCATCGACAGCCCCACTCTAGTATTAATGCTATTTTTGTTGGAAGTTTAATTAGGAGAAAGGGCGTTGATTTACTCATCGATGTAAGTAAAGCCCTATTGGCCCGGGGCTCCAGAATTTCTATTGATGTTTATGGTCCAGAGAGTAAGGATATGCCCCTCTTGAATTTCCCAAACCTGAGCTATAAAGGAGCAATACCCTTTGGAATGGCTCAGAAAGAGATGGCTCAATATGACTTGGTGATTGTTCCAAGTCGTCATGATGGCTGGGGTGTTGCAGTTAATGAGGCTATTCTTGCTGGCACCCCTGTTGTTTGTAGCGACCAGGTTGGGGCTGGTACTCTGGTTAATAAGTTTGCCTGCGGCCTTGAATTCAAGTCTGCAGATCATCATGCTCTTCTTGAGATCTTGAGGAAGATCGAAGATGATCCTGAGCTATTAAATTCCTTTAGTGAACGAGCCATTAGTAACCGAGAGCGCATTGAGCCAAAGATTGCTGCTAAATACATGCTTTCAGTATTTGAATCTTCACCATCAAGAAGGGCGATGATTGATTCGCCTTGGTACTGAAATGCACCCCATCTCTTTGTCCCAAAAATCTATCAGAATTCATCTTACAAATGTAACTGGAACGGGAGCAAGTCAACTCTTAGAATCCCTGCTTCCCGCCTTAGTTGATTCTGAGCAAGCGCATGTTACGCAAATTTATCTACCAGATACGGGGATTTTGTCTGGATTTTCATTGGTATCTGAGAGTGTCATCATTAAACAGTACCGACGATTTCTTCCAAAGGCTATTTCAAGATTTTTAGAGTGCACATTATTTGCCTATAAATTTAACGACTCAACCCCCATATTGGTGCTGGGCGATCTTCCCTTAAGAGTTCAGTGTAGGCAAACCCTATTTGTGCAAACCCCGCATTTAATTTCCCCCAAAAGTTTTGCGTGGCATCCAAGGGGGTGGAAGTATTTAATAACTAGATTCATTTTCCGTCTGAATATGAATAGGGTAAGCACCTTCATTGTACAAACAGACATAATGAAGACCTCCTTAATCGCTTCTTATCCATCAATAAAGGACAGGGTTAGAATTATTTCCCATCCGCCACCTCGATGGCTTTTGGAGTGCAAAATACCAGAGCGGCATCGTAAGGCTGAGATTCGCAATTTGAGGCTCATCTATCCTGCTGCAGAATATCCTCACAAGAACCATTCCCTGTTGAGTCGAATTGATATTGCTGAATCTAGGTTATGGCCTGTTGAAGAGCTACTGCTCACGATTAGGGAGGTTGTGAATCCAGCACCCAGTATTAGCTGGGTCCAATGCGTTGGCCATCTTTCTCCTGCTGAAATGATTCATGCATATGGAAGTGTTGATGGAATCCTATTCCTCTCAAAGAAAGAGAGCTTGGGTTTTCCTCTGGTAGAAGCCATGTTCTTTGGCTTACCAGTCATCTGCCCTGATTTGCCATACGCTAGAACGCTTTGTGGTGATCAGGGAATCTATTTCGACCCCGATAGTGTTGAGTCTTTACGAGCCGCTTTGATGGAATTAAAGGGGTTGTTATCTGATAATTGGAAGCCAGATTGGAGTGGGCAGCTTAGAGGCATTCCAAAAGATTGGGACGGTGTTGCATCCAAAATTTTAGATTTAGCCATTAATCCACTGGTTGTTGATTGAAAATGTCGAATATAAAAATATCAATAATTACTGTAGTACGAAATCGCATAAAGGTGATTGGCCAAGCCATTTCAAGTGTTCAAAGTCAAGATTGCCAGAATATAGAGCATGTAATTATTGACGGTGCATCTACCGATGGAACTCTGGAGCTTATTCAGAAATTGGTTGGAGAAAAAACAGTTCTGATTAGTGAGCCGGATAGCGGTATATACGATGCTCTTAATAAAGGGATTTTAAATTCAACTGGCGATGTTATTGGCGTATTACATTCTGATGATTATTTTTCCGATGAGCTTGTAATTTCACAGGTGTCAAAGCTCTTTGAAGACCCATCGATAGATATTGTTTACGGTGACTTGGATTATGTTTCCAGCATCGATTCGGATAAAGTTATCCGTCACTGGGTAGCGGGAGAGTTTTCGCAGAAAAAGCTTTCGTGGGGCTGGATGCCACCTCATCCAACGGTATTTATTCGACGTTCCATTATTGAGGCATATGGGGCCTACGATACTGGCTATCGAATTTCTGGTGATTACGACTCCTTGCTCCGTTACTTTGGTCGCGGTAAAGCTAGGGCGATATACCTAAAGCGCGTTTTAGTAAAAATGCGTGTTGGTGGTGAAAGCAATCGATCCCTGAGGCACATCATGAGAAAAATGACTGAGGACTATCGCACGTTGCGTCAAAACAGGGTTGGTGGTTTTGGTGCCTTGATTTGGAAAAATATTAGCAAAATTGGTCAATTTATCAAGGCTGGATAATTCGTGTAATACCTCTTTGACCTTACCTACCTTCTAGTGATCAGGTATTCCGGCACTTTGTAACGCACTATTGCCCAATAGAGCCAAGCGTAAGATATTGCAAAGAGCATTGCAAATCCCTTTAGCGCAAGGTGATAGCGCCAGAAGAGCACCGCAGGAATAACGCCTAAAAGACAGAGTAGCCAAAGATAAGGCGATGTCATTGAGTTTCTGTAAATCTGAAGTTGTTGGTTCTGATCGCTATTGTCCCAGCGCACTATTCGGCGATAAATGAGTTGATGCAGATGAAGAGCATCTGGCATACCGGGATGAACACGCTTGAGAATCACTCTGCGGTAGATTGTGAAAAGTGTTTCAAAAATAGGGTAAATGCAAAGTAATAGCGGAAACCATTTGGATACTTCTGGATGTCTTGCTGTCAAGAGGACCGAGAGTTCTGCAATCCAAAAACCCACCAGATAAGCGCCGCCATCACCCAAGAAAATGAGGCCGCGTGGATAGTTCCAGACCAGAAAACCCAATAAGGCGCCAATCATAGCCAGCGCTGCAATCATGATTTGGGTGTCGCCAACCTGAAAAGCCACATAAGTCAGGCCACCAAGAATGATGATTGCAACCATGCTCGATAAACCGTTGTAGCCATCAATAATGTTAAAGGCATTTGCCACCCCTGCAACTGCAAAGCAGGTAATTCCAATGGCTAGTGCTGGGTAGGCAAGCATTAAGTTATCAATACCCAAAATCTGGACTGAGGTCAGCCAGCCTCCCAAGAGGTGACCGGCAATTGCAGCAGCAATGAAGCTTGCAATCAGGCGAACCTTAACACCTACTTTTTTTATAATGTCTTCGAGAAACCCAAATAGAAAGGCTGGTAGTGACGATGCAATAAGGAGTAATCCAAAATTACCAACGGCTTCATTCTCAAAGCGCCGAACTACTAGTGAGATGATCAACCCAAGTAGTATTCCGAGGCCACCAATTCTTGGAACTATATGACTATGAAATTTTTGTATTGCGGTAGTGTCAGAGTCGGCGCTAAATTTGGAATGCAAATGGCTACTACGAATCACCCAAAGAGTGATTAATAAGGATGTTAGAAAGGAGACGGCTAAAACACTCATGCTTCCTTAGTTATAAAAAGTACACATATGTGTACCAATTTTAGTCTATTGAGATAGCCTCTTATGGCACCAAACTCAAAAACAAGAACTCAAAGAAGATAATCAAGTGCACTACGCCCTGTAAGAGTGTTGTTCTGCCAATGGCTAGAGTTAGCGCCCCAATGAAGAAGCTCAGGTACATCAGAGTCATATTCAGGCTACTGATGCCTAGGCTTAGTGGCAGATTGAAGAAAATCGCTATTGCGGCAACCGTAGGGATTGTGAGTCCAATGCTGGCTAGGGCTGATCCAAGCGCTAGGTTTAAGCTACTTTGTAATCGGTTAGCTCGGGCTGCCCTGACTGCTGCATAAGCCTCCGGCAGTAATACCAACATCGCAATGGCAATACCAACAACTGTCTTGGGTGCTCCCGCTGCTTTAACTCCAGCCTCAATTGCGGGGTTAAGTGCCTCCGCTAGACCTACAACGACGATTAGTGAAATCAGTAAAAGGAATGCGCTAACAGTTGTTTTGAGATTGCTAGGCTTTTCAGCGTGTGTATTGCTGTTTGATTTTTGTTCTTCCGTCTTTGGCAGGTAGTAGTCGCGATGACTGATTGTCTGGAAAAATAAGAAGGCAATGTACAGGGCAAAACAGGCAATACCCGCAAAGGCAAGTTGGCTCTTAGTAAAGTCTGGTCCTGGAGTGCTGGTAGTAACCATAGGCATTACCAAAATAAAGGTAGCCATCGCTGTGAGTACGCCTAATGCAGAGTTAGTGCCCTCATTGCGAAAAGACATCTCATGATGCTTAAAGCCTCCCATGAAGATACACAGCCCAATCACGCCATTAATCACAATCATGACGGTTGCAAAGACGGCATCACGAGCAATAAATTCAGCACCCTCGTGACCGGCAAGCATCATAGCGATGATGAGGGATACCTCAATAATAGTGACGCTGATCGAGAGCACCAGGGTGCCGTAAGGCTCACCCGTTTTATGAGCGATAACTTCAGCATGGTGAACTGCTGATAGCACTGCCCCTATCAGAGTAATGCCCATCAGAATGATGAACCAGGTTTGACTGAGCAGATATGCCATATTGAGTAATGAGTGCAGGTTATATGTTGGTGAAGTGCTTAAACTCAGGGTAAGCTTGAGCGATTAATGCTGATAGTTTAAAAGGTTTATATGAATATGAAGGCAATTGTTTTGTTTGGTCATGGTGCCCGTGATGCTCGTTGGCGCGAGCCTTTTGATCGCTTAGCTTCGCTCTGGAGGGTGCGCTATCCCAATACTCCGGTGGAGCTAGCCTTTTTGGAGCTCATGCAGCCAAGCTTAGAGGAGGCGATTGCTGCCCAAGTATCGGCGGGCGTTAGAGAAGTGGTGGTTGTGCCTGTCTTTTTTGGGCAAGGCGGCCATTTACGCAACGACTTCCCAGTGTTGCTTACAGCTTGTCAGGAAAAATTCCCCAACGTGACTTTAAGCGCTACGCCTGCTGTTGGTGAGGATGATGCTGTCTTGCAAGCCATCATTGATTTTGCCGCTAGAGCCATCTAAGTTCTCGACTAGATTATTGGCGATATTGCCTGTTTGTTGTTTCTTCCTTAAGGCTTCACCAACCATGATGAGTGCAGGCGAGGCACTATCAAACCAGTCATTGGCTTTGCCATCAGCTAATTGACCGAGGGTGCTTGACCAGTGACGCTCATTCTTGGTGCTGACCGCTTCTAGGATATGAACTGGAGTTTGATTGGTGTGTTGGGAGTTGCTTCCAATTAATTGTTTGGCAATATTGCTAGCATCTTTGCGGCCCATGTAATACACCACAGTATCTGCACTTGGGTTTTGCAGGGGTTGGCTCTTGTTCCCCTCCGCTTCATCAGCTTGCGCCAAAGTCACAAAAGCAACACTTCTACTAACGCCACGTAATGTCAGTGATTGCTGAATAGCTGCTGCACCTGCTAGGGCGGCAGTAATGCCTGGTACTACTTGGACTTCAATGTGATGCTGTTTGAGCGCTTGAATTTCTTCATCAGCGCGACCAAACATCATGGGGTCACCGCCTTTAAGCCTGACAATGATTTGGTGTTTCTGTGCCGCATCGATTAAGCGCTTATTAATGAAGTGCTGGGCTGAAGACAGCTTGCCACAACGTTTGCCTACAGGCACTTTAATAGCTTGAGGGCATAGCTCCAGCATGGCTGGATCAACTAATGCATCATGAAAAATAATATCAGCCTTCTCTAAGAGTTTGGCTCCGCGTACGGTAATCAGATCAGCGGCACCAGGACCTGCGCCAACTAAATAGACTTTGCCGAGGGTAGCGTTTTTCATGATGCTGCAATAGTGGCGCGTTGATCGCGCCAGCTGTTTTGCGTGACCACTGAGAAGAGATCAAATTGTTTAAGGGCAACATCCAGATTTTGATCTGCACGTAGCTCAAAAGTATCAAAGCCTACTCTGGCGCCTTGTAAGAGCTGATCAATAAGGACATCACCAATCGCTCGAACTTCACCTTGCCAGTCAAAGCGACCCCTCAGGAGTGCTGCAGTGCTAAAACTTCTGCCATCTCTAAAAATCGGGAAGTGTGCGCCAACTACTGGCCATAGTGATTTGCCAGCTTCAATGATGTCAGTATGTTTCAGAATGTCATCATCTGCCGCAAACCAAACACCAATCTCACCTTGATTTGCGCGATGGATGATGTCAGGATTTTTATAGTGCGTGATCCACCAATGAAATGGCACCAGTACCTTATGCATTCCATGCTCTAGGTCCGGAATGCCACCTTCGTCATGTTCACCATCCCATACCTGCCATCTATTGGGGATAAGAGAGGGCTTGCCATCTTTTGGAAAAGAAATAATTTGCTTATTCATATGCTTATTTTTTTGATGGCTAGGCTATCGCACCTTTGCTTGATTCTTTGGAGTGTTTACCATTGTTCCTATAGGCGGCTTCTTTAAAGGGCGCTACACCTAGGCGACGATAAGTATCGATAAAAGGTTCATCTGCTGTACGCTGCTCGACATAGGTATTGATCAGGCTAGTCATCACATCCGGAATCTCATTGGCATAGAAAGAGGGTCCAATGACTTTGCCTATAGAGGCATCGTTACCTTGGTCGCCACCTAGAGTGATTTGGTACCACTCCTCACCATCCTTATCGACACCCAGAACGCCAATATTGCCAACGTGATGGTGACCGCAGGAGTTAATGCAACCAGAGATATTTAAAGTGATATCTCCCAAGTCATGCAGATAATCCAAATCATCAAATCGTTCTTGAATGGCTTTGGCAATTGGTAGTGATTTGGCATTGGCCAGTGAGCAGAAGTCGCCACCAGGGCAAGCAATGATGTCAGTTAGTAGGCCAATATTAGGCAAGACTAAGTTGTAGTTTTTAGCCGCACGCCATAAGTTGAGAAGCTCCATCTGCTCAACATCAGCTAATACCAGATTCTGTTCATGGGTAACGCGCAGTTCACCAAAGCTATATTGGTCTGCTAAGTCGGCAATGGCATTCATTTGGGCGCTGGTGGCATCGCCAGGAGCTGCAGTGCCATGGGGCTTTAGTGAGAGTATGACCGAAGCATATCCAGGCACTTGATGCGGCTTTACGTTGCGCTCTAGCCAGCGAGTAAACCCAATTTTCTCACTAGCATTGAGTTTGGAGTCAGCATGGGATTGCAATTGCTCATCGCTCAATTCTGTCAGATCTTTGTAGTTTGGCTTAGTGAAGTGCTTGGCGACGCGCTCCCACTCAGCTTGAGTGAAATTATCTTTACTCTGTTTTGCTTCATTGTGAAAGTTTGCCCATTCGCCTTCTACTTGGCGGGCAAACTCTTCTGGCCCTAAGGCTTTGACCAAAATCTTGATGCGGGCTTTATAGAGATTATCTCTCCTACCAAAGCGGTTATACACACGCAATAGGGCGGTCAAATAGCTTGGCAGAACTTGCCATGGCAAGCCTTGCTTAATTAATGATCCCAGTATGGGTGTGCGACCCATGCCGCCGCCAGCATAAATATCTGCAGTTAATTCACCATTATTGATGGCAGGATTTTTCTTGAGCTCAATGCCAACATCATGGCAAAGCAAAACTGTACGATCTTCTTTAGCACCATTAATTGCAAATTTAAATTTGCGAGGAAGGTGAGCAAACTCGGGATGCAGAGTTGACCATTGACGCAGTAGCTCACAGATGGGTCGTGGGTCGACGTATTCGTCAGCAGCAACACCTGCAAAGGCATCGCTCGTAATATTGCGAATACAGTTACCAGAAGTCTGGATGGCATGCATCTCCACTTTGGCTAGCTCAGCCAGAATGTCAGGAGTTTTCTCTAACTCAACCCAATTAAATTGAATGTTCTGACGAGTTGTGAAGTGTCCATACCCCCGGTCATATTTATCAGCAATAAACGCCAGGGTGCGCAATTGTTTGGAGCTCAACAGGCCATAAGGGATGGCGATACGCAGCATATATGCATGGCGCTGGTGGTACAGACCATTTTGAAGTCGAAGGGGGCGAAACTCTTCTTCGGCTAGGGTGCCGTTTAAGCGACGCTCAACTTGGTTTTGAAATTGGATAACCCGTTGATCTACAAGGGTTTGGTCAATATGGTCATATTTATACATAGCCTTATATTGTCTGGGGCTATGACCATAACTACAAATACTTAAATATTGAATCTATATATCTGTATTGATATATAGGGTTAGACCATGTTGAATAGATGCCTTATTCCTGAGGAGGTCTAACTATCCTGCTTAGAGGCTAAATTCTCGGTAATGCCTGTAGAGATTGGCAATCG
Source organism: Polynucleobacter asymbioticus (assembly GCF_018687575.1). NCBI lineage: Bacteria > Pseudomonadati > Pseudomonadota > Betaproteobacteria > Burkholderiales > Burkholderiaceae > Polynucleobacter > Polynucleobacter asymbioticus. The sequence continues at coordinate 310,440 of NZ_CP061297.1, forward strand.
ATGCAAAGCCCAGCACGACAATCAGAACAGCAAAAAGATAGTCGGTTGTCAGGTAGGTAAACACGCCTACTTGAATGGCAATAGCTGCAGCAATGAAGGCAGCGATTGCACCAAAGACCACTAACTTGAAGTTCGGAATAAATGCACCCAGAGTAATAGCAACAAACAATAGAACAAGTTCAGAAACCAGTTGATCCGCCATTAAGAAGATCCCGTTGGTGAACTCCGGATTAGTCAACTTACCAACAACTGCGAGCACCAGAATGCTGGCCAATACCGCAAAGTTGAGCTTGGCTTTCTTGAGAATGTTGAGGAGTTGATCATTCATGATGGCAGCGACTTCCTAGTGTTTGCTGGTATTGGTAATTAGGACTGCCCACTGAATACTAGGCTGATGCCAATCCACAAAAGGATGAAGGCAGCCAAAATAGTGAAGCCAATCTTTTTAAGAAAGTATTCGAGAGTATCCATATAGGCTTCATCGTTGCGACCAAAGTATTGATCAAAGCGTTTCCATACCAGGCGACCCACTACTAGTGGAAGTAGCATGGCAACAATGCCGAAAATAATAGTAAACGTGTTATCCATGGAGCTTATATTCTTTCTTGCGAATTTCTTATTTGTTTCTAATAGTTGCCAGTAAAGGCAGGGAAGTCATATAGCATACAGGGATTATCGGACAGGATGCCTTTTCTAAGCCCTGGATCCGACACCCAAGAGCCAAACAGATCGCAGAGATCGGCATCATGCGGCATTTGCTTTTTGACCATCACATGAGGCCAATCACTGCCCCAGATCAATCTCTTGCTATTGGCCTTAATCACTGCATCATTAAATGCTCGCATATCTGCATAGGGAAAGTCCCCATCACAAATGCGATAAGGTCCAGTCATCTTGACCCAAGCTTTGTTATTTTTCAGAAGCTCCAGCAGACCCTGAAAACCTTTGTCATTAATGCCATGTTTTGCGTGTGAGTAGCCAAAGTGACCAAACACTAAGTCGACAGGAAAATCTGCAAATGTTCTAGCAAGATCGGAATATTCATTGACGTGGGCTAGTAACTCCAAATGCCAACCAAGGGGTTTGATGCGCCTAGCGATTGCAGTTAATTCATCAATCGGCAAGCCCTTCGATTTATCAGCAACATCGACAACATTGCAACGAATGCCTCGCACGCCAGCTTGATGAAGCTTCTCCAGTTCAGCATCAGTAATGTTGCTGTCTATGACTGCAACCCCACGAAATTTGTTGGGGTTCGCAGAGAGCGCTGCAAGCATGGCTCGGTTATCAGTGCCATATACGCTGGGCTGAACTAAGACGGCACGATCTACGCCCAACATATTCAATAGGGATTTGTATTGGCTCAGTGTGGCATCAGGTGGAGTGTAGATACGCTCATCAGCATAAGGAAACTCCAAGGCTGGCCCACAGACGTGGGCATGACAATCTACCGCCCCAGAGGGAAATTGAATCTTTGGTGATCGAATTTCTGGATCTGGGGCTTGGCAGAGTGGAGCTGCTGGAGTTGAGTTCAATTTGATACAGGTAGATTACTGTGGTTCGATGTTGGCATCTTTAGCAATCTTTTGATACTTCGCCATCTCATCGCGTACAAACTTAGCAAATTCTTGCGGGCTCATTGGCGTTGCTTTGATGCCTTTGGCCTCATAAGCAGCCTTTACTTCAGGAGTTTGCATTGCTAGATTGATATCTTGATTAATCTTTTTCACAATCGCCGCTGGTGTGCCGGCGGGTGCCCATACGCCAAACCAAAGACCAATTTCAAAGTTGGAGTAACCCAACTCAGCAATGCTGGGGATATCTGGAACGGCGGCATTACGTGCCTTACTAGTAACGCCCAGCGCTCTTACTTTGCCACCCTTGAGTTGCCCGATAGCAGTATCCAGTGGTGCCATATAGAAAGCAGTACGCCCAGCCATTGTGTCTTGAATAGCTTCTGGTGATCCTTTGTAGGGAACATGAATGAGCTTAATGCCCATCATTTGATTGAAGTATTCAGCAGCGAGGTGAGTTGAGCTACCAACACCTGCAGATGCAAAAGTAATCTCACCGGGTTTGGATTTAGCTGCTATTACCAGATCTCTGATGGATTGGTATGGACCCTCAGCCGAGGTAATTAAGACGTAAGGAGTTTGTCCAAGGATGTCGACATCAACCAGGCTCTTCAGAGGGTCGTACGGTAGTTTTTTATAGATTGCAGGATTAGCCGCGTAGGAGGCTGATTGCACGAGAAGGGTGTAGCCATCCGGCTCGGAGCCGACTACTGCACCAGTACCGATTAAGCCACCAGCACCAGGACGATTTTCAATAATGACGGATTGTTTCCAGGTTTCAGCCAGGCTCTTAGCAACGATCCTGCCGGCGATATCTGCACCAGACCCAGCGGTCAGAGGCACTATCATCTTGACTGTCCGATTGGGGTAGCTTTGCGCGTTTGCAGCCGTGGAAATGAGGTTGAGGCTAAGCCCTAAGCCAATGAATAAGCTCACCATCCAGTTGCGCTTTAGTGAGCGAGGGGATTGCAATATCTTTTGCATCATGTCTCCTTAGTATTTTTATTGTTTCGTTGGATAATCTACCATGCTCCTTTCCAGATCTCCATGATTAAGACAGGAAATTTAAAAATTGTTAGACCAGTCAGAAAGTACATATAAATGAGCCAAAAACTAGAAAAACAGATCATTAAGGTCAATGGAATCGATATTGCCTATCGTTTTGATGGTCCTAGCGATGGTCATGTGGTGATGATGGCCAACAGCTTAATGTCTGACTGCAGTATGTGGGATTGGAATGTGCCCGCATTAAGCGATCGTTATCGAGTGCTACGCTTTGATAAGCGTGGGCATGGCAACTCAGAAACAACTCCCGCCCCCTACAGCATCCCCCAATTGGCTGATGACGCAGTTGCCTTATTAGATGCATTGAAAATTGATAAGGTGCATTTCA